>JACOEM010000010.1 GCA_024998565.1 Nitrospira sp.
CTCGTGGGGGATTGGACTCTAAATCGCGGCGCTACTCAAGACGGGGGTGACGTCGCCGCCACGCCAACACCCGGCGACTGGCCCAGTCGAGCACGGCGAACAGATACACGAAGCCCCGCGCCATCGGAATGTAGGTGATATCCGCCGCCCAGACGTGATTGGAACGACGGATCGTCAGATCGCGGAGGAGATACGGATAGATCGTGTGGGCCGGATGTCGGCGGCTGAAATGCGGCTTGCGATACAGGGCCTCCAGACCCATGTGTCGCATCAAGGTCGCCACATGTCGCCTTCCAATGGCCTGGCCCGCTTGCCGCAAGAGATCGCGCAGCATGCGGGCGCCGGCAAACGGATACTGCAGATGCAGCTCGTCAATGCGGCGCATCAAGGCCAATTCCGCTGCCAACACCGGTGTTGGTTGGTAGTACGCGGTGGACCGGGCCAGCTTCAGCAGCTGACATTGTCGAACGACTGACAGGGCGTGAGTTCGGTCGATCATCGCTTTGCGCTCAGCAAGCCCGCCTTGGTGAGAGCGCCTTCTAAAAAATCATTCTCCAGCGCCAGTTGGCCGATCTTCGCGTGAAGCGTTTTGAGATCCGGCGTGTCCGCCGTCGGTGTAGTCCCGCCAAACGCTTCCGCCGCGCGCGCCAGCAATTGTTGCTTCCAGTCGGTGATCTGGGTGGGATGGACGCGAAATTGCTCGGCTAGTTCAGTGAGCGTCTTGTCGCCTTTGAGCGCAGCCAAGGCCACTTGCGCCTTAAACGTCGCCCCGTGATTTCGTCTCGTTCGTTTCATTGCCTCGCTCCTCTCGTCTACCACCGCTCGGTGGTGTGGGTGAAGCCAGGCTACCACTTAGCACACTGTCCGAATTTCCGGGGCCCTCTCTCCACAAGAACAGCGCACTTTCACGTAATCGAAAATGGTTGCATAATCACTGACGCCGACCAACGGCCGTGCATGCGTATCTAAAAGGATATAGCCGTATCCTTTTCGGTACACCGCTGAAAGGAACCCCATCAAAACCGAAGCTTTTTCCTGCAAGAGAATGGGGCGAAAAAGTGGCTGCATTTTTGCACCTATAAAAATAGGTGAACCCCAACTAAGTATGGCCCCGGTCCTTGAATACTAACCTTAGCGCGGCTTTGGGAGGTCAGAAATTGAAACATAGGGGCACTGCCGCGAGCGACCCTCATGCCGTCCTAGATCGATACGACCTCACAGTTCTAGCCTTGGGTTCAATAATCGGAGCCGGAATCTTTATTGTCATTGGAGACACCGCGGCAACTGCAGAGGGCCATCCTGGGGTTGGTCCAGGCGTTAGCATAGCTATATTACTTGCTGCAATGATTGCATTTCCCATTGCTCTTTGTTACGCGGAGCTATCGACTATATATCCACACGCAGGAACTGCCTACACGTACACTAAGCATGCCATGGGAGATTTCCCTGCCTTCATGACAGGGTGGAGTCTCTACGCGCCATTCGGCATGATAGCTTTAGCTGTTGGCTGGGCCGACTATGTGAACAACCTGTTCTCCAGCTACGATATTCAGTTAAAAGAGCTCTTTCATGCCTCACTATCAGGCTCAAATTGGTTAGCTATCGCGATTGCTGTGCTGATGATAGCCCTGGCAAGCCGTGAACTGCGCTGGAGTCGACGTCTTGCAACTGTTTTATTGAGTGTCAATGTCGCCATTGCCTTCGGTTTCATTTCATTGGCGTTTCAACACGTGAACCCATCCAATTGGTGGCCTGTATTGCCATCAGAATATTCACCATTCCAACACGTCAACCTTGTACTTGCGGCCACCGCAACTCTATTTTATGCCTTTACCGGCTTTGAAACAGCAGCGGCAATGGCTCAAGATTCGATTGCGCCACAAAAAGATATTCCATACGCAATCAAAAATGCTCTTATCATCGCGACACTGATGTATTTGCTAGTGGGCTTGGGCTTGACAGGCATGTTGCGTTCCGACGAGATCGAATTGGGTGCGTCCCTTTCGAAAGCAGTTACTCTAATCGGGCAGCCATGGGCCGCGCAGTGTATTGGAATTGGCATAGTGTCAGCTTTCTCATGCGTATTGCTGACTACGCTATTGAGGCAAAGTCGTTTGGGATATGCCATGGCTAACGAATGCTCTGATAATTCGCCCAATGAGAAACCTGCCGTGTCTTTGGCTGTCACAACCTACGTGACAGGGATTGTTTTATTAGCATTTCTTATACTCGGGTTTTCCACCCGTGAGGCCGTAGAAATATATTGTCTCTCAGTGTTGTTTGGGTACTGCATCGTATGCCTTGATCTCATCGCTCTGAGAATCCAGAAGCCTACATTGCATCGCCCTTTCCTTGTGCCATTTGGAAAGCTTGTTGGAACAACAGGGATTTCAGCCTGCCTTATCTTAATGATCCAGCTGCCCTTAAAGGCATGGGTTTGGTTTTTGGCGTGGATGGCTGCCGGATTCTTGACATTCTGCATAAGAGTTCGAGTGCAGGCGATGCAAACATTGGAAAGTGGTTCCCCAATGGAACACTCACAAAGGAGTTAAAATGGTAAGGGTGTTCGTTAGTGGAACATATCGTGACCTGGTTGAATACAGAGAGGCCATACTTAAGCATCTAGATAGAATGAGTGACTATCACAAGATCTCTATGGAAATTATGGGCACTAGTGATAGAAACGCGGTCGATAAATCAATCTCTGACTTAAAGAACTGCCAAGTCTATCTCGGAATCATTGGACACCGGTATGGGACAATACTTCCGGACTATGATGGGAAATCAATTACGGAGCTCGAGTATGAAACAGCCTATAACCTTCACAGGATGGACCCTCAAAAAATACGTATTTTGATTTATCTGGCCGACGAGAAAATTCTCCTGCCGGTCAAGTTGCGGGAGGATGATAGCAAATTCCAAAAAGTATCAGACTTTAGGTTGTTGCTTCAGACTCGGCATACTCCCCAGCTGTTTGACTCAGTATTGGACCTAGTCTCAAAAGTTTCAACGGACCTTCCCAAAGTATTCACGGACGCAAGTTTACGCCCGTCAATGGAATATACCGTATTCGGGGTATCAGAATTGGGCAGAGTATATGAGGAGATTGATTCAACCACACAAGAACGTATCAATAAGGTTGAGAACTTTTTGCTTTTTACTGCTGAAACATTTGGCTCGCTTTTTAATCTCGTCCAAAATTATGCCTCTCACCCTTTCTTTAAGGCCGTCAGAGAAAAACTGTCGTCTGTCATCCCAGGTTTGTCGTTGAATCCAGAGCATGGAGTTTTAAAACGAGCAAATGTCAGACACGTGATACTTCGGACTGAGACTCTACTTCCCATCCTCTTGGAACTCACCCCACAACTTCTTCAGAAGGTAGGCGTCAATGCGGGCTCCACTGCAGCAGGGGACCTCATCAATCAGACGTTGAGACCCAAGAAGTATGTTCCAGCATCTCCACAGGTATTTATTGCGCTGTGGGACTTTTGGGATAGGACGGGTGGCTGGGGAGAAATGTGTCTTGTCGAAGACGTGCCATCATCATGGAAGATCAAAATTACAAATAGCTTTTTGACCCTTGAGAATGATTTAGAAAAGACTCACAAACTATGTCATTTCTGGTGCGGGTATATTGAAGGATTCCTTTCCCAGTCATTGCCACTTTTGGCCGACTTGATCGCTGAGTTAGAACCATCGCAGGCAAATAAAGTTGCCCTGCCAGCATATTGGGAAGTAAGTGAGGTTAAACATCTTAATGAGAGTACATCCACCGAAGATTTTTTCACTGTCTCCTTTAAGAAAAGAAGATTCTCAGTTTCTCTTGAGGAGGTTATAGCGGCCAAAAGTATGATGGACCACAGCTTCTTTGACTTGGCAGTAGGGCATTGTGTGGGGGCCCTGCTTCACTCCAAACAAGATTTTGGTGATGATGGTAGATGGATACAGAAGATTTCAGCTATGGACGTGGACATTAGAATACGCAACATCTTGCTAAGAGAGCAAACTGCTGATTCTGTTGCTGCCAGCCAAGCCATTAGAGGAATTCTTCGCCCACTTACGTTGGATAAAGTAAGTATTTTATTCCATCAAACCAATTACATTATCCAGCAACTTGTTCAGGGAGATGAAAGGTGTGAAGATAAAAAGCCTGGAGGAGTTGCAGCGAACGCTCTTGCCGCATTCTAAAGTGCTACTACTTTACAGTGGTGGCCTGGATGGCAGTTTCCTTTTGTGGTGGCTTTCTAAGCAATCTATAGGGAAGCTATTCGCTCTAACAATTGACCTTGGCGGTGATCTAGACCTTTCCGTTGTTAGAGAGATTTGCTCAAATTTCGGTGCAGAATCGCTCGTGATCGACAAACGTGAGGAGTTTGTCGCTGAATATGTGGCGCCATCTATACCAGCTCAGGGTTACTATCTGGGGGGTCATCCGATCTGTGCATCCTTAAGCAGGCCATTAATGGCAAAAGTTGCAGTGGAAGTTGCGTGCCGCGAAAAAATTGATGTGCTGTTGCATTCGTCAAATGTAACGCAAAATAGCCTTCGCCGATTCAATGGTGCATTAGAAAGTTTGCAGTTTGCAGGTGTTTTTGGCTCTCCTTTCGAGGAGAGTACTATAACGAGGGAAGAAAAGAGGAAATGCTTATTATGCAGCGGAGGATGGAAAGGGACAGATGCTCGCTTCAGTTCCGATACAAATCTATGGGGAAGGGAATTTGAGAATGGAAGTCTAGATGATCCGGAGAACATAGATATTCCTGAAGAAATATTCTCCTGGACGCGGCAACCTAGGGCTAAGAGCAGTCGAAAGATAAGTCTTAAGTTTGAGCGAGGCCTCCCCTCCAGCTTAGATTCTGTGCCTATGGGTCTCTCTAAGATAATATCTCGATTGCAATTTGAGGTCGGAGCTTTTGGGATCGGACGTTATGTTGGATTGGAAGAGATCCAAAATGGTAGCAAGGTACAAGAGGTTCGTGAAATGCCCGCTGCTACGTTGCTTTATGACGCCTATCGCAGGTTAGAATCGGCTTCGGTACGATCAGAATGTGTTCGAGAGAAATTATGCTTGGAGCAGCTTTGGGTCAGAGAAGCTATTGAAGGAAGATGGTTTGGGTTGCTCCGAGAGTCGGCTCAAGAATTCATCAACCATGTTGCGGCCCGGGTGAATGGGACAATAGAATATGAGCTAGATTCGCAAGGGTTTAAGGTGCAATCACTTCGTAGTGAGATTCCGAGATACTTGCGTTCCAGGGGCGAGAGCTGAGACAGAAGGATGTAAGGATTTGATTGATTCCGCGAGCCAAGCTCAGCGTTCTCAACAGCATAAGCATGGGAAGCATAATGATGGAAACTGTCTCAGCGAAGGGGTTCACCCCATATGCGTGTGCTAAATTTGTGCTAAAAAGTTTTGAAAAGGACTCCATTCAGTAGAAATCGTGGAATCGATGGAAGCGACCTAACATCTTGATTCGTCGATAAAACCGGGGAAACCTTCGCGAGATCAAGCCGCTATAGAAATACTACTTAACGAACTTTTAAGGCGAGGGTCCTGGGTTCGAATCCCAGCCGACTCACCATACAAATTCGGCATTCCTGTAATCCCCGCTAGTGCTCCTGAATTCATTAGCCCGCTGCTTTTTCTCCGGCGTGAGTTCCGCTGATTCGGCAGTCCATCTTTGCGTTCGCCGTTTCACCTGGGGTGCTCGCTGTCTGTCGCACATTCAGTCATCCACTTGGCCGCGTGCGTTTTAGGGTTGAGGATGCTCCGGCAGACGTGCAAGATGTCGATTCACGTTCTTATAGTTTGCTCTGCCCGGTCACTCTCAGTACCGATCCTCAGAGACATCACAACCATGGTGCTCCCAACGTGGGTATCACATTGCGTGGCCAGTGGCGGCCGCGCACACGAAAGGAATGACACGTGATGACGAGACGACTTTCGAAGCAATGGCAGGTCCGGGGCTGGACTTGTGCAGTGCTGTTGGCGGCGACGTTCACCACCGGCTGCATGCATCATCCAGGCGGCATCGCGCCTTCGACCAAGCCGCTGGCTCCTGGCGGATATGCCGAACTGGGCAAGGTGCGCGGGCAGGATTGTGTCTATCACCTGCTGGGCCTCATTCCGGTGACGGGTGGCAATGAGATGAGAAATGCGGTCGAGGATGCGCTTCGCACGAAACCCTTGGCGGATGCGCTGGTCGAAGTCACGGTCGACGGCTATTTCCAGTATTTCATTTTGTTCTCGCGAGCCTGCACGCAGGTGTACGGCACGGCCGTCGAAACAAAATAGGCGGAGCCGGGCTCTTCTCGAATTCGACAGCAGGATTCGGAGTGTTGCGCGGGTTCTTGCCTGTTACCCTGTAGGGACTCATGCCAAGGTGAACGGAGTGCCTATGACCTCCTCGGCCTCGACTTCGCGACGGATCAACCGGACCATCAGGCAGGACTCGCGTTGGGCGGCCATCCTGACCCGCGATCCTGCCGCGGACGGCACCTTCTACTATTCCGTCAAGACGACCGGGGTGTATTGCCGTCCTTCCTGTGCGGCGCGTCAGCCTCTGCGGGAGAATGTCCGGTTTCACGCGACCCGCGCGGATGCCGAACAGGCCGGGTTCCGTCCGTGCAAGCGTTGCCGGCCTGATCAGCCCTCGTCGCTTGATCGGCAAGCGGGATTGGTGGTCGCCATCTGCCGGTATATTGAGCAGGCCGGGCACCTGCCGTCTCTCGACGAGTTGGCGCAACGCGCGAGGATGAGTCCGTCCCATTTTCGTCGGGTCTTTACCTCCGTCACGGGCCTGACACCGCGGGGATATGCCGCTGCACACCGCGCAACACGGGTACGGTTTGAATTAGCGCATGATCGTCCGGTGACGGAGGCGCTCTATGAGGCCGGGTTCAATTCTTCCGGGCGCTTCTACGAAACGTCGAATGCCCTTCTGGGTATGACCCCGTCACGCTACCGGGCCGGGGGTGCACAGACCGAGATCCGGTTTGCGGTGGGACAGTGTTCATTGGGGGCGATTCTGGTGGCTCAAAGTGAGCGCGGGGTCTGCGCCATTCTCCTGGGCGAGGATCCGGATGCGTTGACGCGGGATCTTCAGGACCGGTTCCCCCGGGCGAACCTCATCGGTGGGGATGCCGCATTTGAGGGCCTGGTCTCAACCGTGGTCGGCTTCGTGGAAGCTCCGGGGCGAGGGTTGAACCTTCCGCTCGATATCCGGGGCACGGCGTTCCAGCAGCTAGTGTGGCAGGCCTTGCAGCGGATTCCCGCGGGCTCGACGGCGACGTATGCCGAGATCGCGACTCGCATCGGTTCGCCCAAGTCCATGCGAGCGGTCGGGCGGGCTTGCGGGGCGAATCCATTGGCGGTCGCCATTCCCTGTCATCGAGTCGTGCGCAACGATGGTGGCCTCTCGGGCTATCGCTGGGGTGTGGAGCGCAAACGGATGTTGCTTGAACGTGAGTCGAGTGTGGCCCGTGAAGCGTAAAACGTGAAAGGTGAAACGTGAAACGTACCTCTGCGGACGAGAGAGCAGCGACGTTTCACGAACGACGGATCGTGCGAACAGCCTCTTTGTGCCCGCAATGTCATCTCCACAGAATGATGGTGCTTTTGCACCGCCGGTGGTGGGCTTCCACCACCCGCGTTCATCGATCCCCGGATGCCTGGTCATCCATCCATGGTGAACCAGGCGATTTGGCGTGACCTTATGAGGCCTGCGCTGCAGGCGTTCTCCTTGCATTCCTTTCACGATTGAATGGTGTAGAGGAAACCCGCTGCGAAGGGCGAGGGGAGGTCACCATGGGAATGGCATGGCCGTTCGGATTGGTTGCAGACGAGAAGGTCTGTCTGGGGCGGGTACTGGTGGTGGACGATGAGGATTCCATTCGCAGCCTGCTCCGCATGACGCTGGCACAGGCGGGATACGACGTCGAGGAGGCGGAGGACGGTGGGAGGGCGGTCGAGGTCTTGAACAGTGGCGACAATCCGTTGATGGTCGATGTCATCATTTGCGATATCCGGATGCCGCGTATCAACGGGGTCGAGGCCATTACCTATTTCCGCGCTCAATACCCCTCCCTCCCGGTCATCGTGTTGACGGGGTACCACGATGAGCAGCTGGCCAGTTCGCTGCGCAAACAGGGTGTGGTGGAGTGTTTGGAGAAACCGGCGGATCGGGAGCAGATTCTCACGTCTGTGGCGCAGGCGATTGCCGGGCGACGGATCAGTTTTTATCCGTGAGCAGCGGTCGGGCGAAGGGGGGAACGGCTCCGTCGCGTGTCGCCGGGTCTGTCCGGTTCACGTCCTTCCTGTTTGATTTTCCACCGGCAGCTTCTTAGAATCCTCCGAGTTCACACACATCGCTTGATCAGGAGGACCAGCATCCATGTGTCACTTCATCGTCCGATCGATTCCCCGCGTCCCGCTCCGCTACCTCGTGGCTCCAAGCCTGGTCGGCCTGCTGCTCATCGGTCTGGCCCCGTCTCCCCTCAACGCCGCCCGCGGGGGCGGCAAGACCGAGGTGTTGCCGGTGCAAAAAGCCGCGCCGGCGGCGGTGATCATTGAGGGGCTCGGCAATGAAGCGGAGTTGCGACGTCAGATGCGCGCCAAGAACGGGGTGGCTGAACTCGGGGCTTCGACCGCCCAAGTGATGTTTTCGCAAGCGCCGACGGGCACGTTTGGATTCATCGTGCCGAAGCTCTTAGGCCTGGCCTTAGTGACGCAGAGCCCGGATCTCGCCGTCGCTCGCGTGGCGCCCGCGGAAAATGCCTACGAGATTCACAAGCTTGCCGATGGGAGTGGAATGTTGGTGGGATTCATGGGCTCGGAATTGATGACCCAGGTGGCGCCGAGCCAACGCCCGAAGAATGTCCGTATCGCGCTCTATTCCAATCCGTCGGAAAAGGCGCCGCATATCGTGGCTGTGCCGATGGTCAAGCTGGTGGCGGACCGGATGCCGATCCGGCTCGATGTGAAGAACCCGAATGGTCCGGTCTTGATGGATATGGACCTGCAGGGCAGTTCGACGCGCGCATCGACCCAGGGTGGGCAGTAGGCAGGGAGGCTATTGGCGGGGAGGCGATATCGTGGCCGCCTCCCCGATCGCTTTTCTCGCGACGCACCCCGGTCCTACTCTCCCACCTTCACGGTAATGCTATCCGTCGCGGTTCCGGCGTCCTTATGATCGTGGTCGGCGATCTTGACCGTGATCGTATGTTCCCCCTTGGCCACGCTGGTAAAGGTACCTTTAAAGCCCTTCTGGTACGTGCCGTCGAGGTAGACGTGCGCGTGATTGCCCGCCGGCGCGTTCAGAATTTCATATTTGATGTCGAAGGTGTCTGAGACCGTCTCGCCATTGCGCGGGGAGAGAATATTGATGGTGGTCGTATTTTCAGCGGCACACCAGGAACTCAGGGCGAGGGTGGCGCCGATGGTCAGTGTACAGGCGGAGAGAAACACACGCGTCATGGAAACCTCCTCAGAATGATGATGACGAAGAATGGGTAGCGCCGAATCGTCGATGCTGCGGGTCAGGCCCCGCCTGGCTGTGGCACCGTTGCCGCAAGGTGTGCTGCCAGCTTGCGGAGAGCAATGGGCAGAGGCTCAAGCGTTCGGCTGCGGCCAGGTTGTTCCGTTCATGGTGCATGATCCGATTGGCGGTCGCGATGGTCCATTCAGGGCAGGGGCGTTCCATGAGCTGCAGCCGCCCACCCGGTTCGACCATGCCCTCCTGGATCACTCGGACATACCAGCCTGTGAAGCCGGTGCGTTCCATTTGTACCGCCAGATCTGTGATCTGCCAGCGACGGGCGAGTTTCCAGCAGGGCTGTCTGGGTTGCGAAATCTGCACGACGGCCGCGCCGACGGAGAAGACATCGCCGATGCAGACATCGGCTTCCGTGAGCCCCTCCAGCGTGAAGTTTTCGCCGAATGCACCGCCGGTAAGTCGATGAGAGGTCAGGATGCCGCGCCAATACATCCAGTGTTCCGACGGATAGGTACAGACCGCCTTATCGACGCCTCCATGATGGACGAGATCCGCCTGTCCATCTCCTGCCAGATTGTGCGATCCGAGCCAGATCGGGTCCGGGATAGAGCGCTTGAACATCCCGGTCGTCCAAGGCTTTGAGTCCGGATCGTCCGCACAGTCGCTGTGCTCACTGGACGGGAGCCCCACCTGGATCGATCGTATGAGCCCGGTCGTCCTCTGCACGTGTTCGTCCCTTCGTTCTCTAAATGGATCTGCCGCACCGCTCGCCTGATTCAACCTAGTGCCTGGCCGGAGGAGCCGTCAAAGCGTTTGTTCTGATTAGTATCATCACTTCCATTTATGATAAAACGCGGCATGGAATTTCGCCATCTCCGGTATTTTCTCGCCGTGGCCGATGCACTGCATTTCACCAAGGCCGCCGAAGGGTTGCCGGTTTCTCAGCCGGCGTTGTCGGCGCAAATCAAGCAGTTGGAGCAGGAAGTAGGGGTGCCGCTGTTCGATCGCGTGGGGCGATCGGTTCAATTGACGCGAGCCGGGTCGATTTTCCGCGAGCATGCCCGGCGGGCCTTGCGGGAGATGGAACTGGCGCAAGTGGCGATTGCCGAGGAAGAGGGGCTGCAGCGGGGGACCCTCACGGTCGGCGTCGTCCAAACCGTGAATGCCTATTTAATTCCCGAGATCGTCGGCCGCTTCTCGACCCTGCATCCGCTGGTGTCGCTCAAGCTCGACGAACTGTCCGGTCCGGACATCGAGGCCGGCGTCAAGAGCGGGTCGCTGGAAGTCGGCATCGGGTTCGTGCCGGTGGTGTCGGATCGCATCGAGAGCCAGCCGCTGTTTGAAGAAGACTTTGTGCTGATCGCCTCCCCCAGGCACCGGTTTGCCCGGCGTCGGTACCTGTCCCTGTCGGCCCTGACGAAGGAGTCGTTGATTCTTCTGCCGAATATGTTCTGTACGCGCCGCTTGTTGGATGCGAGCTTTGAGCAGGCAGGCGTTCAGCCGAAGATTATCGTGGAAATGAATTCCATCGAGGGGATTCTGGCGACCGTGCGCAGGAGCAACCTCGCCACGGTCTTGCCCCGCTTATCTCTCGGCCTGGCGCGTAACCAGACGCTTCGGGCCATTGCGCTGAAGAATCCCACCCCTCGTCGAGGTATCGGACTCTTATGGAAAAAGGGCGGCTACAGGAGCGGAGCGGCCAAGGCGCTGACCGATCAGGTGCGAGCCGTTGTGGCTGAACATTGGCGTTCGTGAGTGCGTTCGCCGGACCCTCTGACTCGCTGCTTTGTCATCGTCGGCGGGGCGTCGGCTTCAGGCTGCCTGAAATCAGCCTCCCGGTACGGACCGCTTATCACCGGTTCATGTGCGTGGACGTGTCGCCTCCGGGTCTTGCCGGCAGGGGCGTCGAGGCGCAATATCTGTGGTCCCGCGGTCAGATAGGGTATGATAGCAGGGGGAGATTGGGCGGGGTGAAACGTCTCACATGAGAAGAGCTCATGTCCGTACGCGACGATGGAACGATGATGTGGCTGTTCGCGAGCGGAGGCGGTGACAAGTGACGCAGCAGGGGCAGGTGACCAAGGGACGGAAGGAATAGCGGCGATGGCTGAATCCGTGCAATTTGCAACCCTGTTGAAGCGATGGATGATCGGGCTGTGTGCGGCCTGCCTGCTGGCGGTGGGGGTCTATGTATTGATGACCCGATCCGGTGAAGCCCAGCCCCGCCAGGCGGAAAAGCGGCCCGCCATGGGGGCGCGGAGCACGCCGGTCGTGGCGGTGGCAGCCAAAACCAGCGAAATGAACATTTACCTGAACGGTCTGGGTTCGGTGATCCCGATGAACACCGTCACGGTGAAGAGCCGGGTGGACGGCCAGTTGATGCGGGTGCTCTTCAAGGAAGGGCAGCTCGTGCATAGCGGCGAATTGCTGGCGCAGATCGATCCGCGGCCGTTCGAGGTGCAGCTGATTCAAGCCGAGGGGCAAATGGCGCGCGATCAGGCGCAAATGAAAAACGCGCAGCTGGATCTGGAGCGGTACCGGGATCTCTACAAACAAAACTTCATTCCCAAGCAGCAGCTCGACACGCAGGAAGCGCTGGTGCGGCAGTACGAGGGCATCGTCAAGGCCGATCAGGGACAGATCGACAATGCCAAGCTGCAGTTGACCTATTCCAGCATCACCGCGCCGATCAACGGGCGGGTGGGGTTGCGCCTGGTGGATGCCGGCAATATCGTCCATGCCAACGATCCCAACGGGTTGTTGGTGATTACGCAATTGCAGCCTATCACGGTCGTGTTCGCCCTGGCGGAGGACCATTTGCCGGCTGTTTTCGAGCGGCTCAAGGCCGGGAAGCAACTGGTCGTGGAGGCTTTCGACCGGGAGCAAAAGCGGAAGTTGGCCACGGGGACGCTGCTCACCGTCGATAATCAGATCGACCCGACGACCGGCACCGTCCGCCTGAAAGCGGTGTTTCCAAACGATGACAGCTCGCTGTTTCCCAATCAGTTTGTGAATGCCCGGTTGCTCCTCGATATCAAACAGGGCGTCACGGTGGTGCCGTCCGCCGCCGTTCAGCGCGGGCCGAAGGGCACGTTCGTCTATGTGGTGAACGAGGCGGAGCAAACGGTCAGCGTGCGAGCCGTGACGGTGGGTGTCGCGCAGGGAGAAGAAGCCGCCATCGACACGGGTCTCGCCTCGGGTGAGGTGGTGGTCGTGGACGGGACCGAAAAGTTGCGCGAGGGCAGCAAGGTCGAGCTGCGTCCGGCAGCCGGAGCGGTCCCGGCCAGTCAGGAGGCGCCGGCGCCTGGCGGTGAGGGGCGCACACGAGGGAAGCGGACGTGAACCCGTCGCGGCTGTTCATCGTCCGGCCTGTGGCGACGGTCCTGACGATGATCGCCATTCTCCTGGCCGGGGCGCTGGCCTACCGCCAGCTGCCTGTCTCCGCCCTTCCGCAAGTCGATTACCCGACCATTCAGGTGATGACGTTTTATCCCGGCGCCGGACCGGATGTCATGACCTCGTCGATCACCGCGCCGCTGGAACGGCAGTTCGGGCAAATGCCCGGGCTGAACCAGATGACCTCCACGAGCTCAGGCGGCAGTTCGGTCGTCACCCTGCAATTCAGCCTCGATATCGATCTGGATGTGGCCGAGCAGGAAGTCCAGGCGGCGATGAATGCGGCGGCCACGTTTCTGCCGCGCGATCTGCCGGCTCCTCCGGTCTATAGCAAGGTCAATCCGGCCGACGCGCCGATTCTCACCCTGGCCTTGACCTCGGCCACGCTGCCCCTGCCCCAAGTGCGTGATTTCGCGGAAACCCGGTTCGCGCAAAAGATTTCACAGTTGTCCGGCGTCGGTCTGGTCAGCATCAGCGGCGGGCAGCGGCCCGCCGTGCGCATCCAGGCCAATCCCCGCGCCTTGGCTGCCTATGGATTGACGTTGGAGGATCTGCGAACCGTCGTGGCCGCCGCGAACGTCAATCAGGCCAAAGGCGGATTCGACGGACCCCGGCGCGCGTCCATCATCAACGCCACCGACCAATTGTTTGCCGGCAAGGATTACAAAGCGTTGATCGTCGCCTATCGCAACGGGGCGCCGGTTCGGCTCTCGGAGGTCGCCGAGGTGATCGACGATGTCGAGAATACCAAGCAGGCGGCATGGATGAATGAGACGCCGGCCGTGATCGTCAACATCCAGCGCCAGCCGGGGACGAATGTCATCGAAGTCGTCGATCGGGTCAAGCGACTGTTGCCGCAATTGCAGGGGACCTTGCCATCTTCGGTGCAGGTCTCGGTGCTGACCGACCGCACCACCTCGATCCGCGCGACCGTTCGCGATGTGCAGTTCGAACTAGTGCTCGCGGTGGCGCTCGTCATCCTGGTGATCTTCCTGTTTCTGCGGACGTTACCCGCCACGGTGATTCCGGCGGTGGCGGTGCCCTTGTCGCTCATCGGCACATTCGGTCTCATGTACCTGATGGGCTTCAGTTTGAATAACCTGACGTTAATGGCGCTGACGATCTCAACCGGTTTCGTGGTGGACGATGCCATCGTGATGATCGAGAACATCGCACGGTACATCGAACAGGGGGAGTCGCCGTTTCAGGCGGCGCTCAAAGGATCGAAGCAGATCGCCTTTACCATCCTGTCGCTGACGGTGTCTCTGATCGCCGTGCTCATTCCCTTGCTGTTCATGGGCGATGTGGTCGGGCGGCTGTTTCGCGAATTTGCCGTCACGCTGAGCATCACCATCCTCATCTCCGCGATCGTGTCGCTGACCCTGACGCCGATGATGTGCGCCCGGCTGTTGCGCGAGCGGCGGGCCGAACAGCCTGGCCGGTTCTCGCAGGCGTCGCAACGGATGTTGGATCGTATCATTGCGGGGTACGGGCGAAGTTTGCAGTGGGTACTCCGTCGTCAGCGCGCCACGTTGGTCGTGACGGGAGGCACCCTGGGGCTCACCCTGCTGCTCTTCCTGCTCATTCCCAAGGGCTTCTTTCCACTTCAGGACACCGGTGTCATTCTGGGGATCACGGAAGGCCCGCAAGCGGTTTCTTTCGGCACCATGGGAGAGCGGCAACAGGCGTTGGCGCGTGTGATTCTCGAAGAGCCGGCCGTCGAAAGCCTGTCCTCCTTCATCGGGGTCGATGGGACGAACACCACCCTCAACAGCGGACGGATGTATATCAATCTGAAGCCTTTGGGGGAACGGATGGCGGGGGCGGGCGAGATCATCCGGCGGATCGAAGCACGCGTGGCGGAGGTGGATGGGATCACCCTGCACATGCAGCCGGTGCAGGATCTCACCGTGGAAGATCGCGTCAGCCGCACCCAGTTTCAATATACGTTGGAAGACGCCGATCCTGAGGAGCTGAATCGCTGGGCGCCGAAACTGCTGGAGAGCCTGCAGGTGCGGCCGGAGCTGCGGGATGTCAGCAGCGATCAACTGAATCAGGGGCTGGCGTCGCTGGTGGAGATCGACCGCAATACCGCCTCGCGCATGGGCATCACGCCGCAACTCATCACCGACACGCTCTACGATGCTTTCGGGCAGCGGCAGGTCTCCACCATGTTCACGCAACTGAACCAGTACCGCGTCATTCTGGAAGTGATGCCGGAATTTCAGAAAGGGCCGGAGGCGCTGCAACAGTTGGAAGTGCGCGGGAGCGGCGGGTCGGTGCCGTTGAATGTCTTCACGAGAGTGACCGAAACGACGGTGCCGCTAGTCATCAGCCGGCAGGGCCAGTTTCCAGCCGTGACGATCTCCTTCAACCTTGCGCCGGGAGGGTCCCTCGGTGAAGCGGTGACAGCGATCCGGCAGGTGACGCATGAGCTCGGCCTGCCCCCGAGCATCCGCGGGAGTTTCCAGGGCGCCGCGCAAGCCTTTCAAAGCTCCTTGGAACATGAACCCCTGCTGATCCTGGCCGCCCTGATCACCGTCTATATCGTGCTCGGGATTTTGTATGAGAGTTACATCCATCCCCTCACGATCCTGTCTACGTTGCCCTCTGCGGGGGTCGGCGCGCTGCTGGCCCTGATGTTGTTCCGCATGGAGTTCAGCATCATCGCGCTGATCGGGATCATTCTCCTGATCGGCATCGTGAAGAAGAATGCCATCATGATGATCGATTTCGCCTTGGAGGCGGAACGCAACGAGGGCAAGCCGCCGGAGCAGGCTATCTATGAAGCCGGACTCCTGCGTTTTCGCCCGATCATGATGACGACCATGGCGGCGCTCTTCGGGGCCTTGCCCCTGGCGATGGGCTCGGGGGTCGGATCGGAGTTGCGGCAACCACTCGGAATTGCCATCGTCGGTGGATTGGTGGTGAGCCAGTTGCTGACTCTCTACACGACCCCGGTTGTCTATCTTGCCCTGGATCGGGTGGCCGCTCGGTTCCGGCGCGACCCTGGGCAGGTGCCGGTAACCGGGGCGGTTCCGGTAGGTCAGCGATGAACCTGTCTGCGCCCTTTGTGCGACGGCCGGTCGCCACGACGTTGCTCACCATCGGTGCGACGCTGGTGGGCATCGTCGCATTTCAATTCCTGCCTGTAGCCTCTCTCCCGCAAGTCGAATTTCCCACGATCAATGTGTCGGCCTCGCTGCCGGGGGCGAGCCCCGAGACGATGGCCTCGTCCGTTGCCGCTCCGTTGGAGCGCCAGTTCACCCGTATCGCGGGCGTGACGGAGATGACCTCTTCCAGCACGATCGGCGGAACCAATGTCACGCTGCAATTCGAGCTGAGCCGCGATATCGACGGGGCAGCGCGGGACGTGCAAGCGGCCATCAATGCGGCGCGCGCCGATCTGCCGTCGAATCTGCCGACCGTTCCACGGTACAGCAAGGTGAATCCGGCCGACGGCCCCATTCTCATCCTCGCCTTGACGTCCGAGCTCGTGAGTCGCGGGCAGATGTACGATGCCGCCTCCAGCATCCTGCAGCAGAAACTGTCGCAGGTCGAAGGCGTCGGGCAGGTCGCCGTGGGAGGCGGGTCCCTGCCGGCGATCCGGGTGGATCTCAATCCGACCGCCTTGAATAAGTATGGGATCGGACTGGGTGAGGTGCGTCAGGTCCTGACCAGTACGAACGTAAATCGGCCGAAGGGGCAACTGACAAGCGACGACCGCACCTGGGAAATCCGCACCAACGACCAACTTCAGCAGGCGGAGGAGTATCTGCCGTTGATCGTGGCCTATCGAAACGGGCGGGCGGTGCAGCTGTCCGATGTAGCCTCGGTGGAAATGTCCGTCGAAGATCTCCGGACCATGGGGGTGGCCAACGGCACCCCGGCGGTGCTGGTGATTATTTATCGCCAAGCGGGCGCCAACATCATCGAAACGGTGGATCGGCTGCGTGCGCAACTTCCTCAATTGGAGGCCTCGCTGCCGGGGAGTATGTCGCTGTCGATCGTCATGGACCGTACGCCCGTCATCCGCGCCTCGCTGCACGACGTCGAGCGTACCATGGCCATTTCCGTCGGACTGGTCATTCTGGTGGTGTTCGTGTTTCTCCGGAATCTGCGCGCCACCTTGATTCCGGCGGTGGCGGTTCCCGTGTCTCTGATCTCCACGTTTGGCGTGATGTACCTGTTCGGGTATAGCCTCGACAATCTTTCCCTCATGGCGCTCACGATCGCCACCGGCTTTGTGGTGGATGATGCGATCGTGGTGCTCGAAAACATCACGCGCTACCGGGAGCAGGGGTTGTCGCCGGTGGACGCGGCGCTCCGCGGCGCGAAGGAGATCGCGTTTACGGTTGTGTCGATGACCCTCTCGCTGGTGGCGGTGTTCATCCCGATCTTCTTGATGGGCGGCATGCTCGGCCGGCTGTTTCGTGAATTTGCGGTGACGCTCTCGACCGCTATCCTGGTGTCGTTGCTGGTGTCGCTTACGACCATCCCGATGCTCTGCGCGCGGGTGTTGAAGTCAGAACCGGCAGAGTCCCATGGCTGGTGGTATCGCGTCAGTGAGCGGGGGTTCGGTCTGTTGTCCGGCGGCTATGCGACCAGCCTGGCCTGGGTCCTCCGCCATCCGCGCACGATGTTGGTGGTGACGTTGGGGACCATGGCGCTCACGGTCTATTTGTATATCCTCGTGCCGAAAGGATTTTTCCCTCAGCAGGACACAGGGCGACTCTTTGGAAACATTCAGGCCGCACAGGATATCTCGTTTCAGGCGATGCGTCAGAAATTGACTGACGTGGTGGACATCATCAAGAGCGATCCCGCCGTCGCCAGCATCACCGGCTTTACCGGAGGCGGCAGCCATGCCGGCACCACCAATACAGGACGCATGTTCATCGCGCTCAAGCCTCTGGAAGAGCGAGGGATCAGTTCTGATGAAGTGATCGTCCGGTTGCGCCCCAAGCTGGCGAAGGTGCCGGGAGCGCCGACCTATCTGCAGGCGATTCAGGATTTGCGTATCGGCGGTCGGGCGAGCAGCGCACAATATCAATATACCCTGCAGAGTGTGGATCTGGCCGAACTCAACACCTGGGCTCCGAAGGTCGAGGCCAAGTTGCGGACTGTCCCGGAGATCGTGGATGTGAACAGCGATCAGCAGGACCGGGGGCAGCAATCGTTGGTGGTCTTCGACCGGGTCACGGCCTCACGGCTGGGCTTAAGTCCTCAATTGATCGACGACACGCTCTACGATGCCTTTGGCCAGCGGCAGGTCTCAATCATGTATACGCCGCTCAATCAGTACCATGTCGTGATGGAGGTGGCGCCGCAATATTGGCAGAACCCCTCGGCGTTGCATGATATTTACGTCCGCTCGCCGAACGGCGGGCAAGTGCCGTTGAGTGCCGTGACGCGATATGAGCCGGCCAACACGATCCTCTCGGTGAATCACCAGGGGCAGTTTCCCGCCGTGACGTTGTCGTTCAACATGGCGCCGGGCGCATCCCTCGGGCAGGCTGTGCTCGCCGTCGATCAGGCGATGCATGACATCGGCCTGCCCGCGACGGTGCGCGGTACCTTTCAAGGTACGGCGAAGGCCTTTCAGTCGTCGGTCGAAAATCAGCCCTGGCTGATCCTGGCGGCGTTGGTCACGGTGTATATCGTGCTGGGCATTCTCTACGAGAGTTACATCCACCCGATCACGATTCTCTCGACGCTGCCTTCAGCCGGCGTCGGCGCGTTGCTGGCCCTGCTGCTGTTCAAGACGGAACTGAGCATGATCGCGTTGATCGGGATCATGTTGCTGATCGGCATCGTGAAAAAGAACGCCATCATGATGATCGACTTTGCGTTACACAGCGAACGGATGGCGGAAGGGAAGACTCCGCAGGAAGCGATCTACGAAGCCTGCCTGCTGCGGTTCCGTCCGATCATGATGACGACCGCCGCAGCTCTGCTGGGCGCACTTCCTCTGGCCGTGGGTATGGGGGTCGGATCGGAGTTGCGGCGTCCGCTCGGCATTGCGATCGTCGGCGGCCTGCTCGTGAGTCAGATGCTGACTCTCTATACGACTCCCGTCGTCTACCTCTTCCTCGATCGCCTGAGGCTTCGATGGGTACGAGCCCGGGCGGCTGCTCTGCACCCTGCCGCATAACGGGCCGCTAACCGCTCTCATCCGGCTCCATCCTCACAATTACTTTCTTGCCTGCAATATCCGGAATCCGATCATTCTCTTTTCGCCCGCGAGACCCTAGGCTGCTCCCTCAGAAGTCACAAGATCCCGGCATGGTTGGCAGCGGATGTGTGCACGACCGCCGCGCCGTCTGGCCCAGAGCAACGATGACATGAGCGCCTCACCCTCGATCGATCTGGAACGGTTGTTTCACGAGCATCAGCGCGATCTCCTGGCCATGCTTCGGCGCATGGTGGGATGCCAGGAAACCGCGGCCGATCTGGCTCAGGAAGCGTATATTCGTCTCGCCGATGTTCCCACATCGCAGATCATTGCGTCCCCACGCGCATTCCTGTTTCGGACTGCCACGAATCTCGCGTTGGACCATTTCAGGAAACAGAAATTCCGCGGCCAGCGGCACACGTCACTGGAAGAGGCCGAACAGGTTCCCACCGGCACACGACCGGTCGATGCCCAGGCGCATGACAGGCAATTGGTCGCGACGCTTGAGAAGGCGCTCTCCTCCCTCCCGGACCGCACCCGGGCTATCTTTGCCATGCGGCGGGTGTACGGGTATTCCTACCAGGAAATTGCGGCGCAATTGGGGATGTCTGAACGCGCCGTCGAAAAGCAGCTCGTCAAAGCGATGACCTGCTGTCAGGAAGCGCTTCGTTCCAAAGATCTGCAGGCCTGATGGGGGTGAGGGGGAAAAGAGCGAGCTGACACGTCGGACATATGAGACTATAGTGCGTCGATCGCTCGCATGTTCCCGGTTTGCCGAGCCGCCATGGGCCACCATGTCACCTGAAGACCATCGTTCGCCGGGGCCGTCCGTGCCCCAACCGTCTGATTCGCAACTGATGAAGGAAGCGACTGCCTGGTTTATGCGTCAGGCGGCCGACGATTTTTCCGGCGCCGAGCGCCGCCGGTTGGATGCGTGGCGCGCGCAAAGTCCGGCGCACGCGCGCGCCTACCACCAGGTTCAGATGCTGTGGGATGCACCGGAATTGCAACAGGCCGCGGTCCGGAATGTGGCCGGTGATACGATCGATGCGTTACGTCGGCAGGCGCATCATTCTTGGCGCAGGGGACGCATGGCGGCTGCAGCCGTCTTCTTGCTCGTCGGCATGGCTCTCTGGAGCGATGCGGTATTGATCTGGCTCACATCCGACTATTCAACGGGAATCGGAGAACAGCGGGTCGTGACCCTTCCGGATCGATCGGTCGTGATCTTAAATACGGACAGCTCAATCGCGGTGCGGTATGAGTCCGGTCGTCGGCACGTGGAATTGTTGCGGGGAGAGGCGTCCTTTGCCGTTCAACCCGATCCGGAACGGCCGTTTACGGTTGAGAGCCGCGGAATCGCCACGACGGCCGTCGGCACCCAATTTTTGGTCAAGGATCGCAAGACAGACGTACAAGTCACCGTGTTGAGCGGTTCGGTCCTGGTGACCGACGGGAAGAGACGATCGGATCAGGCCGTTCGTTTGGCTGCCGGCGACCAGGTGTCCGTCGGGCCGCAAGGCGCAGGCGGGGTCGATCGCGTGGATACGGCTGCCGTTGCCGCATGGATGCAGGGTCGTCTGGTGTTCGTCCGCACTCCCCTGGCTGATGTCGTTCACGATCTGGCGCGCTACCATCGCGGGTACATCGTCATCTGGAATCCCGCCCTGCAATCGCTCCCGATCACCGGGATCTATAATCTGTCCGATCCTTCTCATGTCTTCACCACTCTGGCGGACACGCTGCCCATTCGTATGGTTCGGCTCACGGACCATCTGATCGTCATTCGCTAGCCGGCTGTTGCCAAAGGCCGCCGGCGCCGTTCTCGCGTTGCTCACTCCTTCGACCTACCGGAACAGTTCGCCTCAGTCGTTCGCTCGCTGCGGCCTTGCCGGACGGCCTCAACACACTGCTTGCGTCCCGTTCTGATTTTCCATCCCTGCAGCGAATAAATCCGTTTCCCTTTTCATTCTGCCGGGGGGATTTTCTCTTTGTCATACGTCCAGGCACAGGGAGAACACCACGATCGAGGAAACGGACTCCCCAATCCTTGATAGTCCACCGATGGAGGTTTGAATGCGGAACAGTGCCTGCTGCCGACGCCGGTCTATGCTCGCATGGAATCGATGGCGTGACGTCCTTTTCACCATGAATCTGCGGATCCTGCTCCTTCTCATCATGTTGGTATTCACTTCCGCGGGTGTCGATCACGCATCCGCGCAGGGCGAAGGTACGAATGCCGGCGCGGAGCCCAGACCGAAAATCCACTATCAGATTTCTCCGCAGCCCTTGAACAGGGCGTTGCGAGACTTTGCGTTGACTTCCGGGTTGCAAGTCAGCTTTCCGGACGATATGGCACTCGGACACACGTCGGCCGAGGTGGCTGGGTCCTATACGCCCGAAGAGGCTCTGTCGGAATTGCTGGCAGGCAGCGGACTCTCGTTCCGGTTTACCAGCGTCGATACGGTGACGTTGGAGCGGGCACAGCCCTCCGGCATGTCCCAGGCACCGGCAGGAGAAGATCGCCATGCTGCCCCTGCGTCGGGTCACACCAGATCGGCGACATCCTCATCCAGCGTCAAGCCCGTGGTCGTCCCGGAAATCGTGGTCAAAGATGTGCATGAACGGAACGAGCCGGACCAGGAACTGGTGAAGGACATCGCCGGAACGGTGAATGTTGTGACACGCGAAGAAATCCAGCGAGCCAGACCCAAAAACGCGGACGAAATGTTGCGACGGGTTCCCGGTGTCAACGTCTTGGATGAATATGGCCAGGGGTTACGACCGAACATTGGAATACGGGGCATGGATCCCCGGCGCAGCAAAAATATTCTGCTGATGTTGGACGATATCCCCATCCAACCGGCCCTCTTTGGAGATGCGTCGACGTACTACATGGTGCCGATCGAACGCATCGATCATATCGAGGTGATTAAGGGCGGAGCTACGGTCCTCTATTCGCCGAATACTCAGGGCGGCCTGATTAACTTCATTCAGAAGCGGATTCCCACGACGCCGACCTTCTCCACCACGAATACGTTCGGCAGTTTCAACCTGTTTCAATCGGACACGCAGTACGGCGGTTACTTCGGAAATTTCGGGGCGCAGCTCGGATATGTCCGGCGCCAATCGGACGGCTTCAGAGACCGCAGCAAATCACAGTTGGACGATTTCACGATGCGATTCGAAGCCAATCCGGATGACAGAACCCGCATTACGACCAACATCTCCTGGTATGACGAAACGACGCAGACACCGGGAAGTCTCACGCCGACGCAATATCGAAACGACCGCACGCTGGCGGGGAAGCCGCAGGATGAATTCAAAGGACAGCGGGGAGCAATAGACGTGACGGCAAGTCGGGAGATCGACGCCCACAATACGGCTAAGATCATCGTGTACGGCAACGTGTTCGAACGGAATTGGTATATCCAGGATCAAGCCGCGAATGGCACGCTGCTTTCCAGCAGTACGAATTTTTTGCGCAAGTTCAATGTCTTCGGCGTGATGCCGCAGCATCAGTTCAAATTCTCACTGTTTGGATTGGATCAAAAAATCACGTCCGGCGTTCGGTACCACGCGGAGCGGCTCACCGACATCACCGGGATCGGCACAGCCGGTTCGAAGATCAGCCGTACGACTAATAATGCCGATCTGGAGTCGGTAGCCTATGCGGCCTATACGGAGACCGCCATCCGGTTGACCGAAGCCCTCACCATTTCCCCCGGCATCCGGTGGGAGCAGGTCAATCAAAGCCGCGAGACGATGAATGCCGTTCCGCCTGTGGGTGGGAATTTCAAGAGCTACAAGACGACTCAGGGGCTGATCTACGGGACGGGGGTGAAGTACCAACTCACTCCGGACAGCCTGTTGTTCGGGCATGTGCACACCACATTCCGGCCGCCCACCTTCGCGAATGCGGTCGATCCGACGAGCGGAACCACACAAGACCTCTCGGCGGAACGCGCGTTGAGTTCGGATATCGGTGTCCGCTCGAATATCCTGCCCGGCGTGAGTGCGGAAGTCGCCCTGTTTCGAACCGAATTCAGCAACCAGATCGTGCAGCAGGGCAGCCAGTTCGTCAACGCCGGCAAAACATTGATGGAAGGAGTCGAGAGTACCGTCAGTCTCGATTGGGGCGAGATCGTCCGCCCATTGCAAGGCTTCGTCACCAGGGGCAGCATCACGCTTTTGCGGCCGAAATCGCTGTTCGGATCGACAGACGGGAAAGACCTTCCCTATGCCCCGCGTATGACGTTCTACGGATTGGTGGGCTATTACCACCCGACCGGTGCTTCGATCGAGGCCGATGCCCTGTTCGTTGCCCAGCAATTCACCGATGGCGTAAATACGCAAACGGAAAATGCTCTCGGCACCACAGGCGCGATCCCGTCCTACACCATCTGGAACCTCAGGCTCAATTATGCGCCGCCCAAGGCTCGATGGGCGGTCTTCGCCGGCGTGCGCAACCTCAGCGACGAATCGTTTATCGCGCAACGAACGACCGGCAGTTTCATCGGCATTCAGCCCGGAGAAATCCGGAACTTTTACGGCGGCGTGTCATGGCGATTCTAACGAGTAGGGGCAGTGCCCTCCGGGGACTCTCTATATAAGGAGTGTTGACGATGAACAGGAGAAGTTGTGCAGTCGGACTGTGGAGCGCGATGGTGCTGTCTGTTCTTGCGGGGCCTTCTTTGGCCGGGGCCCATTTCGTGTGGGTCGAGGCCGACGCCATCGCGCCGGCTGAAACCGGTCAGCCGCTCAAGATCTATTTCGGCGAATACAGCGAGTTTCTACGGGAGGAACGCGGTGGGCGTCTGGATTCGATCGACGGAGTCACGCTACGTGTGCAGGACTCCAGGCAGGGTACGACTGAAGTGGCTCTGACCAAACAGGTCAATCACTTTGCCGGGGCGCTGCCGTCGTGTCTGCCCGGCCGGAATGCGGTGGTGGCGCAGCAGGCGCAGGCCCCGGTTCAGGATTTACGCAAACACGACATCGGCCTCGTCAAACCGATGTTTTATGCGCGGACCTATTTCATGTGCATGGAAGAGGGCCGTCTCAACGAGCATGAACGGGATCAGGCCGCGCCAATGGCCCTCGACATGATTCCCCTGACCAAGGGACTGAATCTGGCGACCGGGCGAGTCAGCCATGTACCGGGCGGTGAAATCGTCGTCAAGGGCTTCTTCAAGGGGCAACCCCTTCCGAATACGACGATCTTGGTCCATGCGCCCATCGGGTGGGACAAGGAATTAAAAACGGATGGGGAAGGAATTGTGGCCTTCACAGCGCTCTGGCCGGGACGGTATGTCCTGGAATTGATTCACGTCGAAAAAACGCCGGGTGAATTTCAGGGGAAGCCGTACGAGGCGCTTCGGCATCGGAGCACCTTGGCGATTCAGGTGCGGGCTGAGCGTTCAGGGGAGAAATAGATGGGCCGCGGGGCGGCTGAGCGGATCGTCAGGCGGGCGCATCGATGGCTCGGCATAGGGGCGCTTGGTTTTCTCCTGTTGTCCGTCGTGACGGGACTGCTCTGGGCGGATGCGAAGTTTCTCTATTGGGATGAGCACTATAAGGAAAAGGTGCGACCGCTCACGGGGCCGCCGGTGGATTCCGCGACACTGCCGCTCGACCGGGCGCTGGTCCTGGCGAAAGAGGCGGTGGGAGGTCGCGCGCTGGTCGAGCAGGCCACGTTGCGCACCGACTTTGGCCGGCTTTTCTATGATGTGAAGCTCCGGGGGCAAGGCGGCTCGACGACTGTGCTGTTGGATGCCCTGAGCGGCGAGCGCCTGTCTCCGATTACGGAGGACCTGGCTCCGGCCATTGCCATGCAATACGTGCGTCCACCGGCCGCCGTTACGGGCGTGGAAATGGAACGGTACACGCCCAGGAAGAAAAAGCGCGCCTACGATGCCGTGCGTGTCCGGTTCGATGATGCTGAGGCCACGGAGATTGTGCTGGACCGGCAGACCGGTGAAATCCTTGAGGATGAGGGCCGTTGGCGGAAAGTGCATTTTGCCGTGATGCAATTGCACCAGCTGAATTTTTTCGGCTTCGAGAAAACCCTGCTCAATATTCCCGGGGTGCCGATCCTGCTGATGAGTCTGTCCGGGCTGTTCTTGTGGGGATTCCATCGTGCCAGGGCCAGGCGGGCCAGGCAGGCGGCTGTCGCTGGCCTGGCGGCCGCGGTGCCGTCACGATTGCCGGCGACATCCGAGGAAACCACGCGCGCCTGACAGGGTTGGCGCCGGAGCGAGGTGCTGTGGCGTTTTCTTTCGCCCGTTGTTTACAATGTCACGCAGGAGGCCGGCGTGACGATTCGCACCATCAAAGGCCGCATTGTGCTCGCCATCGTGCTGGTGGGCTGTATCCCGCTGGTGATCGGCCTGGTGCTGGCGTCGATGTCCGGCATGCGCTCCCTCCGTGATGTGATCGGCGGAAATTTTCAGGCAATTGCCGAACAGGCCGCCGACCGTTTGACCATGCTCGTTCAGGGTGAAGTCCAGGGAGTGCGGTTGCTCGCCTCAGCCCCCTTGCGGGTTCGCCAGCCGGTCGAGGCCGCCAACCTGTCGTACAAAGGCGAGTGGGCCGATACGCAGCGGCTGATTCAGGAACGCGCGGGGGAGTGGGAGAAGGGGCATGACAGCGCCGCCGGCCTGCTGAATTCTGAATTGTCCCGCTTCCTGCTGGAGACCAAAGTCCGCGACGGCGACAAGATGGTGGGGCTGTTGATCACCGACCGCTATGGGGCGCTGGTCGCAGCCAGCTCGGAACCGGACCATTATTTCCTGAGCCAGGAACCCTGGTGGGAGGCCTTGCAGGCCGGAGGCCTGGACCGGGTCTACGTCAGCGGGTTGATCCCCGGACAGGAAGGATCCTTTCGCTCGCCGGAAGAAACCATCGATATCGCGGTCCCCATCCTGGACGACCATCAGCATGCAGTCATCGGCGCCATCAAGGCGTCCTACCGGTTCGATTCCCTCTTCGCGATGATCAAAGAGATCCGCATCGGGCAGACCGGCCATGCCATGTTGTTCGATGCCGCGGGTCAGCCGCTCGTCTGTCCTATCCTTCCCCGACGTGCGCATCGGATTCCCAGTCAATTGATGGCCATGATCGTCTCGTCGAATCCCGGCTGGGGCATTGCCGAGGACGACGGCCATGGTGCGACCGATACGGTGGTGGGGTATGCGCCCGTGACGGGGCTGAGCCTGCCGGATAACTCCTGGCACGTCTTCGTGCGGCAGCAACCGGAGGAAACCTATGCGCCGATTCGCGACCAGCTGCGGAACCTCGCGTTGATCGGTGTGGTCATGTTGTGTCTGCTCTGGGCCATGGGGCGGTATGTGGCGGCACGGATCGCCCGCCCGATCCAGGTGTTGAAATCGGGTGTGGAAGCCATCAGCCAGGGCACGTACGATGGTCCGCTCGACATCAAGACAGGAGATGAGTTCGAGGAACTCGCCGTGGCCGTGCACCGGATGGCGGACCGGCTGCAATCCTCGCGAACCGAACTGGAATCGCTGAACGCGGAGCTGGTGCATCGGGTGGAGGAGAAGACGGCGGAAATTACCCGCCAGATGCGGAAACTGGAATTGTCCGAACGCCTCGCCACGCTGGGCAAAGTCGCCAGCGGGATCGCCCATGAGATCAATAATCCGCTCGGCATCATTTTGAACCGGATTGAATGCATGGAGGCCGATGCGGCACAGACCGGCGTGCCGGAGGAGGTCGGACGGGATCTGGTGACGATCCGCACGCAGGCGGAACGGATCTCCCGGGTTACGCGCAGCATTCTCACCTTCTCCCGCGGGACCGTCTCGATGTTGAAGCCCCTGGATCTCAATTGCGTGGCGCGCACCTGTGTCGCCATGGCCGGTGAGCGGGTTGCTGCGCTGGCAGTCCGGATTGACGCGCAAGTGGCGCCCGAGTTATCACCGGTGATGGGCGATCGCGATCGCCTGGAAACGGTCCTGCTCAATCTGATCAACAATGCCATCGATGCAGTCATCGGCTCAGACAGTCAAGGGATCATCACGGTGAGCACTGCGCGGGTGCCGATCGACGGAGACGAGTGGGTGCGAATCAGCGTGTCCGATAACGGGCCCGGTGTGCCGACCGAGATCCTCGATCGCATCTTCGATCCGTTCTTTACCACCAAACCGGCCGGCCAAGGGACCGGGCTGGGCCTGTTTCTGAGTTATGGAATTGTCTCGGACCATCGTGGCCGCATTGAGGTGCGGAACCACGCCGTCGGCGCCGTCTTCGATGTGTATCTGCCTGCGGTGGCATTCGGGAACCGGGTTCATGAGGGAACATCATGGGGATTGCAGGAAAAATCCTGATCGTCGATGACGAACAGGATGCGCTGGAGAATTGCCGCCGGATACTGAGTCGTGTGCCGTATGACTGTCTGACCGAATGTGATCCCGCCCGTGCGCTCGATGTGATCCAGCGCGAGCGGCCCGGCCTGATCCTCACGGATTTGCGTATGCCCGATCTCGACGGGATTGAGGTCCTGGCGGCAGCCAAACGGTTCGATCCCTCGGTGCAGGTGGTACTGTTGACGGCCCATGCAACGGTTCAGACTGCGGTCACGTCGATGCGGTATGGCGCCTTCGATTACATTACCAAGCCGTTTACGAGCGCGGACCTGGTGTCGGTTGCCCGTCGCGCGTTCGGAGAGGATGGGGCGGGGCCTGTCGCCGCGGCCGTCGGTGCGCCCGAGCTTCTGGACCCCCCTGAGCAGGCGCGTTCCGGGAAGCGTCCCGGCTTGTCACGAGTTATCGGCGAGAGTTCCGCCATGCACTCGGTGTTCAATCTGATTGAAAAGGTCGCGCCGACGCATTCCAATGTGCTGGTCTATGGAGAAAGCGGAACAGGAAAAGAGCTCGTGGCGCGTGCCATTCACGATGCCAGCCTGCGAGCGGAACGTCCCTTCATTCCGGTGGATTGCGTGTCTCTTCCTGATACGCTGCTGGAGTCCGAACTATTCGGCCATGAGAAGGGGGCGTTTACCGGCGCCCATGTCTCGAAGCCCGGCCTCTTCGAAGTGGCGGCCGGTGGGACGGTGTTCCTCGATGAAGTCAGCGGCATGAGCCAGACCCTGCAGTCGCGTCTGTTGCGGGTGTTGCAGGAACGGCAGATGCGACGGGTGGGGGGCATTCGGTTTCTGGAGGTGGATGTGCGGGTGATTGCGGCATCCAACCAGGATCTTGAATCGGCCTGCCGCCGGGGTGAGTTCCGCGAAGATCTCTATTACCGGCTGAACGTCATCCCTATTGTGTTGCCGCCCTTGCGGACTCGCGAGGGGGATATTCTCCTCCTGGCGCGGGAGTTCCTGCGGCGGTTCATGAAACAGCAGCGGCTGGGCCTGGCGTTTGTGCCGGAGTTGGACTCCTCGGCGTCGGATCTGTTGTGCGGGTACTCCTGGCCGGGGAATGTACGTGAGCTGCAAAACGTCATTGAGCGCGCCGCAGTGCTGGCCGACGGGCCGGTCATTACGAGTGCGCATTTGCCCGACCGTTTGCGGGAGTGCGGGGGCGAGGAAGCAGCCTCCGCCGAAGCCGGCTCCTTCAAACATGCCAAGCAGGCAGCCGTGACGAACTTTGAGCGCAGCTTTTTGATCGATCTCCTCAAGCGTCACGACGGCCACATGGGACGTGCGGCACGGGAATCCGGCGTCGATCGGAAGACGATCGAACGGATGGTGAAGAAACACGGCCTGCGCGAACTGTTCTAGCAGGCGTGAAAGGTAAAACGTAAGACGCGAGGCGTGCCCCTTCAGACCTTTCACGTCTTACTCTTTCGTCTTTCGTTTCACGTTTTACCCTTCGTTCACCGTTTCCAGCCACGCCGTCACCGTGTCCGTTCACGGTGCGGCTGATCACCCTTCATCCACTCTCACCGATGGGGCGTTGATGTCCCATTGAGACAAACTTTTCTGACACGTCACATTCGCTTCTAAATTCAATCTCTTTTCGTTCCACACGCATTTTCGATGGGGCGCCTACGCCCCATTCGTGAAAGCGATTGGCCCTTCGTCTTCTGAAATTACCAAGCAAAGTGCGGTTTTCTTACGCTGATCATCTTGGAACGGGAGTTGCTCTAGAGATGGCCGTCTTTATACGTGCAGTGGGGGACGCGCCATCGTGGCAATGATCGCGAGCTAGGAAGTGGAAGACGATGGACCGGCCTCCGGAGTTTTCCACTCCATGAGGTGCAGGTCCCCATGGACCTGCACCGCTCGCGGCAGTCTCGTGGTGCGGTGTTTATGGTTTCAAGAGGAGGTAGGTCAATGAGATCGGTACGAAGCGGGCCTAAGAAGTACAGTCAGCGAAGGTCCCGGGCAGCCTGGAAGTATGTGCTGGGGGCGATGCTCCCGACGGTCTGCATCGGGGCATTCCACGTCGCGTCGGCGGAGCCGACCGACCTGCATGCCGCGGCGCACAACCAGCCGGCTTGGGCAGAGCAGCTCAAGGGGCAGACCATCGTCGAGGATGCCAAGGAAGGGCATGTCGAGCGGACGGCCATGATGGAGCGGCAACACCAGCGCATCATGGAGAAGATCAATGAGCAGATGGTGCATGACGCCGAGGTGCAGCGGACCGGCGGGCAGTACAACAACATCAACATGATGCACCAGTACGGCGCGGGAAATCAGGATCTCCTTCTGATGTCCAATCCCTCCGCCGAGCCTGTGTCGATGGGCGGCGGGCGCTGCCCGGCCAATGCACCGGTGCGCACGTACGATGTCTCCGCGATCAACGTCGAGATCACGCTGAATATGTGGCTCGATTTTTATCCCGGCTATATGTACGTGCTGACGGAGAATATCGACAAGGTGCGCGCGGAAGAGACGAAGAATAAAGACGCGCGCGACGTGGAAGGGTACAACCCGGGCGCAGTGATGAACGGGTTGCAGAATCAATGGATTCAGCCCCTCGTCCTTCGCGGCAACCAGGGCGATTGCGTCAAGCTCACGCTTCGCAATCAGCTCGAGGGCACGGAAGAGGTCAGTCTCAACATTCACGGCTCCAGCATGGTGATGGCGGCCACGGGCCAGCCGGCTAGCACCACCAATCCGGACAGCATTGCCGGACCGGGAAAGGCCGTGGACATGGAATGGTACATTCCGCCCACGCAGCAGGAGGGTAGCCGCCAGTTCCATTCGTACAGCAACGACCGCGAATTGACCGTGATGGGCCTCTTCGGGTCGTTCGTGATCGAACCGAAGGGCTCGGAGTATCTTGAGCCGTTGGGAACCGGAGATCCTCAGCCCACCAAGAGCGGCTGGCAGGCGATCATCAAGAACGGAGCCGGTCCTGACTTCCGTGAGTTCGTGCTGTTCTACCACGAAGTCGGCGATGAAGCCTTCCGCCCGTTGAATAAGAAGGGCGACTTCATTCCGCAGCGCGATCCGTTGACCGACGTCTATCGCCCGGTGGCCCGCGCGTTGAACTACCGCAGCGAGCCGTTCGGCGTGGACAACATGCAAACGCAGCATGAATATTTCGGCTTCGAAGATGAGTCGATGGCCTACAGCGCCTATACGTTCGGCGATCCGGCCACGACCATTCCGCGCAGCTATCTCGGTGACCCGGCCAAGTTCCGGCTGGTGCACGGAGGCTCGGAAGTGTTCCATTCACATCATCCGCACGGAGGTTCGATCCGTTGGCCGCGCAGCCCGCGGGCGATCGATGAAATGCCGCTCTGGCATACGGCGAAGAACGGCCCGGTGAAGTACCCGGTGATCCGGACGAAGTCCGATCGCGTCGACGTGGAAGTGATCGGTCCGTCTGAGACCATGGATCTCGAAACGGAGTGCGGATCCGGACTCTGCCAACAGTTGGCCGGAGACTTCCTGTTCCATTGCCACGTGGCCCATCACTACATCGCGGGGATGTGGGGCTACTGGCGCGTGTACAACACCATTCAGCAGGGTGCGAACCACAACGATGTGATGCCGGATCTGTTGGAGTTGCCGGACCGCAAGGGCCGGATCAAGGTGGGTATCACGTCCGACGAGTTGATCGGCAAGACGGTCGATTGGTTCGGCAAGCAATTCACGATTATCGAGAAGGGCAAAACCGATTGGAAGGCGAGCCCGGCTCTGGTGACCCTGAAAGACTGGGTGGAGATGCAGTTCCCGCCACAGGGCTTGCCTGGTCACAAGAAAGACGAGCGTGAGCAGACCAGGTCCTACGATGCCAGCGTGTTGAACTGGGGCTGGCAGGGCAATCGCGCCATGACCGAGCCGGAGAACACGGTGCCGAATCCGCGCTATCAGTCGGCGCATCCGAACGAGCGGCTGCCGATCGTGTTCGAGCCGTTGACCGGCAAGGTCTCCTGGCCGCATTTGAAGCCGCATTTCGGTCGCCGGGTGCCGTTCTCCAAAGGCCACAATCCTTCTCCGTGGCTGGAGATGATCCATCTGGAAGAGGACGGGTTGCCGAGTTCCTATCCGGCCAAGCCGGGAGAGAACGGGCGCTGGAGCCTCTGTCCGGAAAATGCCGGTTCGAAGAAATACAACGTGCACTTCATCCGCACGCCGATGATGTTGGCCGATAAGCAGGGCAACACGCCGGCGATTATGGATGAAGGCGGGATGATCTATGTCCTGCACGAAGAAGAAGCCGCCATTCGGAAGAACAACGACCTGAAGTTCCCGTTGGTCGTGCGGTCGAACATCTATGATTGCGTCGATTGGATGTTGACCAGCGAATGGGACGACGATGACTACTCGAATTTTCATGCATCGAAGGTCAATACCCATTGGCATTTCCTGCAGTTCGACAATCAGTCGTCGGACGGTGTGATCACCGGCTTCTCGAACGAACAGTCGGTGCGCCCGTTCACCATGTTGGAGAAGAAAACGGACAAGGGATTGCCCTTGCCCTTGAATACCACGTTCACGAAGGCGGGCAAAAAGGGCGATCGTGTCATCACCCTCAAGAACGCCGCCCAGTATCATCCTGGCATTGAGATCCTGATCGGCGCGGATAACGTCGGTGGGAATGAAGTCGGGCGGATCCAGTCGATTAAGGGCAACGAGATCACGCTCGTGCGGCCGTTGAAGAACGATCATCCGGTGAAGGATATCGTCACGGTCGAGTTCGTTCGGCAGCGGTTCTGGGTCGATTCCGATGTGGGCACCGTGTTCTGGCACGACCATGCGTTGGGCCGGATTACCTGGGGTCACGGCGGATTCGGCACCATGATCGTCGAGCCGGTCGGTTCGACGTATCACAATCCGAAGACCGGAGCGCCGATCCGGAGCGGTCCGTTGGCGGACATCCGCACTGCGGAGCCTGTGGGCTACGGGGTGAACGGCAGCTTCCGTGAGTTGCTCGTGCAGTTGAACGATAGTGTGCCGCACACGATCAATATCGTGACGGCCGGTAATCCTCCTGGACAGCCGGTCGAGGTGGCGCTGGAAGCGGGGAAGACGATTTCCTTCCCGATTCCCGACCATATCAAGATGACGCCGATGCCGTTCCTGAACGGCGGAACGCATACGACGGGCGGCAGCCTGAACTTCCGGGCGGAGCCGATCTCCGGCCGTATGGCGGCCAATCCGGATATGTCGAAACTCTTCAGCAGCGCCGTGCACGGCGATCCGTACACGCCGATGGTACGTGCGTACCTGGGCGATACGGTCGTCTTCCGGTTGTTGCAGACCATGACCAACGAAAGCATGGTCTGGACGCTGTCCGGACATACCTATCTGACTGAGCGGTATGCCGGCGACGCGAACCGGAAGAACTCGATCCATGTCGGCATTGCCGAGCGGTACGACCTGGTGGTGCCGCAGGCCGGCGGACCGAGACTGCAAGCGGGCGACTACATCCACTTCAACGGACGTTCGTCCAAGTTCTCGGAAGGTGCCTGGGGGATCTTGCGCGTCCTCGATAAGGACGTGGCGGATCTGCAGAAGTTGCCGGCCGGCTACAGTGGCCGGAACGAAATTCCCAAGGCTCCGGCGGTGTGTCCTGCCGAGGCGCCGGTGAAAAACTTCAACGTCGTGGCGATCGATTTCCCGTCCATGAAGTTGAATCCGAAAGCACCGGATGCCATCGAGGTCGATTTCGAACGCACCATCCAGATGGTCAATCCCGATGCCAAGATCTACACCTTGGAGGAGGATGTGTCGGCCGTGGCGTCCGGTGCGCAACCGATGCCGTTGACGTTGCGGGCGAATGTCGGCGACTGTCTTAAAATTAGGTTGACCAACAAGATGAAGCAGGGTCGGGCGTCCTTCTCGGCGCTGGGCCTGGCGTTCGATCCGAAGGATTCGCTGGGTGCGAACGTCGGCAACAATCCGGGCGAGCAAACGGTCGCGCCGGGTGAGAGCCGCGTCTACACCTACTATGCCGATCCGTTCCTCGGGGAGACTGCGTCCCTGGTGTGGGATTGGGGTAATGTCATGACCAATCCGCGCAACGGCCTGTTCGGCGGTATCGTCATCGGCCCGAAGGGGGCGACGTATCGCGATCCGAAGACCGGTGCGGATATTTCCCTGAAGAACAGCTGGGTCGCCGATGTCATTGTGGATCGGTCGATTCAGGGCTACGAGAATCGCCAGAACTATCGCGATGTGGCCCTGTTCTTCCAGGACGAAGACAACATCATCGGGACGAGCTTCATGCCCTACGTGCAGAACACGGCGGGCTTGACGGCTGTCAACTACCGCTCGGAACCGTATAAGTTCCGGGAGTCAAACGGTTGCACGTTGGGCAAGGTCTTCCAGCCTTGCTCGGTGGATAAGCCGGAGAGCATTGCCACGCCGCTCATCGAAGCGCATGCGGGAGATCCCGTGCGTATCCATGTGTTCGGTGCGAGCAATGAGCAGAACGGCATGTTCAGCGTCGAAAAGCATGAGTGGCCGATCGAACCGTTCATGCGCGGCGCCGACCAGATTAGCGTCGTTGAGTTCTCCGCCTCGGAGAGCCTCGATGCCTTCATCCCGGCAGCCGGCGGAAGCTTCCGCCTCCCGGGTGATTACGTCTGGAGCAATCAGCGGTTGCCCTATGCCCAATCCGGGCAGTGGGGATTGATGAAGGTGTTGCCGCATGACGATCAACGGATCCTCCCGTTGAGTCAGCAGGCGCCTTCCATCAAGCGGGCGGACGTCGAGTCTGGAACACCCACTGTCTCCAGAATGTCGAATCCGCTCCGGTAAAGGTGAGGGCGGCGCAGCCCTGTATACGTGCCGCCACAAGGGTGCAGTGCCGGTCCTAATCACCAAGACTGCGGGAGAGCACATAGGTGCTCTCCCGCAGTTGCGTTTAGCAGGATGCGGAAAAAGTCCGGCAGCGGCGTTCTCGCAAGACACTGCCGCCTCACCGTCTCGGCGGCGTTCACAAACGTGACGCGCTTTACTCAGCGCGTCGTGAACCTCAGCGGCTCACCGTACGACGCGAGTACGATTCGCCCCTTCGCTTGGTGCGGCCTTGCTGGGCGGCCTTTCCTACGGGTGAGTGTGATACCGACAGGGCATATCAGTCGATCGTACGCATTGCGCATCAATCGAGCCATTTCGCAGCCTGTTAGGGGCTGGGCGCGCTCGAATCTGCTCTCGGTATGTCCTTGCTTTTCCCGGCACAGGTGAGACAAGCAGCCAGGGCGCAAGCTGTCACTGCTTGCGCTTGTGTGAGACCAATTCCTGCAGCGTTTTGAGGTCCAAGGCGCCCGGTACGAGATCGTTGCCGACGATGAACGCCGGTGTGCCGCTGATGCCGAGGGTTTTGGCGAGCGCGCGGTTGCGATCGATGATCGGTTGCCATTCCGGTCGGGTCATGTCCTGATCCAGTCGATTCACGTCCAGCCCGGTCTCAGTTGCGATGCGGAAGAGTTGCTCTTTGGTGAGATCGTCTTTCGCGGCCAGCAGAGCTTCATGAAATGCCCGGTGTTTGCCCTGCAGGTTCGAGGCGAGTGCCGCCTTGGCCGCCCATTCTGATGGCTCCCCAAGAATCGGAAAGTCTTTGTACACAACCCGCACTCGGGCGTCGCTCTGCTGCAGTTGGGTCAGGGCCGATGCTGCTTTTTTACAATAGCCGCAGCGATAGTCGAAGAACTCGACCACGGTCACGTCGCCGGCCGGATTTCCACTGACCGGGCTAGCCGGGTCGTTGAGCAGCTCTTGCTGATGTGTCGCGAGGGCGGCCCTCTGCCGTTCTTGTTCCTCTGCCGCCCGTTTGTTTTCCAACGACTGCAACGATTGCTCGATGACTTCCGGATGGCTCCGAATATACTGCTCGATCATCTGCTCAAGGGCCTGCCTGCTGAGCGGCTCGCCGGTCGGTCCGGCTGCCGGAACTTCGAGAGGCAAGAGGAGGGTACAAGCGGTGAGTGCGAAGCCGAGGGAAAGGAGAAGTCGGTCGCTGCCCAGGTTCATTCTGCCTCCGTTTAGGATGAGGGTGAAAGGGTGTCGCTCGATGCGAGAACGCGCGGCATTATACAAGAATCTGCTGTCTGAGAAACTGATGGCGCGCGCAGGGAGATTCTTGAACGTCGTAAGGCGGGAGGCGCAGTGGTTGATTCCGGTCAGTTGGCCGGGTCGACGGGCAGTTTCGTGATCTTGATCAGCCGGTTCTTTTGATCCAGTTCAAAGCTCACATGGTCGCCAATGGTGAGGCCCTGGAGAAGACGGCGGTTGATGACCGGGAGGGCTTGTGATTCCCCGGATGGCATTCGAATGGTGAGCGTCAGGGTGTCCTGATCGATCGAGAGAATCGTACCGCCCAGGAGGGCGACCTCTATCGTGGGACCGGCGGCGAAACCGGAGATGACCGGCGAACTGAGCAGTAGCATGAGTATGGCCGGGATGTGCGGGCCCATAACCCATGATAGCCGATGCCGATCCCTGCCCGGAACTAGCACTCTTCCCTGGCTTGCACGGGCAGAGGACCTACAACGCAAGCAAATGGCGCTTTGGATTTTACGGTTGCGCTGAACTCATGCTCGCTCTATCTTGAGGCGTAGGGGAAAAACCAAGCATGTCTGAAGCCGGAAACGGGCTACCCGCCATACTCACCCTTAACGCCGGATCCTCCAGTGTGAAGTGGGCCTTGTTTCGTATTGGAGCAGAGCCGGTTCGGACGGCAGCGGGACAGATCGAGCGGATCGGGCTTCCGGATGGCATCGTCACCGTCACTGATGTTGCAACCGGACAACTCGAGCGGCGTTCCGTTCCTGTGCCGAACCACGCGGCTTCCGTCCAGGTGCTTCTCGATCAACTCGCGCAGAGCGGGAAGGGATTGTCCGTTCAAGCCATCGGTCATCGAGTCGTGCACGGAGGCAGTCGTTACGCAGACCCGCAGGTGGTCTCCGCTGAGGTGATGGAGGAGTTACGGCGGCTGAGTCCCTACGATCCGGAACATCTTCCGGCCGAAATCACCTTCATCGAGGCATTCGGCACCGAATATCCGCAGGCGCCGCAAGTGGCCTGCTTTGATACCGGGTTCCATCAACATCTGCCGCCGGTGGCGCGTCTCCTGGCCATCCCCCGTCGCTATGAAACACTGGGCATCAGACGGTACGGGTTTCATGGCCTCTCGTATGCGTTTCTGATGGAGGAATTGGAACGGATGGCGGGCCGTGACGCCGCGCGCGGTAAGGTGATTCTCGCCCATCTGGGAAACGGGGCCAGTCTGGCGGCGGTGCGGGACGGCGTCAGTATCGATACGAGCATGGGCTTTACTCCGGCTTCCGGTCTGCCGATGAGCACCAGGTCCGGCGATGTGGACCCGGGACTGATTTCCTACCTAGCCAGGACCGAAGGCATGACGCCGGAGCAGTTTCACCACATGGTCAATGCGCAGTCCGGCCTCTTGGGTCTGTCGGAAACCAGCCCGGACCTGCGTGACCTGCTGGCGCAGGAAGGGCACGATCCGCGCGCCGCCGAGGCGGTGGCGGTGTTTTGTTACCAGGGCAAGAAGTGGATCGGGGCCTATGCGGCAGCGCTGGGCGGGGTGGAACAGTTGGTCTTCAGCGGCGGCATCGGTGAACATGCGGCGGTCGTGCGGGCGCGTATGTGCGAGGGCCTGGAGTTTCTCGGCATCCATCTGGATCGAGAGCAGAACGAGGCCAATGCCGCCGTGATTTCCAGCCCGGCAAGTCGCGTGACCGTGCGGGTGATCCGTACCGACGAAGAACGTCAGATTGCGCAATCGGTCTGCCGGTTATTGGCATTGAACGAAGTTTGTTGACGATGCAGGACGGTCGTCCACGCCTGTCGTGGGCGATTGATGACCGACAGTCAAAACTGGAGAGAGGGAGCCTATGAATCAGACGACGCAGGCGAATCAACCGCTCAGCCCGGAGACAGTGCAACGGATTGATGCCTACTGGCGGGCGGCGAATTACCTTTCCGTCGGACAGATATATTTGTACGACAATCCCCTGCTGAAACAGCCGTTGAAGCGGGAGCATATCAAGCCGCGCCTGCTCGGCCATTGGGGGACGACGCCGGGGCTGAATTTTATCTACGTCCATCTCAACCGCATCATCAAATCCCAGGATCTGCCCGTGCTGTACATCGCGGGGCCCGGACATGGGGGGCCTGGCCTGGTTGCGAACGTGTACCTCGAAGGCACCTACAGCGAGGTCTATCCGAACATCTCGCAGGACGAAGCAGGCTTGCAGCGCCTGTTCAAACAGTTTTCTTTCCCCGGCGGTATTCCGAGCCATGTCGCGCCGGAAACGCCCGGTTCTATCCACGAAGGCGGTGAACTGGGCTATTCCCTAGCCCATGCCTATGGGGCGGCCTTCGACCACCCCGAATTGCTGGTGGCTTGTGTGATCGGAGACGGGGAAGCCGAAACCGGTCCGCTCGCGGGGAGTTGGCATGGGAATAAGTTTTTGAATCCCGTGCGGGACGGGGCGGTGCTGCCGATTCTGCATTTGAACGGGTACAAGATCGCCGGCCCGACCGTGCTGGCACGTATGCCGCCGGACGAGCTTGAATCTCTGCTGGTCGGGTATGGTCATCAGCCGTTTTTCATCGAAGGTGATGATCCTGCGACGATGCATCAGCTGATGGCGTCTACGCTGGACGAAATTGTCACGACGATCCGGGGCATTCAGCAGGAGGCCCGGTCCAAGGGATTTACCGGCCGTCCGCGCTGGCCCATGATCGTCTTGCGTACCCCGAAGGGCTGGACCGGGCCGAAGGAAGTGGACGGCAAACCGACGGAGGGCACGTTCCGTTCCCATCAGGTGCCGATGGGCGAGATGGACAAGCCCGGACATGTCGAGTTGCTGGAAGCATGGCTGAAGAGTTATCGGCCGGAGGAGTTGTTCGACGAAGCGGGGAAGTTAATGCCGGAGCTGGCCGAGCTGGCGCCGACCGGCGAGCGACGCATGGGGGCTATTGCTTGCGCGAACGGGGGCGGCCTTCTCCGCGATCTTCAAATGCCCGATTTCCGACAGTACGCGGTGCCGGTGGTGAAACCAGGCATCGAGGATGCCGAAGCGACCAGAGTGCAGGGATTGTTCCTGCGCGATGTCCTGAAGATGAATCCCCACAACTTTCGGCTGTTCGGGCCGGATGAGACGGCGTCGAACCGTTGGGGCGGAGTGTTTGAAGTAACCGATCGCTGCTCGACCGAGCAGATCCTCCCCACCGACGAACATGTGGCGCACGACGGGCGTGTCATGGAGATCTTGAGCGAGCACCTGTGCCAGGGTTGGCTCGAAGGGTACCTGCTGACGGGACGGCATGGGTTTCTGAATTGTTATGAAGCGTTCATTCACATCGTCGATTCCATGTTCAATCAGCATGCGAAGTGGCTCAAGACCTCGCGCGAGATTCCCTGGCGGCGGCCGATCGCCTCACTGAATTATCTGTTGACGTCGCATGTGTGGCGCCAGGACCACAATGGTTTCAGCCATCAGGATCCCGGCTTCATCGATCATGTGGTGAATAAGAATGCCCAGGTGATCCGTGTCTATCTGCCGCCCGATGCGAACACGCTCTTGTCGGTCACGGACCACTGTCTGCGCAGCCGCGATTATGTGAACGTGGTGGTGGCGGGAAAACAGCCGGCTCCGCAATGGCTGGATATGGACGCCGCCGTGCTGCACTGCACTGCCGGGATCGGGATTTGGGAATGGGCGAGCAACGACCGCGGCAGCGAGCCCGACGTCGTGATGGCCTGTTGCGGCGATGTGCCGACGATGGAGACGCTGGCGGCGGTGGAGATCCTGCGAATCGCCCAGCCCAATTTGAAGGTGCGTGTGGTCAATGTGGTCGATCTCATGAAGCTGCAGCCGGCGAGTGAACATCCGCACGGGATGTCCGACAAGGAATTCGATGCGTTGTTCACGACCGACAAACCGATCATCTTCGCCTTCCACGGGTATCCGTGGCTGATCCACCGGCTCACCTACCGACGGACCAACCATGACAACCTGCATGTGCGGGGCTACAAAGAAGAAGGTACGACGACCACACCGTTCGACATGGTTGTGCTGAACGATCTGGACCGGTTCCACCTGGTCTCCGATGTGGTGGACCGTGTGCCGCAGCTCGGGGCGCGTGCCGCCTATCTCAAGCAGGAGATGCGCGACAAACGCATGTTGCACAAGCAGTACATCGAGACCTATGGAACCGATATGCCGGAGATCAGAAACTGGAAGTGGAGCGGGAAGCGGTAGGACATGGCTCCTCCTACTGTCGTCGTGCTGTTCGATGTCGACAATACGTTGCTGGACAACGATCGGATCACGGCCGACCTCACGCAGTATTTGGACCGGGAAGTGGGCCCGGCGCACGAGCGGGCATATTGGCGCATCTTCGACGAGTTGCGTGAAGAGTTGGGGTACGCGGACTATCTCGGGGCGTTGCAGCGGTATCGCCTGGCCTATCCGCACGACTCGCACCTCCTGGCGGTGTCGCATTTTCTGGTGAATTATCCGTTTGCCGACCGGCTGTTTCCGCAGGCGTTGGACGTCCTGCGGCACGCCAGGCAATGGGGCCGGACGGTGATCCTCACCGACGGCGACGCGGTCTTTCAGCCGCGCAAGATCGAACAATCGGGCATCCTGTCCGTCGTCGAAGACCAGGTGCTCGTCTATGTGCATAAGGAACAGGAGCTGGAGGACGTCAGGCAGCGTTACCCTGCCGACCACTATGTGCTGATCGACGACAAGCTACGCATCCTGAGCGCGGTGAAAGCCCAGTGGGGGGCGCGTGTCACCACGGTGTTTCCGCGTCAGGGGCACTATGCCAATGATCCTGATGCGCTGCGGACATTTCCGTCGCCCGATCTCAGCATCGACTGCATCGGCGATCTGTTGACGATCGATCAGTCGCGACTCTTCCCCGCCGCAGGCCATCGGTGATGCCGGCGCGTGGCTCCAGGATTGACAATGCCAGGGTCTGGTCGTAGCCTACACACTCCACCTCCAAGAGGGCAGGTCATCGATGACGCCCAAGAAACCTGACACATCGATCTGGTCCACTTCCCTCGATCGTCGCCAGCTGTTGAAAGGGCTCGGCGTGGCGGGATCGGTCATGGCGCTTGGCGGGCCCGGTCGCTTGGCTGAGCTACTGGCCGCAGACACTCCTTCCTCGGGCACCTCGACGGGCGACATCCCGCGCCGCCCCTTAGGAAAAACCGGCGTCCAGGTCTCGGCGCTCTGTTTCGGCGGAGCCCATTGGGGCCGACTCAAGGACGAATCCGAGGCCTTCCGCATCATCCACGAGGCCATCGACGCAGGCGTCAATTTTCTCGACAACGCTTGGGAGTATCACGGCGGGCGATCGGAAGAACTCATGGGCAAGGCGTTGCAGGGAAAGCGGCAACAGGTTGTGCTCATGACCAAGGTCTGCTCGCACGGTCGCGATAAGAAGGTGGCTCTGCAGCAACTCGACGAGTCATTGCGACGCTTGAAGACCGACTACCTGGATCTCTGGCAGATTCACGAAGTCGTCTATGAAGACGATCCCGATCGTCACTTCGCGCCGAACGGGGCCACTGAGGCTCTGCTCGAAGCCAAACAGCAGGGGAAGGTGCGATTCATCGGCTTCACCGGCCACAAACATCCGCAGATCCATCTCAAAATGTTGGCACACGACTTTCCGTTCGATACCTGCCAGATGCCATTGAATGTCTTTGACGGCACCTATCGGAGTTTTGAGCGAGAGGTACTGCCGGTTCTGAACCAACGCGGGATCGCGGCCCTGGGCATGAAGAGCCTGACAGGGAATGCAGAGCCGATCAAACAGGGGATCGTGACACCGGAGGAAGCGATCCGGTATGTATTGAGCTTGCCGATTGCTTCGCTCGTGAGCGGCATCGATTCGCCGCAGGTCCTCAAGCAAAACCTCGACATCGCGCGCCGCTTCACGCCTATGACCGTAGCCGAGATGGATGGCTTGCGCACCAGAGTCGCACAGTACGCTATGGATGGCCGATACGAACTCTTCAAATCCACCAACCGCTACGACGGCGGTATCGGCCGCGCCCAGCACGGGATTTCCTAACAGGCTCTTGATAAAGGCCCGACCGCGGCGTTCCCGGTCGCGCGTCTCTCTGGGCCCTGCTCACACACTTCTTCGTTTGCACCGCGTTGGTGGACCGCAGATCTCGAAACACGTAACCCGTTGGCCTCTCATCGCCATTCGACCGCCCCGAAGCCTGAGTTGCCGAGCAGGACATACATCAGACTGACGGCGCCGATCGTCTGGTTGCGATAGTCCACGCTCGGGTAGTGAGCATCCCGGTGAGAGACCGTATATCGAAGCGCGACGCCGTGCCGGTCGAAGACGCGAAGGGTGAGCGCAGATTCTACGCGGATGATGTTTTCCTGCCCGTGCCGTTCCGGCGACAGAAAATTACTGACATAGTATTCCCGCCCCGTCACGTCGAACATCAGGCGGTTGGCATAGATCAACCGGAGTGCCACCAAGGCCTGTGGGGTCGTTCCATAGTGGTAATCCCGTTCCTCCGTGCGCTGGATGCTGCCGGCCGCGCCATAGCCGGCACCGCCCAGCAGGGTGCCTTGGAGTGCGATGTCATCAGACAGCCACGACTGCCAGACGGTTCCCAGGGAGAGAGCGGTGCTGGACACCCGGAACACCTGGGGCGAGACATAGTCGTAACTGCCGAAGAGTCCCCAGATACCTCGCGTCGTATCGCCGGCCGCGTAGGTCTTACCCAGCAGGAGTCCTCGGGTGGTGATGGTTTCCAGCGTAGTGGCCGTGGCGGCAGAGACATGAAAATCGAAATAGTCGAACGGACGGGTGTACCCATAACCGGATTTGCCTGGAAGTCCGTATGTAAACGTGAGCTCACCGACCGCGCCATGTTCGTTGACGTTTGAGGAGACATTGCGACTGCTCGATGTCAGCGTGCCACCAGCTTCGAGCCGCAGGAAGGTGGCCGGCCGGTGGCTGGGATACAGGCTGTCGAAGCGGTTGCCGAATACGAGGCGGTTGAATCCGGTGGGCGGCGAAATGATAGCCGCGCCCAGTTCGCGCCAGAACCCAGGCGGGCCATCGCCGGTCTCAAGCAACAGATTGGCCATCCTGAACAGCGGTTCACCCAGGAACGCGCCGCCGATGGGCGTCGTGATCATGTCGTTGATCGAAGGAGAGGTCCGTTCGCCGCCGATCTCCCAGAGGAAACTCCCGGCGACGCTATAGAGCGACGATTCCCAGAAGCTGAGCCCTGCGGATCGGGCCAGACCGAAATACACGCTGCCGCCATAGGGATGCAGGAACTGGTTGACTGAGAACTGATCGTTGTCGAACACCCATTTTGAATCTGTCAGGTGTTCACGAATGGTCGTGCCGGTGGTCCGGTACACGTCCTTCGGCTCGGTGAAATGCCGATCGTACTGGTTCAGCAGTAACAAATAGGTGAATACTTCAGCGGCCGGAATCAGATAGCTGCGCCCTCGCCCGCTCTCCCAATCCAACGATCCGGACCGGTCTTCGGGCAGGGTTGAAGGTTCCAGGGTTTCAGCACGATGGTTCACGGGCCCGATCAGGCCAGGCTCGCTGCCCTGCCCGGCCTCATGTGCGCCCGAACTTTGTGCCAGGCCCGCACTCGACAGAAGCGACAGGCAAGCACAGGCAAGGAAGGGCAGAGTGAACCACAGGCTGTGCGAACGCCAACGAAGCATGCTGCGTCATATGCCTTCCCTTATGAGTTGAGCGCAGGGGCCATCGCCTGGGTACTCGGAGGAACCCTAGTCGAGGCTCAACTGACCTGTTTCAGGTGGGGGCCGTCCGGCCTTCGCGATCAGCGGCCTCGACCGCCGCTGCTGCTGCGAGACTGTCCGCTGCTGCCATGTCCGGAAGGGCCTCCCAGAGGCCGGCTGATCGACGGGGTTTGCTGCGTGATGGAGGGAGCGGTGGGGATGTTCGAAGGGCTGGGGCGCCAGAAATGGGACGGGTGCAACTGGTAGGGCTGCGGCTGCGGTGCAGACTGGTGCATCACTGGTGGAATGGAGCGCGGTGTGGGAATGGTCACGATGTCTCCCACTTTGGCCGGTTGGCCCTGCTGGTTGAGCAACGGGGGGGCGTGACGACTCTGCATCGATGGTGATGGCACGAGCAACGAGCGGCGCAGCGTGGGATTAAAGGCGTGAGCCGGGGCCGGTACGAGCGCGCCGTTTTGCGCCGCAATGGTCTGTTGTGCCTGCGCGAGGTGGCGATGCCGGGGAGAGAGGCGCTGTGCCTGGAGTAGGAAGCCGTTGATCCCAGGTCCTGCGATCCAGGGATAGGAATAGAAGCCGAGTGTTGGGTATGCCCAGCTGGTCCAGGCCTGTGAGACAAGGGCATTGGCCTGCAGGTCGTTCAGCATGTCGTCGCGTTGGCGGCTGAGTTGCTGGACCTCCTCCGCCGATGGGGCGGCGGCGAGGGCGCGGTTGGTGGCATCGAGCTGTTCCTGTAGTCGGTCGGTTTCGGCACGGAGGACCGTCAGCTCCCGCATGGCGCTGTCGTTTTCCCGCAAGGCCGCAATGGCCTGTGCGACTTCATGCGGGTCGATCTCTGCCGTCAACTTAGCGCGGATCACGATACTCTCGTTCTCGACCCTGGTCGTGATGGTTTCCTCCAACACCTTGACGATGCCTGCCGTGTAACTCCGGATGTCATCACGTGTGAGGTTCATGTCGCGCATTTCCGTGACACGTTCCAGATACGTGGCCACCTGTTCGAGCGCGTCTCTCTTGGCGGCTTCGACCGCCAGACGCGCGCCATCCGTGCGGGTGTCGTGATCGCCCAAGCGATATTCGCCGCTGGCTGTGACGATGCGGGAATCGGCGGAGCGCGTTGCTGATTGGGCAACCGCACGAGGCGGAGCAGAGGAAACGGCCGGAGGCGCGTCGAACTCCTGTGAGGTCAGCCTGTTTCGATATTGTTCAGGGATGGACTCGAGTTGGTTCGTGAAGGTTTGAACACCGGCCTCGTCGGTGTAGGTGTAAATCGAGGCCCGGCTGTCCGGTGCGGTAATGACGTGGGTGGAGACCCCGAGAAGAAAGAGAACCGACAGTGTCAGCCCGCTGCGGGAGAGTGACATGGTGATCCCCCGTCTGGTTACAAATGCAGGATAACACAGCATCAGATCGGGATTCTGCACGGAGGGGCTTAGATATGTTGGGGGCAGGAGGGGAGGGTTTTGTCGTCCCGCCTTAGTTCGCGACTCCAGCTTAGTTCTCAGAGCCCCGCATCATCTCCCTATTTCCTAGCGGACATTCCAAAACACGATAGGATGGCAGCAGCCTATGCTGCTCGTGAGACGAATCGCTTCCGCGCTGTTGGGACTCGTTCCCCTCATGCTCATCGGGGCGGGGGTGGTATCGGTCCTGAGGGAGGTTCAGGCTCATGATCCGTCGATGTACTCGATACAAGGCGAGAAACATCTTGCCGACGCATGCATGTTCGCTGGTGCGGGCTGCATCGGACTGTTCGGCTGTTATCGACTGTGGCGGGCTAATGCGAGCGGGAAGTGGGTTCTCGTGCCGGTGGCGGTGAGTATCTTTGCTGTGGTCTTTCCAAATATAGAGCGCTGGCCACATGGAACACCGGTGGGGCGTGCGTCATTCAGCGTGTTGCAAAGGTTGAGCGCGGTCTCCGGTTCAGCGACTCAACTCGCCCGGGAGCGGGGGGAATTTGTCTGTGATAGATCTGCAACGCTCTCCGCCTCGTCTCTGTTTGCTCGACAAGGTCAGGCGCTTCCCTATGTGATCCATTGTGTGTCCGATGCGACCGGTCCGGTGCTCGGTACGCCTCCCGAACGACCCGGCACCCTCGTCTTCGCCGTCAGCCCGGATCGGCAGCAGGCCTGGTTCACCGCTACGGTGTTGACTCACAGCACCGACCGGCAGGCAACCTGGTTGACGCGACAAGGCCAGCCTTTCGTCATTGCCGCACAGTTACAATCCAAATCCTAGCTCAACGTATGTGGCTGGTTTGCCTTCGTTGAACCAAGGTCTCGGTGCTCCGCTCTTCGCTCCGGTGAAGGCTGTCGCAGGAATACTGGTGAAAGCGATTTGAGAACTGCCGCGGAGGCCGGGGTTCCCGCATCGCTTAGAATTGAAGGCCTACTGAGACCAGTGCGAAGTTGTACCAGCCGAAGGCATAGCGGTCGTTATCTACTCCGCCTTCGAACACACGGTACCCTGCGGACATGAACCAGTGATCGGTGATGTCGTACCGAATTTTCACTGCCGCGTCGATGGCACGACCTTGAGTGCTGACGAGACCATCGAAGTCCAGGAGCGCCGTCCAGCGAGGGGCGATGTCGTATTCCAGGCTGCTGCTCAGCAGGGGCACGAACCCCACATTGCTGTCGGAGGCGAGCACGCCCTGCTGGCGGAGTTCCACCCGCGCATCGCGAATAAAGGCGGTGGCGCCGATGCGCCAGCGCCAGCGTTCAGATTCGTGGAGAAGGTATCGATAGGTGAGGCGGTAGGAATCGAACTTGTACTCGGAGTCTATCGGGCTACCGGGGGTAAAGGTGCTGCCTGCGAAGCGAACCGGCTGTCCAAACGTCCCGGTCCTGGAAAATCCGAGCGGGGCGTACACGAAGCGGAGTGAATGCCGATGGTTCATGTTCCAGGTCAACTCGACGCGGCGCTGTGCTTCCGGACCATTGCCTTGGATCTCGGTGAGCGCGAACCTCGTCCCGGCGCTGCTGTCGGGAATCTGAATCTGATTGCGCGATTGCCAGACCGCCCCGGTTTCGAACTCCAGGGAGAAGGGATGCTCAGGAGGCGCGGCGTCTGCGACGGAGGACAGAGCGCTGAACATCGTGGCTATGACACAGAATAGGACGAGGATCGATGCTCGGTCGGCAGAGCGTCTGTTCAAGCTGTGCGGGAAGTCATTCGTGAGCACGTGCGACTGCTTCCCGTTAGTGAGCACTGTCATTCAGAAATTCCTCTCTCAACATCCCATAGATCTCCACATCCACAAATTGGCCGAAGCGGATGTAATGCTCGCGCATGCGGCCTTCGTAGGTCATCCCGACTTTTCGTAAGACACGTCCCGAGGCCGGGTTGTTGTGAAAGTGCGGGGCGTAGATGCGATGGAGTGACAGGCGGGTGAAGCCGTAGTCGAGCACCGCCCGAACCGCTTCGGTGCAGTAGCCCTGGTTCCAGTAGTGGGTGCCGAGCCAGTAACTCAGGCGGGCCAGTTGGTGCTCGCGGGCGATTTCCATCCCGATTGAACCGATGAGTTGTTCCTCTTCAATGAGGACGATGGCAAATGTGATGGCGTTGCCCGCGGCGAAACTCTCCTGTTGCTGAGCGATCCATTGCGCGGCCGCTTCGAGGTCATAGGGGTGGGGGAGCAACGTGCCTGCGGCGACTTCCTTCACCCCTGCCAGGCGGTGCACGGTATCGGCATCGGAGGCCTGGAATTGTCGGAGAATCAGCCGTTCAGTACGGAGTGTCGGACAGACATCCATCACGCTGATCACAGCATAGTGGCTAGCCTAAAACAACTACCGCGTCCGGCATCGACCGTGATGCACGTCATAAAAGCCTGTCAATTGACAGCGCCTCTGCACCCGGCCAGAATCCTGATTGTCGGAACAGGCAAAAGAAATGCTTCGGTCTTGCTTCCGGAATATCGACAGGTCGAAACGGAGGAAGGCAGGTGGTCATGACGGCGTTCAATCCAGTCGCTGCGCTGCGCTCTCCGCGGGAGACGTTGGATGGGTACATCATCCTCCCGCGGTTAATCGACAAGGTGCGCGCGCAGGCACGAGGCGAGCTTCCGGCGGCGTACCAGAGGAATCTGCTGCATCGCGGGGGCACGCTCGACGGGCGCTTCCTTGCCTTTACCGGGTTGGAAGGGGAGGCCTTACGGGCGGTCATTCTCTCCTGCGAGACGGATGAGCCGGTGGCGCAATGGGTTGCGCAATATGCGACACGACATTCCGTCGAAGAGAAACAGCGGTGGGCTGCCGAAGTTGAGGGCTATCGGCCGGCTGGCCGTGTCCTGCTCTATCTGCAATCGACCGTGCCTGAACTGGCCGCCAACATCGACTGTGCCCTCGTGAGCCTGCTCGATCTCATCGATATGGACGAAGGCCGGCTTGCGATCCCCGCACGGGGTGGCGCTGCGGATGTTGAGGAAAAAGGCGCCTGAGTGGTACGCCCCTCGAGGCGATGATTTCGGTCCCGAACAGATGAGAGGGGAAATTGCGGTGGCTCAACGGTACAAGGAACTTTCAAAGACCCATATCGAATTCATCACCACACAGAAGCTGTTTTTTGTCGGGACAGCCACGGCGGAGAGCTGGGTGAATGTGTCGCCGAAAGGCATGGACTCGTTTCGGGTACTCGGCCCCGCTCGCGTGGCATGGCTCAACGTCACCGGGAGCGGTAACGAATCCTCGGCCCATGTACAGCATGACCCGCGTATGACGATCATGTTCTGCGCTTTCGAGGGTCAGCCGCTGATCCTGCGGCTCTATGGCAGGGCGAAGGTGGTACACAGGGGCGACTCCGAGTGGCAGGAGTTTCTTGGCCTGTTCCCGCCGCTACCCGGTGCCCGTCAGATTTTCGACGTGACTCTCGACCTCGTGCAAACGTCCTGCGGAATGGCGGTGCCCTATTTGTCGTACCTCGGCGACCGGGAATTGCTCAGCGCCTGGGCCGAGAAGAAAGGCGAGGAGGGATTGAGGCGGTACCGGGAAGAAAAAAATCAGCTGAGCCTGGACGGTATTCCTACTCACATTGTCGTCAAAGAGGGGCACTGATCCCTTCTCGATCCGCAGCATACGCCTCCGCCAGGAACGCTCCCCCGTACATTTTTCTCCCGTTTCTTGACGTGTTTCCGATTCGCGAGTAGGGTTTCGTTGGCCTTCTACGTAAGTGAAAACAATGGATGTTGCGCAGGTCTTGATCGCCATTGTCGGTCTGGGAGCGGCTGTGACGACGTATTGTCTGATGCGGTTCCCCCATATGCGCCGCGAACGCTTCAGGCACTACGGGGCGTTTTCCATTGCGCTGTCGGTTCTCGGTGCACTGGCGGTCTTGCTGTTCTGCCTGGCCCTGCTCATCCTGCAGAATGCCTGGCGAGTCGGATAAAGCGAGGGACCATTATGCCGCTCATTCTCGGAACGATCGCAGATCGGTCTGTTCGAATGTGAAGCATTGTCGCAGCGGCGCGACAGTTTCGTGCGCAGGATCATGAAAATCCCACGATGCGAGCAACTCTTTGCCGGCCAAGGGTTGATCTGGCCGGGTCGCTCTGCTACGAATACTAAAGTGCGGCATCTGACAGGAAGTTCGTCGTTCTTCCCCAACTGAGCGTCCTTTCCTTACGCCGAGCCCATCAGCGGGTTCGAATCGTTCCATTACAATCGACCGTTCCCTGCGCGGCTGTGCGAGACGCGTGGCGGACTATTATCTGCGGGACGTTGAAACATTATGGGCCTTGTCAGAACCGGTCATTCGCTTCAGTTGCTGCCACGGCGTGAAGCTAAGGCACAGGCGGATTGCCTTGAGTTCCCCAGGTTGTCCTTCAAGCCGCCCCCTCACCCGGTCAGGATGGACCGGACGGATTGGGTGTTTGCCGGGTTGCTCGCACTGTCCGTGGCGATCCTGTGCCTGCTGATCGCGCGATCCATGCCCTCGTTCCTGTTCCAGTCGATGGATTTCTGGTTCGAGGCCGACACGCTGCGCGAAATCTCGAACATGAGCCGAGTGCACGACGACCACTATCGGACGTCCGTGCATCCGCTGTTTTCGTTGATCACCTTCATCCCGGTCTATATTGCAAAGCATGCGTTGACCACCAGCCCGCTTCGCGCGGTGTTGCTCATCAGCGGCGTGGTGGGCGGCCTGTGGGCCGGGACGTTGTACCTGTTGTTTCGCCTACTGGGCTGCCGGAGATTGGATGCCTCCGTCTTCACGCTGCTCGGGCTCTGCAGTGCCTCGGCCCTGTTCTGGCTTCCGGTGCCCAATTCCTATTCCTGGGGCTCGCTCTCGATCATGCTGGCCCTCGTCCTGCTTTTGTTCGCCGAGCAGCGGACGTTCGGAGCGACGGCGTATGTGATCGCGAGCGCTTTGACGCTCAGCTTTACCGTGACGAACTGGATGGCCGGTCTGCTGGTGACGCTGGTTCGATGGCCCTGGAAGCAGGCGATGCAACTCTCCGTCAATGCGTTGTGTGTGGTGGTCCTGCTGTGGGGCGTGCAGAAGGTCATCTTTCCCACGGCCGAATTTTTTATCGGCCATCGCGAAGAGGTGGAGTTCATCAATCATCCCCAATCCGGGGGAGCCGCCAACGTCCTATCATCCCTGGTCTTCCACACGATGGTCGCCCCGGACGTCCGGTTCATGAAAGACGATGCCTACACTCAGGCGAGATCCGATTCGTTTCGCCTGTCCGAACGTCTGTCGTTTCAATTTTCACGCCCGGGATCGGCCGGTCCGCTGGGGCTGCTGGCCGTCGGACTCTGGTCGGCCTTGCTGTTGAATGGACTCTGGCGGCTGGTCACCCTCGATCACCATCTTCGATTCCGCCTCGTCTTGGCCGGCCTGCTTGGGTTTGAGACTCTGCTGCACCTTCTCTACGGAGAAGAAACCTTCGTCTACAGCCTGAACTTTCTTCCGCTCCTCCTCGCCGTTGCCGCCTTGGGGGCCATCGGTCCAGGTCGCCGGGTCGTTGTTCCCCTGGCCGCGTTGCTCGCGCTCTGTGCCGGGCTGAACAACTGGCAGCAGTTTCAGGAGGCCACGCGTTCGGCGACGCAGTTCACGCCGCAGCGTGAGCTCATGACGACGATGATGCAGCAGGATCCGGATCGACCCTGGCCTCGCTCGGTGGGACATGTGCCGCTGGCGCTGCCCGGAACTCCCGAGGGCGGCACGGCCTATCACGAGCCGGGCGGGGATTTCAGTCCGCATGTTCCGAGTTTCGGCGTCTCAATCTGGCTCTGCGATGCCAACGGGCTTCCGGTCATCACCAGCCAGACGGTGCCGCTCAGCGATATCCAGCAACGGTTCGCGCCCTCTGCGAATCCGAACATTCCGGCCATCGTCACGAAGACACCCTATTATCAGGCGACCTGGTCGCGTCTGGATGCCACGCATTGGGAACTGCGGTTCAAAAATTATACGAACCATGTTCCCGCGATTCTCATTCGCAGCGTGGGCCCGGCCGGCGGACCCGTGACCGCGTTGGATTGGGACGGGGCGCAGATCGGGATCAACCATCGTTGGACCGTGAACGCGACGCCTGCTCCCGGAGCGATTACCTTGGGGGATGAGAATACGCCCGATTGGATGACCGCGCAGTCAGCGGCCAGGTCCTGGAGCGGTGAGTCGGGATGGGGCTATGCGCGAATGAAGTTTGCGTCGGCCTCAACGGGCAAGGACGACGAAGTTCGTGTGGTGCTTGCCGATTTGCAGCCGCCCTTCGAAATCCAGACTCACTACACACATCCCGCGAAGCGGGCTCGTCTCGCGCTTCCCGAGCCGCGCCTGCAGGCCTCGATGGATGCGCAAATTACGCATCTCATGATGAGTCTCGTGGACGATGAAACCAGGCCGGGCGATCCTACGTTTTACTACCGCTCCTGGCATCGGCAGGGTGCATACATTACGGCTGCGCTCGCGCGGGCCGGCGATCCTCACGTCAGCCGGGTCCTGTCGCAATTTTTAGCCTCGCATGATTTTGCCGGTGGCTCCGGCCCCGAAGCCGATGCCCCCGGGCTGGCCATCTGGGCGTTGGCCGAGTCGGCTGCGTATATCGCCGACCCGGTCCACGATCAGTGGCTCTGGCCGCATATCCTCCGGAAAGCCCAGCGGATCGAAGGCATGTTGACGGCCCGGGCGCCGCTTGTAGAATCCTTCTGGATACCCTCGCCCCACGACTTCAATCACAGTCGGCAGACCAGGACGGCGCTGTTGGCCCAACCGGCGCGTGATGGCCTGATCGTCGGCCGCGTCGGAGAGGATTGGCCGCTCTTTTATGTGAATGCGGTGAGTTATCGCGGGTTGCTCGCCGCCGCCGACTTCGCCGAACGACTGGGGAAACGGCAACAGGCGGCTCGTTGGCGACAGCATGCCCATGGGTTGGAGGAGAGTTGGCAGCGCCAGTTTCCAAACGGGTCGCCGGATAGTGTCACGTCCCTCGTCAGTTTGCGTGCATTGGCCGGGTCTTCCATCCGCCGCACCCAGTTGGGACAACCGATGACGACGTATCGTTCCCCTGCGCTGTCCCCGACGACGGCAACCCAATTGACTCAGGCACATCGGGCGTTGCGGCTTGGACGACCGGAAGCAGTCTGGGCGACGCTTCATCAGCTCTGGAGTCACCAGGCCTCGCCGGGCCTGTATACCTGGGATGCGCCGCGGCCGACGCAGGATGAAGTGGCGGATGGCTGGCAATATGCGCGGGGCTGGCACAATGAAACCGCCGTCTCGCCGGACTATGAAACGGCGGCGTTGCTGCTGTTATTGCAACAGGACATGCTGGCCTATCTCGATGACGCGGCGGCGGAGCCCACGGTGGTGCTTGGCGCCGGCATTACTCCGGCCTGGCTTTCACAACCGATGGCGGTGTCCAATCTCGCCCTTCCCGGCGGCTCCATCACGTGGCAATGGGACGGACAGAAGATGCGGGTGACACTCCGTGGCCCCGCGCGGAAGATTCAATTGGGTTCGGCATTTCCGCCCGGCACCGAACTCGCCGTCGTGCAGAAGTCGCTGCGCCCGTGATTCGGTCGTCTGCCATTCAGGTGAGCCCTCTGCGTTCAGAATCCCCGTCCGCCGCCGCCGCCGAACCCACCGCCCGACGATCCGCCCCTGCTGAATCCCGACCCGCCTGAACTGCGCGGGGCCGACGTCATGGTGGTGCCGGTGCGCGCGGCCATGTCGCCCATGCGGTTGGTGAAGCCGCTGGTGTTGAACCTCGCCATCTCGGCTCCCTGGTACCAGGCCGGCGAAGTCGTCACGATGGATTCGAAAGCCCGAGCCCAATTCTTCTCCACCCCGAGCGCCATCGCATAGGGAAGAAATTTTTCAAACAGCTCCGGGGTCTTGATGACTCGATCGAAACGGTCGGCTTCCACGCGGGTGAGAAACTCTTCGAATCCCAAGACGCCTTCCAGTGCCCTGCTGCCTTGCAGCGTGCGCGCCGGCATGATGCGGCCGAACCCAACCACGATCAGGCCCGACAGGATGCCGGCCCAGACGAACGTCATGGGCGCCATGCCCCATCGGTCGGCGAGTGCGGAGAGGGCGAAGGTCAAGAGCATCCCCAGCACGATTCCGCCGACCAGATACCCCTGCTTCACCCGATCGGGCCGCTGCGCATAGTACTTCCGTCGTAGGAGCGACTCGAAGATGGCGTCCTGAATGGGGGGCAGGGATCTGTAGAAGCGGTTTTCGAGCGAGCTCAGCGAGACGTCATCGGTCGTGCTGTCTTTGAACAGGGCTTCCAGCAGGAGCCGCTCGTAGGTTGGTAAGGTGGTCCACTCCTGGGCGGGTTTGGTGCGATGAAATCGATAGTCGGTACTCGACCAGAGGCCGAACAAGTGCTCGGCCTTCTGTTCGGCAATTCGAAGGTATCCTCGCACGGCGAGATCGACCACGGTGGCGGTGAGATCGCGAGTATCGGGACTATTGTCCACGAGCGTGCCGGCTTCGGCCGGGGTCAGTCGATCCGGTGGTTCGTAGAGTACTGTGATGGGCCGGAGTCGCGGGTCTCTTCCTCGCGTGGCCCACAGGCGATACATGGCGATGAAGACGAGCAGGGGAATCCCCAATGCCCAGTTGCTCACGAGGAACGTGTGTGTCTGATCCAACGCGGTCGGAGCGGCGACGATGCCCTTGTCCCAGCCGACGACGGCGGTGAGACCTTCGCGAAAGCCGAGGGCGCGTGTCATGGTCATCTCCACGCCGGCTCCGACGATCTCAACCGTCGCCGCGGCCTCGCGCGCGCCATAGGCTCCCGTGAAGGCTTGGGCACGGATGCCCGTTGTCTGCGGCGGCAGGATGATGCGCGCGGAGGCCTGTTCGATGGGCACGTCCCATTCGTCGCCGGTGACGTTCCAATAGAGTTCGTCGTGATCCTCGAAAAATTTCAGCCCGTTTCTCACGCGATACTTCAAGACGAACGTGCGGGTGGCATCGGTCGCGCCGGGAATCCAGATCTTCAAATTCCGGTAGTGCCGCTCCCGGCTGCTTTCGAATGTGAGGGGAGTGCCCTGTTCGTCCGTGACGGTGACTCGATCCAGCAGGAGGCTGTAATTGAAGCCTTGCGGGGTTCGATATTCGACGGGAATCAGCCGCTCGATTCCGTTCCATGCCCCTTCGAAGCGGGGGCTGACGGTCTCGGTGACCAGCAGGTCGCCGCCGGACAGGACTTGGAGCTCAACGTCGAACCGGCTGAGCACAAATGAACGGGCTGCCGCAGGGAGGAGTTGGCTGAAGGTGAGGAGGCAGAGCAGGGGGACGATGAGCAGGCGCGGCGCAAGCCTTGGACTTCGCCCGGCGCTCACATGTGGACCTGCGGGTCGGCCCACGCTAGAACTGCACCTTGGGTGGCTCACGCTGGACGGTGTCCGTGAGTTCGAAGAACTGGCGGCCGACGAAATTGAACCAGCCGGCGATGAAGTTGGTGGGAATCTCCTGGGTCTTCGCATTGTAATCGCGGACCACGGCATTGTAGTAGCGCCGGGCATGTTGCACGGCGTCTTCGATCTGGTTGAGGCTGCCCTGGAGTTGGTTGAAGGCTTCCACCGCCCGCAATTGGGGATAGGCTTCGGCGAGGGCGAACAGTGATTTCAGCGATTGGCTCAGTTGGTTTTCCGCCGCGCCTTTGGCCTCCGGTCCTTGTGCCGACATCGCTTTCGCCCGGGCGTTGATCACGGCTTCCAGGGCTCCCTTTTCATGCGCGGCATAGGCCTTGACGGTCTCCACGAGGTTGGGGATTAGATCGTAGCGGCGCTTGAGCTGGACGTCGATATCGGCCCAGGCGCTGTCGCAGGCCGCTCGGAGGCGGACGAGCGAGTTATACATGCCGATGACGATCATCACGAACAGCACCAGCGCGACGACGACGATCCAGCCCATCGGTGTCTCCTTGCGGATTTGGGTGAAGGTACGTATGGAGCCTGATGATAGCCCGACCTTCAAGATCTGTAAAGCTGCCGCGGTTTCCTCGCCTCGCCATAGACGAGGCACGTCGAGGTTCTTGCGCTTCACGCAGGTCTGCGGGCCGGGTCGGCCGCGCGTGACTTTCTCCGGAACCCCGGCTATCCTCCCCGCGGCATGAACTGCTTCGGGGCAATGGTCTTCGATCCTGTGGTCGGGATGTGGGCGATTCAAGGAGGTATCTATGCTGCGTCGTGAAAAACGAGTCAGGTCGGGTAGGATTGTGCTGCTCCTCTGTTTACTGGGCGGGTCTTTCGGCACGCTCCCTGCCGTGTTGGCTGAGGAGACGGCAGTGGAACTCAATAGTCCGGAGGTCCTACGGCAGGTTCTCGAACAGCAGATGGGCAAACGGGTGAAGATCAAGTTGCTCTCCGGGCAGGATCTCGATGGGAAGGTGGCCAGGGTCGGAACGCAGGCGGTGGTGCTCAGCGAGCTGGGCGGAATGGAATTCTTCGATGCCACTCTGCGGCTCGACCAAGTGGCCGCTGTGGTCGCGAAGACTCGGTCGAAATAGCGCCCTGCTATCTGCTTCCGGTTTTCCGACAGCCTGGGAATCGGGCTTCACCAGGTGAGCCCTCCATTCTCCAGTTGCGTCCGGACATCCAGACTCTCCATACTATTCTCCATGCGAGACACCCTTCCGACCGAACTCGAAACGAGTGCCGGCGATCCGCGCAAGGCCCTCCTGCAGGTTGCCGAGGCGATTTCTCTGCACAGGGATCTCCCGGCCCTGTTTCGAGACCTCGCACAACGGCTGCCCGCTGTCGCCCCGTTCGATTTCATCGGCCTGGTGCTGCACGATCCGGCGAAGCAGGTCATGAAGGTGCATGTGCTTGAAACGGTTGAGGCGCGGGGGGTAACGAACCGACTGGACGGCATGGAAATCCCGATGGAGGAGTCCGCCAGCGGCTGGGTCTGGTCGCATCAGCAGCCGTTGATGATCCCGTCGCTGGCCGATGAAACGCGGTACAAACCCGGGCTCGGCGCGCTCCGGAGCATCGGCGTGCAATCGCTCTGCTTCTGTCCCCTCACCACGGCGATGCGGCGGCTCGGCGCGATCGGATTCGGCAGTCTGAGAACCTCCGCGTTCGGTGATGCCGATGTGGAGTTTCTCAATCAGGTCGCCAAACTGGTCGCCGTCGCCGTGGACAATGTGCTGCATCACCAGGCTTTGAGCGATGAGCGCGATCGGCTGCAACTGCTGCTGGACGTGACAGAATCGATCGCCTCCCATCGTGACCTCACCCGACTGCTTGAGGACTTGGCCGGACGATTGCCCCAACTCGTGCCGTTCGATTTCATCAACGCGGTGCTCCATGATCCCGCGACAGACAAGATGCGCTTGTGGCTGCTGGTGACCTCGGAGCCCTCGACCATTCGCCCCGGGCTCGAGACTCCCATCGAGGAATCGCCCGGCGGCTTGGTGTGGAAAACCCAGCAACCGCTGACGGTCCATGACGTTGCGCAGGAAGATCGCTTTCCCGGGTTGATGACGCTGTTTCGCGAGAACGGGGTACGGGCGTTTTGTGTCGTCCCGCTCACAACGGCGCATCGCCGGCTCGGAGCCATGGGGTTCGGCAGTCTCCAGCCGCGAGTCTATGAGAAACGTGAGATCGCGCTCATGCAGCAGGTGGCCAAGCAGGTGGCGGTGGCCCTGGACAATGCGCTTAACGGCGAAACGGCCTTAACCTATCAGGGGCAGTTGACGCGGGAGCGCGATCGCCAGCGCCTGTTGCTCGAGGTCAACAATGCGGTGGTGTCCCACCTGGACCTGGATCAACTGTTTCCGGCGGTCAGCGCCTGTCTGCGCCGGGTGATTCAACACGATGGCTCCAGCCTGCTCCTCTGTAATGATGAGACGGGGCAATGGCGCATCCACGTTCTCGATTTTGAACGAAACGAAAGCTTCATCGAGGAAGGACGGATCGAAGAGAGCCCACGCTCCCCCTCGTGCCAAGCGATCACGACCGGCCAAGCGGCCGTCTTCAACGAAAACGAGCTCAGAGCCATGGCAGACTCGTCCCCCATGGCGCAGGAACTCCTGGACTTTGGCGCCAAGTCGTTTTGTTCCATACCGCTCTTGTCGCACAATCGCACGCTTGGAGCCTTGAACGTCTGCCGGCGCGGTGAGGGAGGGTTCAGCCCGGAGGACGTGCAGCTCCTGGCCCAGGTCGCGCAGCAAGTCGCGATTGCGGTGGAGAACGCGCTCGCGTTCCGGGAGATTGCCGCGCTCAAGGATAAGCTCGCCAAAGAGAAGGTCTATCTCCAGGAAGAAATTCAGACCGCGTACAACTTCGAGGAGATCGTCGGCGACAGTCGCGCCCTGAAGCAGGTGCTCAAACAGGTTCAGACCGTCGCGACCACCGGTTCTACCGTGCTGATACTCGGTGAAACGGGCAGCGGGAAGGAGTTGATCGCGAGGGCCTTGCACAGTCTCAGCGATCGACGGGAACGGACCTTCGTAAAACTCAATTGTGCCGCGATTCCCACCGGCCTGCTGGAGAGCGAACTGTTCGGGCATGAAAAGGGAGCCTTTACCGGGGCGATCGCAACGAAGATCGGGCGGTTTGAATTGGCCGACGGCGGAACCATCTTCCTGGACGAAGTGGGCGAGATCCCGTTGGAGCTTCAGGTCAAGCTGTTGCGGGTGTTGCAAGAGCAGGAGTTTGAGCGGTTGGGCAGCACCAGAACCATTCGTGTCAACGTCCGGGTGATCGCCGCAACCAATCGAGATCTTGGCCAGATGGTGGAAGAGCAGAAATTCCGCAGCGATCTCTACTATCGGCTGAAGGTGTTCCCGATCACGGTGCCGCCGCTTCGCGAACGGGCGGAAGATGTGCCTTTGCTGGTCCGGCACTTCGTGCAGAAGTTCGCCGCGCGCATGAAGCGGCGGATCGAAACCGTTCCGGCTGAGGCCATGAAAGCGCTTCAGGCCTATTCCTGGCCCGGCAATGTGCGGGAGCTGGAGAATTACATCGAACGGGCGGTGATCCTGTCCTCCGGTTCCGAGTTATTCGTCTCCACCGCGGAACTGAAACGCGCTGCCCCGGTGGGGAACGGATCGGCCACGACGCTGGAGGACGCCGAGCGCGAGCACATTCTCAAGGCGCTGAGAGAGACGAACTGGGTCATCGGCGGCGACGCCGGGGCTGCGGCTCGTTTGGGGATGAAGCGCACCACCCTCCAGTCTAAAATGCAGAAACTCGGCATCGCGCGCCCTCGGTAGCGCCGACCTTTCGACAGTTGCCGACATCTCGGCACTCATTCCGTCGGCACCGCATTCTCCTCATCTTCGACACCATCGCTCCTCACTGCGTAACGTCCCGTCCTGCAAGCAGTCTCTCTGCACGTCACGGATTCTCCATCGCTGGAACGATCTATGCTCTCTCCGACTGATATCCGAGCATGACCGCAGTCTTCATTTCAATGCGATGAGAGGAGCGCCCCATGTCATCCATAAAGAACCGTCGGTTCGTCTCCATGGCGACCGCCGCAACGTCGAGTCGGGCGAACTGCCGCCATGGACAGGCCGATCGAGTCGCGGGACCGGTTCGCACCGTGGTCGACGACAGCGGATCACTGGCAATCACCGCCTGGACCTGCGCCGCCTGCGGCGATGTGATTGAGGAACTCCATCTCCTCTCACGGGATGGAAAGACTCAGCCCTATCCCATTCGCCATGCCGTGGCGAGTCAGGCGGAAACCAGGCGACTTGCTGCCTTGCCGCACTGGAGATAACGGGTATGGTCATGACGAGAAGTACGGCTAGCGAGGCCGGGGGATTGGGGTGACGTGATGGATTCCTTAACGAACATGTTGGCTCAGCACGGAGCACTCGTCCTGTTCGCCGTTGTGTTTGCCGAACAGGTTGGACTGCCCTTCCCGGCGCTGCCGCTCCTGGTGGCGGGAGGCGTGTTGGTCGGTACCGGCCATCTGGCCTGGAGTGCTGCGCTCGGTGCGGCGATTCTTGCCACGCTGATGGCGGACGCGATCTGGTACCTGGCGGGACAATGGCGCGGCCGTCCCGTCCTCAGTCTGCTCTGCCGCATCGCGTTGGAGCCGGATGCTTGCGTCCGGCGAACGGAGGACTTGTTCCTGCGGCACGGACCGAAGTCGTTGATCGTGGCGAAATTCATTCCCGGGTTGAGTACGATCGCCCCTCCGCTCGCCGGCATCGTCGGGCTGAGTGTGCCCCTGTTCCTACTCTATGACACGCTCGGGACGTTGTTATGGGCGGGATCGGGGATGGGGTTCGGCTTTGCGTTCAGCGGTCAGATTGAGCAGGCCTTCGCCTATTCGGAGCAGGTGATGCCTGCTTTGCTGCTCACAATGGTGTTTCTGCTGGCCGGTTTCGTTTCCCTCAAGGTCTGGCATCGGCACCGGCAGCTTCGGCGAGTCCCGCGCATGACGGTAGCAGAGCTGGCGGAGAAGCTCACGGCGGCCGAACCGCCCGTGCTGATCGATGTCCGTCCGCGCGCGAGGGCGGAGGCGGAACCGGGCATTCCCACGGCGGTGCTGATGTCGTTGGATGAATTAGCCCGGCGGTACCAGGAATTCCCGCGTCATCGCGACGTGGTCGTCTACTGTGGCTGTCCGGCGGACGTGGCCAGCGCTCAAGGTGCGCTCCTGTTGCAGAAGCAAGGGTTCACTCGTGTGTGGCCGCTGGCCGGGGGCATCGAGGCCTGGCGGGCAACCGTGACTCAGAACGCAGTTACGGAGAGGGCTCTTGAACGTCAAACTGTTGCAGCCTGACCGGTGGAATGACAGGCTGACAACAGGTTCAGGGAGGAGCACATGGAGTTGAAAATACCGACTCCCGAACAGGCGTACTGGGGACTGCGTGCGATGAAAGCCGTGGCCCTGGCCGACGGCACGCTCGACGATTCCGAACGGCAGGTCATGGCAGCGGTCCAGCGGGTGTTCGGCACGCATCATCAGACGGAAGAACTGGAACCGATTACTCCGGAAGAGTTGGCCGTGGCGCTTCCCGATCCGCAAATCAGACGTCAGTTGGTCAACGGGCTGGTCGTGATGTCGCTGATCGATCGCGAGGTCACGCCGCAAGAGGCCGATCTCGTCGAACGGTTTGCTGCGGCCCTCCAGGTCACGGCGCCGGAGGTCACGAATCTTCGTCATGTCGTCAAGCGAGAGTTGTTTCATTTGCGTCTCGACCTGGCCCGGCGTTTCTGGCTCAGGGAAAAGGTGGCTGAGATTTGGAAGCAGGAAGGACTGCGGGGGCTCGCAAAATTCGCGGCCGGCATGATCGGCAGGTATGAAGATGCGACCGTCGCAGCTCGGTACCAGGCCTTGGAGCAGTATCCGGCCGGGTCGTTGGGAAGGAGTTACTGGGAATATTGCCGGAAGAACGGCTTCGCGCTCCCGGGAGAGAAAGGGGGCGCCCCCGAACCCATTCTGTTTCACGATTGTGCCCACATCTTGTCCGGCTACGGCACGGCGCCCGAGGAGGAAGTTCAAGTGGCCTGCTTCAGTGCAGGCTTTCAACGGCGTGATCCGTTCCTCTTCGTGTTTTTTGTGCTGCTCCAGTTCCACGTCGGTATCCGTATGACGCCGATTACTGCAGCCAGAATCGGGTTCTTCGATCCGGAGAAGGCCTTGATCGCCATGCGTCGCGGCGCGGCGATGAACGTGGACCTCAACCATGGCTGGGACTATTGGCCCGTGATGGGGGAGCAGGTGGAAGACCTTCGCCAGCGATACAACATTCTGCCGATCGAGGCATTTCGTACGGGGACTGAGAGTGAATCGGAACAGGTACGTTGACATCGGACGACTCCTCAGTCGGCATGTCTGTAAGTCGTTGGACGCTGCCGTTATTTCGGCAGATGCCGAATGGCAGGCAGGCGGATTTCGTCATCCACCTCAGCCATGAGCGATGCACGGGCGGACCAGAGCGTATTTTCTCCATTCGACTGCGCACTTAGATTGGAATGCGTCCGATAGCGAAGCAGGAACAGTCGTTGCTATTTGCAGAGGAACGAATTCTTGTGATGGAACGGGAGAGTCTCAGGTCCATCTGCAACCTGCCGGGAGGGCAACTGTCATGAATCGTCGAAGTTGGATCGGGTCTTCGTTGCTGCTCCTGACCGTCGCTGCGGTCGGTGTGGGCCTGGCTGCGTGGAAGTACGGCAGCATCCAGGCGAATGCGGCGGCCTCGGCGAACCAGCCCGAACCGATGGAATCGGTATCGGTCTCCGTCGCCAGGGATGTCGAACATCATCAGACGGCCACTTCGATCGGCACCGTGTTGGCGCTGCGCTCGATCACGCTGCGGAACGAACTGGCCGGCACCGTCAGCCAGGTCAAGTTTGTGCCCGGCCAGACGGTCGAGGCCGGGGCTGTGCTCGTGGCGCTCGATGTGTCGGTGGAAGAAGCGGACTTGCGAGCCCAACAGGCTCAGGCGGTCCTGGCGAAGACCGTGTTGGATCGTCGGCGGGCGTTGACGCAAGACCAAGCTGCGGCTCAGGAGGAAGTCGATCGGGCCCGCGCAGACTTGGATGTGACGTATGCCCAGATGGCGCGCACGAAGGCCCTGATCGCCCGCAAGACGATCCGTGCCCCGTTTCGCGCCCGTGTGGGACTGGCCGACGTGCACCCCGGGCAGTATCTCAACGAAGGCACGCAACTGACCACGCTGCAGGGCATCGATGAAGCGGTCCATGTGGACTTTGCGGTTCCGCAGCATGTCGCGCTCGGATTGCGGCAAGGGGCTTCCGTCGAGGTGTTTACCGGTGATTCCTCCCCAGTGGCCGCCAGGATTGTGGCGATCGATGCCCGCATCGACCCCGCCACGCGCAACACCATGGTTCGTGCCAGGATCGAGCATTCCGCCGCCGTGCCCGCTCCCGGCGCCGCCGTGCGGATCAGGGTGCCGGTGGGAGTGCCGCGCCAGGCTGTGGCGGTTCCGGTGAATGCGTTGAAAAAGGGGCCGGGTGGCGATCAGGTGTTTGTCATCGAGCCGGACCGTGAGAATAAGCCGCGCGCGCATGTGCGCCAGGTCGAAAGCGGGGCGATGCTCGGCGACGATATCGTCATCTATAGCGGCCTGAACGCCGGCGAGCGGGTGGCCGCGTCGGGAGCGTTCAAGTTGCGCGACGGCGTGCTCGTCATCGCCGCCGGCGAGTCGGCGCGTACACCGGAACCGGATCACCTTCTCAGCCAACAGTAAGTCAGGGGAGCAGGCCCATGCGTTCATTTACCGACATCTTCATCAAGCACCCCGTGCTGGCCGTGGTCGTGAACCTCGTGATCGTCCTCGTGGGCTGGCGGGCGCTGACGACGCTGCCGGTGCAACAGTATCCGAAGATCGAGAGCTCCTCGATCATCATCACGACGGTCTATTATGGAGCCGCGGCAGAGACGGTGCGGGGATTCCTCACCACGCCGATCGAGCGAGTCGTGTCGGCGATCAGCGGGGTGGATTATCTCGAATCCACCAGTCGCGCCGGCGTCAGCACCGTGACGGTGCATTTGAAGCTGAACCACAACAGCACGGCGGCACTCGCTGAAGTGACGGCGCGGTTGCAACAGGTCCGGTCGGAGCTGCCGGCTGAGGCGGAACCTCCGGCGGTGGAAGTGCAGCGTGCCGACCGCCCCTATGCGTCGTTTTATCTCAGTTTCACGTCTCCGGAGCGGACCGTGCCGGCGCTGACGGATTGGCTGTTGCGAACCCTGCAGCCGCAACTGGCCACCTTGACCGGGGTGCAACGCGTCACGATTGAAGGTGGACGGCAGATCGCTATGCGCGTGTGGATCGATCCCGATCGCCTTGCGGCCTACAACCTCTCTCCCGGCGATGTGCAGGCCGCGTTGCGGCGCAACAATTACCTGGCCGCCGTCGGCCGGACCAAGGGCAACCTCGTGCAGGTGAATCTGCTCGCGAATACGGACCTGCGTTCCGTGAACGAGTTTCAGGAACTCATCGTGGCGGACCGTGGCGGCGCCATCGTGCGGCTCAGGGATGTGGCGCGAGTGGAAAAAGGCGCTGAAGAAGCGGAGATGGTGGCGAAGTACAACCGCCTGGAGGGGGTGTACCTCGGGGTCTGGCCGCTGGTCGGCTCCAACGAGATTGAAGTGGCCCACCGGTTGCGGGAAGAAATGGATCGTATACGGCCGACCCTGCCGAAAGATATCGACATGCAGTTGGTCTGGGACGGCACCATGTTCATGGAAAGCGCCTTGACGGAGATTACCAAGACGCTGGGCGAAACGATTCTGATCGTGGCCACGGTGGTTTTCCTGTTCATGGGATCGATCAGGACCGCACTGGTCCCGCTGGTGGCTATGCCGGTGTCGCTGATCGGAGCCGCCATCTTCATGTATGCGTTCGGCTTCAGCCTGAATCTGTTGACGATTCTGGCGATCGTGTTGTCGGTGGGATTGGTGGTGGACGATGCGATCGTTGTCGTGGAGAACGTCGAACGGCATGTGCGCGAAGGAAAGTCGCGGATTCAAGCGGCGTTGATCGGCTCGCGCGAATTGGTCGGGCCCATCATCGCCATGACCATTACCTTGGCCGCAGTCTATGCTCCGATCGGTTTTCAGGGAGGTCTGACCGGCTCGCTGTTTCTGGAGTTTGCCATCACCCTGGCCGCCGCAGTCGTGCTGTCCGGCGTCGTGGCGATCACGCTCTCGCCGGTCATGAGCTCGCGGTTCGTCCACCCGGAGGGGAAAGAGGGCAAGTTGACCCGTCTGGTCAACCGTGGATTCGATGCAACGCGGGCGGTCTACGGGCGGTTGCTCGACGGCGCGTTGGAGATGCGCTGGGCGATCGTCGTGGCCTCGTTGCTGATCATGGTTGCGGCCGTTCCGCTGTATCTCTTTTCACGGCAGGAATTGGCGCCTGTGGAGGACCAGAGTCATATCAGTCTCTTTCTGGAGGCGTCGCCGGACTCGACGGTGGCTGCTACGAACAGTGATTCCTTGAAGGTAGTCGAAGCGATCCGGGCGTTTCCGGAAGCCCGCTTCATGTGGTCGTTGACCTCGTCATGGGGCGGCTTCGGCGGCCTGGTGGCCAAGGACTGGCGGGAACGGACGCGCTCGACCGAGCTGATGTACGGCGAAGTCTTCGGAGCCGTGTCGCAGATCCCCGGTCTGCGGGTGTTCCCGCGCCTTGATCCGCCATTGCCGACGCCCGGGCAATATGATGTGGAACTGATCCTGGCGAGTGAAGTGCCTGCCGAGCAGCTGTTGGAAATGACCGCCGCGGTCCTGGGTGCCGGTTGGCAGAGCGGCAAGTTCCTGTATGTCGACACCGACCTGAAGATTGATTTGCCTGAAGCGCGGGTCGTGCTCGATCGCGAGCGACTCGCCGACCTGGGCTTCGATCTGGCCGGGGTCGGTCAGGAACTGGGGACGCTGCTCGGCGGGGCCTATGTGAATCGGTTCAATTTTTACGACCGCAGTTACAAGGTCATTCCTCAAATCGGCGACAAGGATCGCGCGACGTTGGATCCGCTGCTCGATCTCAAGATCAAGACACCAAGCGGCCAGCTGGTGCCGGTCTCGACGTTTACGCATATTGAGACGAGTACTGCGCCGCGGACGCTGAACCGTTTCCAACAACGTAATGCGGTGCGGATCTTCGGCGGGGTGAAACCCGGGGTGACGAAGGAGGAAGGGCTGCGCGTTCTTGAAACTGCGGCGGCCTCGGCCGTCGGTCCACGGGTGGCGCTCGATTTTGCGGGAGAATCGCGCCAGATCCGCCACGAAGGTTCGGCCTTGACGGTGACACTGGGCTTTGCGGTGGTGCTGATTTACCTCGTGCTCGCGGCTCAGTTCAAAAGTTTTCGGGACCCGCTGATCGTCCTGCTGGGCTCGGTGCCGCTGGCGATCTCAGGTGCGCTGGTGTTCAGTTTCCTCGACCTGACGACGATCAACATCTACTCGCAGGTCGGGTTGATTACACTGGTGGGGCTGATTGCGAAGAACGGCATTTTGATCGTGGAGTTCGCGAATACCCTGCAGGAACGGGGGCTGTCGAAGACGGCCGCCCTGCGCGAAGCATCCCTGACGCGATTGCGCCCGGTCTTGATGACCTCGGCGGCCACGGTCTTCGGACACCTCCCGCTGGTGCTCGTTTCGGGACCCGGCGCCGCGGCCCGCAACAGCATCGGCATGGTGTTGGTCACGGGGATGACGGTCGGAACGCTCTTCACGCTGTTCGTCGTGCCGGTGTTTTATTCGCTGATCGCGGCCCGACATCAGCCGGCGGTGGATGTGGAAGAGTCCGAAGCGGGTGCGTTGCAGTTGGCGGCGGCAAAGGGATGAACTGATCCCGGCTCGTTGAGCGCAACAGGAGGACATGCACGATGCTGAAGATTACGTCCGAGCAGACTTCCGATTTCGCGCGTCTGACCTTGGAAGGGAGTCTGAGCGGGCCCTGGGTGACTGAACTCGAACGGGTGTGGCAGCAGGTCAAACAAGCCGGTACCTTTGCTCCCGTGGTGGAACTGACGGACATCACCTTCATTGCCGAGGAGGGCAGGGCCCTGCTGACCAGCATGTGGCGAGAGGGGGCTGTCCTGGTCGCGAACGGGTGCTGTACTCGACACATCGTGGCAGAAATCACAGGAGCGGGAGGCGGCCAGGCTGCCCCATCCGCTCGCTGTGAGAAGATATAGGACGGTCATCGCATGCGCATTGTCGCTCTCCTCCTCATCGCTGTGCTCCTGGGTGCCTGTGCCATCGGGCCGGATTACTCCCGTCCCGACCTTGCTGTGCCGGACCGGTTCCGCATGGCGGCGACGCAGCAGGAAACCGAGTCGTTCGCCAACCTGCCCTGGTGGGATCTGTTGCAGGATGAAGAACTGCGGCGTCTCATTCGAGTGGCGCTGGCTGAGAATAAGGATCTGAAACGGGCGGTTGCATCGGTCGAAGATTTTCAGGCCCGCATGTTGATCGCAAAAATGGATTTCGCGCCGAAGGCCGATCTCACGTCCAACGCGCCCTTGTTCGGCCGCAAGGCAAACTTTTTGTTTCCGGGCTTTCCCAATCCGTTCAACTACTATCTCCAGGGGAATCTCTCCTGGGAGATCGATATCTGGGGCCGGATTCGTCGATCGAATGAAGCGGCAAGGGGAGATCTCCTGTCGCGGGAGGAGGCTCGCCGCGCGGTTGTCTTGCAACTGGTGAGCGGCGTGGCGGAGGCCTACTTCGACATGCTGCAGTTCGACATGCAGTTGGCCGTCGCGCAGCGAACGCTGAAATCCTGGGACGAATCGGTCAGGATTGCCGAGGCCCGGTTGCGGGAGGGCATGATCTCCAAAATCGACGCGGACCAGTTTGCGGCGGAACGCGCCAACGCTGCGGCACGGGCGGCAGAGTTGAGCCGACAGATGGTGCAGAAAGAAAACCAGCTCAGTGTGTTGCTGGGGCGTGTGCCGGGTCAGATTCCGAGAGGACGTTCTCTCACCGATCAGGTGATGCCGCCGGAGGTGCCGGCCGGCCTTCCTTCGGAATTGCTGCAGCGCCGCCCGGATCTGGTGCAGGCAGAACAGGAATTGGCGGCGGCCACGGCGCGAATCGGTGTGGCGAAGGCGGACCGGTTTCCGAAACTCAGCATCACGGGAATTCTCGGTGTCGCCAGTCCGCAGTTGTCCCGCTTGGTGGCGAATGAGACGGCGTTCGGTACCGCAGGTCCCGGGCTTGCCGGTCCCTTGCTGAATGCTCAGATCCTCGGGTTTCAGCAGGACGCGGCTGAAGCGCAGAGCCGTGAAGCGCTTGCACGGTATGAGCAGGCGTTGCTGGTGGCGTTTCGTGAAGTGGAGGATGCGCTGGTCGCGGTGCGAACGGTGCGGGAGCAGCGGACCGCGCAGGTTGAGCAGGTGGACGCGTTGCGTTCGGCCCTGCGGCTGGCCAATCTGCGGTATAAAGGAGGACTCGCGAACTATCTCGACGTCCTCGTCGCGCAACGCAATCTGTTCGAGGCGGAACTGGCGCTCACCAGCACTCACCGGTTACAGTTGGTGTCGGTCGTCCAATTGTATAAAGCGCTGGGGGGCGGATGGTCGCCGCTCGATACGGCCCAGCAACAGCCGGGGCAAGCTCCGGCAGAGCCGGGGAAGGCGGGGCGCGGCTGACCCACGGACCCTGGGGGAAAGAGGGCGACATGACGGGAGCCGGGGCATGAGCCAGGAGGACAGTGAGGCAGGCCCTCTCGCGCGATTCCTCGCCGAAGACCATCGACGGCTCGACGCGTTGCTGCAATCGGTTCTAGAGCAACAGACCCGGGTCAATCGCGAGGCCTACGATCAATTCCGCGCCGGATTGCTTCGACACATCGGCATGGAGGAGAAGATTCTGTTCCCTGCCGTCCAGCAATGGCGTGGCGGCACACCGCTTCCAATTACCGCCAAGCTTCGACTCGATCACGGCGCGTTGGCTACGTTGCTCATGCCCACTCCCACCCCTGCGATCCTGGCGACCATCCGGCGCCTGCTCACAGACCACAATCTGCTGGAAGAAGGCCCGGGTGGTGTCTACGATCTCTGCGATCAGCTGGCAGGCTCCGATGCCGAGTCACTGCTGAAGGCCTTGCGCGCCGCCCCCTCGGTTGCCGTGATGTCCCATTCCGACAGCCCTGCGGTGATGACCACGCTGCGCCGCACGTTGGAGCGCGCCGGTTATCGCATGGACGCGGACATCGGTAGAGATGTGCCGGTGACTCCGGCCCCGGAATCCTGACAGAAAGTCCACGCGCCTATGGTTGTCCGACATCCTCACCGTCTTCCGCTCCTAGCCCTGGGGATGCTCGCGTTGCTCACCGGACTCTGGGCAGGGCTCGCGCGGCTCGGGTGGGATGTGCCGCTCCCGCGGTCTGGATTTTCGTCGTTGCATGGGCCGCTCATGGTGTCCGGCTTTCTGGGTACGCTGATCAGCTTGGAGCGTGCGGTGGCTCTTGGCCGGCCCTGGGCCTATGCCGCCCCGCTATTGACCGGACTCGGTGCCGTGGGCTTAATCGTCGGGGCTCCACTTCTTGCGGCGCAAGGGTTAATCCTTGCCGGCAGCTTTGGGCTGGTGGCGATCTTTGCGGCGATCATTCGACGGCACCCGGCGCTGTACACGTTCACCATGGGGGGCGGGGCAATTGTCTGGGCTCTCGGCAATCTGCTCTGGTGTCTCGGGTGGCCCGTCTTTCTGGTCGTCTTCTGGTGGGCGGCGTTTCTCGTGGTGACCATTGCCGGTGAACGCCTGGAGCTGGCCCGGTTGCAGCAAGTGAGCGGGGCCGCGCAGACGACGCTTCTGCTGCTGCTCGGCATTCTGCTCACGGGGCTGTTGCTCCTGGGCTGGTCGTTTGACGGGGGCGTTCGTCTGTTCGGGTTGGGGCTGGCGGGTCTTGCTGCATGGTTGGGAAGCCATGACATTGCCAGACGAACCGTCAAGCAAACAGGGCTGACGCGGTTCATCGCCATCTGTCTGTTGACCGGCTATGTCTGGCTCGGCATCAGCGGATTGTCGGCCATGTGGTTCGGAGGTGTTCCCGTCGGTCCGCGGTACGACGCGACGCTGCATGCCTTTTTTCTCGGGTTTGTCTTCGCGATGATCTTCGCACATGCCCCGATCATCTTTCCGGCCGTGCTCGGCGCGAGGATGGCCTATCGGCCGCTGTTCTATGCGCATGTGGTCCTGTTGCAAGTCACTCTGGCCGTGCGTCTCATCGGTGATGCGGCAGGGTGGAGCGCCGGTCGTCAGGTCGGCGGCCTGCTCAATGCTGTGACGCTGCTCCTGTTTCTCGTGAACACAGTGTCGGCGCTACAGAGTCCCCCGGAGCGAGCAGGGACAGCGCAAGGCCGGGGGGCGTGATGTGTGCAAACTGCAGACGGCGGCTTCGCCGGTGAAAGGACCAGTTGAATGACGACGGAGCATCACGGTGCAGCGTCCGATCCACGAGTGCTCGAGGCCCTGCGGCAGGTGGTTGATCCCGAGTTAGGGATCAACATCGTGGATCTGGGATTGGTGTACGGCAGCGAGGTGCGGGACGGTCAGGTTCATGTGGCCATGACGATGACGACGCCCGCCTGCCCGATGGAAGAGCTGTTGATGGAGATGGTGCATGCGGCGATTCTGCGCGAGTTACCGGAGGCGCGTTCAGTGGAAGTGGATCTCGTGTGGGAGCCCGCCTGGAAGCCGGAGATGATGAGTCCGTCCGCCAAGGCGCAGTTGGGCCGGACGTGAAGATGAGCGAGCGGACGCGAAAGGCTGTTTAAGTTTGCTTGGCTGAGAGGCACCCGGACCGTGAGTGAGGAGCAATCCAGGCAGGTGCGCGAGTTAGTGGAGTCGGTGTACCGCTCGGACTCCCGCCAGGTGCTCGCCACCTTGATTCGTCTGCTCGGGGACTTCGATACGGCTGAAGAGGCCCTGCACGAGGCCTTTGCCGTGGCCGTGGAGCAGTGGGCGCGAGATGGAGTACCGGCCAATCCGAGGGCGTGGCTCGTCTCGACCGGCCGCTTCAAGGCCATCGACGGGATGCGACGGCGCGCCCGCTTCGACGCATCCCTGACGGATCTTGCCAGACACCTCGAGCTCAGCACGAGCGATCCCGAAGGCTGGAACGACGAGGCGGTCGAGGACGACCGCCTGCGACTGATCTTTACCTGCTGCCATCCGGCCTTGTCGCCCGAGACGCAAGTGGTGATGACGTTACGCGAGGTCTGCGGACTCACGACCGATGAGATTGCGCGCGCATTTCTCAGCAAGCCTGCCACCATCGCGCAACGCATCGTGCGGGCTAAAGGCAAGATCCGTGACGCCCGCATTCCCTACGAGGTGCCCTCGGCGACCGATTTGCCTGACCGGCTGGATGCGGTGTTGCGGGTCGTGTACCTCGTCTTCAATGAGGGCTACAGTGCCTCATCGGGAGAGTCACTCACGCGGCACGATCTGTCCGGGGAGGCGATTCGATTGGGGCGACTGTTGATCGGGTTGCTGCCGGAGCCCGAAGCTCTGGGACTCCTGGCGGTGATGTTGCTGCACGACTCACGCCGCGTGGCGCGCACCTCGCCGACCGGCGATCTGATTCTCCTGGAGCAGCAGGATCGTTCGTTGTGGAACCGGACGCAAATTGTCGAAGGAACGGCCTTGGTAGAGCGGGCGCTCGAGTCGCGTCAGGTCGGTCCCTACACCATTCAGGCCGCGATTGCGGCCGTGCATGCCGAGGCCCCCGACGCCGCATCGACCGATTGGGCGCAGATCGTCGGTCTCTATGATTTGTTGGTGCAGGCTGAGTCGTCAGCCGTGGTTGAGCTGAACCGGGCGGTGGCTGTGGCGATGCGCGACGGCCCAGCGGTGGGGCTGGTCTTGGTCGATGCGATTCTCTCCCGCGGCGAACTCGTAAACTATCACCTGGCGCATGCAACCCGTGCCGACCTGTGCCGGCGGCTCGGGCGAACCGCAGAAGCCCAAGCCTCCTACGAGCGAGCCTTGAGCCTCACGCAGCAAGAGCCGGAGCGCAGGTTTCTGGCGCGACGCCTGGCCGAATTAAGCGAAGTCGTCTAGGAGCCTGTCCGACATGACCGTTCGGCTGCGGCAAACGATCCACGATCATCTGCGTCGTTCTCGGCCCGGAAAAATCCTCAACGTATTTCAGCGAATACGCTTCCGGTTTTTCCAGGCCTGCGGCCTCGCATCTGGTCGCGCCTCCTTGGCCTCGCTACGAAGGCCATGTCGGACAGGCTCCTAGTACAGCACTAGAAATCATGGCGGTTACAAGAGTGTCTCCGGTCGCCGACTCTCTCGTCAGGATTTCCGCCGATGGATAATGATGGAATTCCCGTCCGGGTCGGAGACGATCGCCATGTGGCAAACGGGTGTCTCCAGCGGTTCAAGCCGGAACGGGCATCCGTTTGTCTTGAGCCGCGCGATCGCGGCAGTGAAATCATCCACTTCGAGACCGACCGATCCGCCGCCCGGGGACGGTTTCCAATCCGGTGCGCCGTTCCCGATGCCGAGCGTGTTCGACCCGATGTCGTATTCGACGAACCCCTTGTCTCCCTCGCCGAAAAACCGTGCTTCCTTCAGTCCCAGCAGGCCCTCATAAAACTGTCGCGCTCGGCGGAGGTCGGTAACCGGATAACAGGTAAAGGCGATGTCGGTGACCTTCATGTCGATCCTTTCTTCGATTGATCGGCGTCAGCTTATGCTGCACTTCGGCGGCCGTGCTTGCAAGGGCTGTGGGCTAGGTAGCGTCCGAGTGGTTACAACTCCTAACGAGTCGAAAGTATAGGCGAATCACTCGCTTGTTGTGCCATGTCGATTTTGCCCGATTCCGACGACTAACTTGTGTAACGGGGTGGCGAACATAAGGAGGAAATGATGGCGACAAGGACGAAGAAGCGGGCGGTGAAGAAGCCACAGGCGGCGGCCAGTATCGTCTGGTTTGAGGTGCCCGCCGACGATCTCGATCGGGCGAAGAAGTTTTATGGATCGTTGTTCGGCTGGAACTTTGCGAAGATTCCGGCGGCCATCGACGACTACTGGCACATCGATACCGGTGGAAAAGATGCGACGCCGGACGGCGGTTTGATGCCACGCCTGTATCCGGAGCAATCCATTACCAACTATGTGGGCGTGCCGTCGGTGACGATGGCGATGAAGAAGGTCGAGAAACTGGGTGGGGCCATTTGCAAGCCCAAGACGGCGGTGCCGGGCATGGGCTATTTCGCGATCTGTCAGGATACGGAGGGTAATACCTTTGCCCTATGGGAGATGAACGAGCGCGCTCAGTGAGACTGCCGCAGAAGGAATGGAGAAAGGGGTGGTCATGAAATATCTCTGCCTGGTCTATGTCGAAGAAAAGACGTTGAATGCCATGACCCGGGATGAGCGGGTCGCATTGTCGGATGAATCCATGGCCTACTGTGATGGGCTGCAAAAAAACGGTCAACTTCTTGGGGCGTCACCCCTCCATCCGGTCGAGACCGCGACGACGGTGCGGGTACGGGACGGAAAAGTCTCTACGACCGACGGGCCCTTCGCAGAAACGAAGGAACAGTTGGGCGGGTACCTGTTGATCGATGTCCGGGACCTCAACGACGCCGTCCGGATCGCCTCGAAGTTTCCTGCCGCTCAGTACGGCAGTATCGAAGTGCGGCCGATTAAAGAGGGCGGTTGTGCCTGACGGTTCAGACGACTGAGGCAACGGATTGACGAACCTTGTGGAGGCGCTGCATGAAATTCATCTTGTTGGTGCATCACGACGAAACGGCATTCGAGAAGATGAACGACGAGACAAAGAAGGGCCTACTGACGGAGTCGATCGGGCTCTGCCACCAATTGGATGCGAAGGGGAAATACGTGCATGCCTCTCCGGTTCACCCGGCTGCCACGGCGACCCTCGTACGGGTGCGGGACGGTCGTTCGCTGGTGACCGATGGTCCCTTCATCGAAACGCGGGAGCAGATGGCGGGCTATTTTCTCATCGAGGCGAAGGATCGTGATGAAGCCGTTGCGATCGCTGCCAAGGTGCCCGGAGCGCGAATCGGGACGGTTGAGGTGCGACAAGTGAGGGAGATCACTGGATTGCCGTGAACAAGGTGCTGAGAGCTAATGGCTTCTGGTGCAGAGCCTATAGCTCGGCCAAGCAGAATTGCGGCACTATTGGCGACACGCCATAAGCTTTTGTGTGGCGCGAGAGATGCGCGCCTATGAAAGGAGTCGGATATGAGCCGGGTACGGGTACTTGTCGGGACGAAGAAAGGCGCGTTCATCCTCACATCGGATGGCACGCGGAAACAGTGGGATGTGCAGGGGCCCTACTTCGGTGGCTGGGAGATGTACCACCTGAAAGCGTCGCCTGCCGATCCGAATCGATTGTATGCTTCGCAGACCAGCAGCTGGTTCGGACAGGTGATTCAGCGTTCGGATGACGGCGGTAAAACCTGGAACCCGCCGGGCACCAAACCGGAGGATTTGATGGGGACGGATGGAATGCCCAACGGCGCCAGTAACATGTTCGTCTATGACGCGTCGGCGGAAACCGGCAAGCCGCTGACCACTCACCAGCATTACGACGGCACGCAGCGACCCTGGGAGTTCAAACGCATCTGGCACCTGGAACCCTCGCTGACCGATCCGGACACGGTCTACGCCGGTGCGGAGGACGCCGCAATCTTCAAATCGTCGGATGGGGGAAAAACCTGGAATGAGCTGCCGGGGCTGCGCAGCGCGAAGGGCCATCTCTGGCAACCCGGCGCCGGAGGCATGTGCCTGCACACCATTCTGTTGGATCAAAGCCAGCCCGATCGCATGTACATCGCCATCTCTGCGGCGGGCGCCTTCCGCACGGACGATGGCGGCAAGACCTGGAAGCCGATTAATCGCGGGCTAAAGTCGCAATATGAGCTGCCGGATCCGGATGCCGAAGTCGGCCACTGTGTGCATCGCATTGCCATGCATCCGTCGCGGCCGAACGTGCTGTTCATGCAGAAGCATTGGGACGTCCTTCGCAGCGACGATGCCGGCGACTCGTGGCACGAGGTCAGCGGCAACCTGCCGAGCGATTTCGGGTTTCCGATCGCGGTGCATGCCCATGAACCGAATACGGTGTATGTGGTGCCGATCAAGAGCGATTCAGAACATTATCCGCCGGAGGGGAAACTCCGGGTGTATCGCAGCAAGACCGGCGGCCATGAATGGGAGGCACTCACGAAGGGTCTGCCGCAACAGGATTGTTATGTGAACATTCTGCGCGACGCGATGGCGGTGGATCAGCTTGAGCCCTGCGGCCTCTATTTCGGGACGACCGGCGGACAGGTCTACGCATCTCGCGACGGCGGTGACAGTTGGACGGCGATTGTGCGGGATTTGCCGGGGGTGCTGTCCGTAGAGGTACAAGCGCTCTAACGTCTGCTGAAAATGGCCGCCAGCGGCGTTCTCAGTCGCGACTCTCACTGCGACGTACCCCGAGGGTACGCCTCATTCGCGTCGCTCCCTGCGGCCTTGCTGGACGACCATTTTGAGCAGCCTCGTGATTGCGTACGATGGTTGAGCCGCTGGAGGGGCGCTAACAGCTGCTCACTTTGTCTGCGAGATAGGAACCACGAGAGACGAGATACGCTTCACGAGATACGTGTCCCAAGACACGAGAAGCGAGAGACAAACTATGGTTCGAATCATATTGCCCGCACATTTGCGGACGTTGGCGCGTGTGACGGGTGAAGTGGCGTTGGATGTGACTGCTCCGGTGACGCAGCGAGCGGTGCTCGATGCGCTTGAGGCACGATACCCCATGTTACGGGGAACCATTCGCGACCATGTGACGCACAAGCGGCGGCCGTTCATTCGGTTCTTTGCCTGCGAGCAGGATCTGTCGCACGAGTCGGCTGATGTCCCCCTCCCGGACACAGTGGCATCCGGGACCGAGCCGTTCTTGATCGTCGGGGCAATGGCGGGCGGGTAAGCAGGCTGTTGAAACTAGCCGCCAGCGGCGTTCTCACCTCGGAAGCGTCCTCACCGTAGCCTCGGGGCTACGCCTCCGGTGCTTCCATCGGTTGCGGCCTTGCTGGCCGACTAGTTTGAACAGCCTGGACATGCTGTTCTGGACAATCGGCATATAGCGTGAGGAGTGCCATGCAAAAGATAGCGCCATGTTTGTGGTTCGACGATCAGGCCGAAGAGGCAGCGAAGTTTTATGTGGCGACCTTCAAGAAGGCCAAGCTCGGTCCCATCACCTACTATGGAGAGGCCAGTGCGACGGTTTCGGGAAGACCGAAGGGTTCGGTGATGACCGTGGCATTCGAAATCGATGGGCAGGAGTTTCTGGCCTTGAACGGTGGTCCCATCTTTCAATTCACCGAGGCGGTGTCGTTGATGGTGAAGTGCGAGACGCAGGAAGAGATCGATCACATGTGGGAGGCCCTGTCCCGAGGCGGAGAACAGGGACAATGCGGGTGGCTCAAAGACACGTACGGCCTGTCGTGGCAGATCGTGGTGCCGCAGTGGGATGAGATGTTGCGTGGCAAGGATGCCGCGCGCTCGGAGCGGGTCATGGCGGCGATTCTCAGCATGACTAAGCCGGATCTGCAGTGCGTTCAACGGGCCTATGAGGGCCGATGACGGCAAACACGGCAGGAAGGCACAGTTGAGAACCTAGGAGCCTGTCCGCGTCATGCCGTTCTGCTGCGACGAATGATCTGCCGGCATCTGCCTCGTTCTCAGCCCGTAAGAATGCTCAACGTATTCAGCGAATACGCTTCCGGTTTTTTCGAGCCTGCGGCCTCGCATCCGCCGGCAACTCCCTCGTCTCGCTACGAAGGATTACTCGGACAGGCTCCTAGCCAGGACAATTCATGAATGCCTGCTCCGGCGTCCGATCCTCTCGCCCGGCAGGCGGTTCTCGTTCGGCCTCACGTGCGAGAAGCCTCGGCGGGCTTCCGTCTCGAACGCCTCCCGACGGTATTCATGAATAATCCGGGCTCGCACCCTGTCGATTCTCGCTTGTGCGGGCGACTAATGGGTAGATGGAGGCCGGCGCGGGAAGAGGCCGTCCCAGAACCATTTCACCAATGAAGGAGTGTGCCCCATGCGATTTGTCGTATTCGTGAAAGCCACCAAAAATTCAGAGGCGGGGGTGATGCCGAGCCAGGAGTTGCTGGCCGCCATGATGAAATATAACGAGGAACTGGTACAGGCCGGAGTGATGCTCGGAGGGGAGGGACTTCACCCGAGTTCGAAGGGTGTCCGTGTGAAGTTTTCGGGGAGTCAGCGGATCGTCACCGAAGGGCCGTTCATTGAGACGAATGAGATCGTCGCGGGCTATTGGTTGTGGCAATGTCAATCCAAAGCAGAAGCCATCGAGTGGGTCAAGCGCTGTCCCAGTCCGATGCCGGGCGAAGAATCTGAGATCGAAATCCGTCCCTTGTTCGAGGCCGACGATTTTGGAGCCGAGTTGACTCCTGAGCTCAGAGAGCGGGAAGAGCGGCTGCGGGCGCAGGCCGCCGGCAAGAAGTAGGAACGTCATGGGGGCTCTTGCAGTATGGATAAGACGGTCGGCAAAGATTTCGAGGATGGCCTGGCTTCCCTCAAGGCGGTGGTCAAGAAATATCAACGCCGGGGTATTGTCAGGCTTGATCTGATCGTATGAGGCGAGCATAGTTCTAGAAGAAGATACTCAACCCATCTCAGTCAGACTCAGGAGGCCATTATGCGATACATCACGGTGACACTGGTTGCGCTTGCGTTGGTCATGAGCGCCTCGATTGGTGAGGCCAAAGAAAAGAAGCATGACAAACCAATGGATCCGCAGGCGATGATGGAGCTCTGGCAGAAATTGGCCCAGCCCGGTGAGCCGCATAAGACGTTTGCCGGCTTGGCCGGAAGTTGGACGACGACGACCAAGGAATGGATGGAACCGGGTAAACCGCCCACGGAAGCGAGCGGGACCGCTGAGATGAAGATGCTGCTGGACGGACGTTTTCTCTATCAGGAGTTCAAGAGCCAGATGATGGGGCAGCCCTTTTCCGGAATCGGGATCGATGCCTATGACAACGTGCGCAAAAAATATGTGACCGCCTGGATGGACACCATGGGAACCGGCATCTTCATCATGGAAGGCACGGCAAGTGCGGACGGGAAGACGATCACGCTGAAGGGGTCTCATCCCGAACCGGGCGGCGGGCAGATGCATCATCGCGCAGTCTGGAAGTTGGTGGACAGCAATACGCAGACGTTCGAGATGTATGGAAACCACGGGCACGGCAAGGAAGAAAAAATGATGGAGATCACCTATACCCGTAAGCCGTAAGGTGCACTCTCCTCGATCGTCTTGCGTGACGTGTGAACATCGAGGGGTGGGAACAGAGTCAGGGCGTGGATGCAGTGACCTGGGCGTAGCCGTTGAGTGGCTAGCAGGTTGGTGGCAAACTACACACTCAGAGAAGAAATGTGGGAACCAGCATTGTCACAGACTTTCCCGAATCCGCTGCAGGCTGTTGAGGAAGGCGGTCCAGCAAGGCCGCAGGGAGCGAGGCGAATGAGGCGTACCCTCGGGGTACGTCGCAGTGAGAGTCGCGACTGAGAACGCCGCTGGCCGACTTTATCAGCAGCCGGCTAGTGAGTCATCAATTCTTCGAAAGGAGGCCGTTATGCAACGGACGATCGGATTCCTCGCGATGGCGCTCATTCTGACAAGCTTGAGCGGCTGTAGTTATCTCTTTTACCCGCGAGCCGGCGACTACGCCACGCAGGCGAAAGGGGCGAACGGTCTCGAGACCATGACGAACCTCACCAGTGTGATGGAGGCGACCGCCTCCAAGGCGAAGGGTGGGAAGGGCGTCGACACCGCCTTCGATGATCTCCACAATCAGTTCCATGCCTTGAGTGATTCGTTCTGCGGTGTGACGGATGCGCAAAGCAACACACCGGCCTATGCGTTGGCGGTGACGCATAAGAAGGAACTTAGTGCGATTTTCAAACGGCTGTGGAAGTTCAAAGACGATCAGCCTCAACGAGACCAGCATCTTGAATTGCTGGCTGCTGAGTTGAAAGAGCTTCGCGAGACGTTGCAGACGATCAAGTAAGGTTTGTTGCAGCGCAGGTGACGGCAGCCGATTCCGGACCAAGGTCCGACGAATCATCGTGCAGTCTGGACGGCTTAGGATGACATCATCGGAACCGTCGTGACCTGCGGCACGCGTGGGCATGGTCAAGGAGAGGCTGTCGCCGATGGCCTCGACCAGGACGTCACGCGTGAGCGTCTTCAATCAGGCCACATGAATGGGGCCGAAGCCAGGCGTCGGGAACAGGGGCTTCGCGCCCCTTTTCCATGATGTGCATCTCCGTCCACATGTAACCTCCCCGGGCAGTGCACCCCTCAAGGTTCGCGCTGTGCATTCGTCGACTATAGGGAGCGCGCTGCGTTCGGTTGGCCTATGGCTCGTGGTTGAGCCCGGGGTGCCTTCGCTCCGTTGCTTACACCGGAGCCAACCAGTAAGATGGGGTTGCGTCCGCATCCCGTGAACTGCGTATTCAGCTTTTATCAGGGAGTGAGCATGGCCAGGCGACCCCGACTTTCCACCATAGCCTCGATCCTGTTCGGGTGTTTTGCGTTGTCATGGCTTGCGAGCTGTAAGCAGGAGGTCGGTTCTCCCCAGCCTCCTCCGGTACCTGAGGTCGGGATTGTCGTGGCGACGGCGCAGGACGTGCCCGATGAGCCGGAGTTCATCGGACAGTCGGAGTCATCGCGGCCGGTGGAAATCAGATCGCAGGTCACTGGAATTCTCAAAGAGTGGTTCTTTAAGGAAGGCCGCGACGTCAAGCAAGGCGACCGCCTCTATCAGATCGACCCGGTGCCCTTTCATGCCGCAATGTTGAGCGCGAAGGCGAAAGTCGCTCAGGCGGAGGCGCGACTGGTGCAGGCCAAGCAGAATCTAGCCCGGGTGAAGCCCTTGTTGGCCGAGCAGGCCGTGAGTACAAAAGATGTCGATGATGCGGTGGCCGAGGAGATGGCGGCGAAAGCGAACCTCGAAGGCGCCAAGGCGGAACTGGTCAAAGCCAAGTTCGATCTCGACAACACGCTGATCGTGGCGCCCATCAGCGGCATGATCGAGCGGACGCGCGTATATGAAGGACGACTTGTGTCGGCCCAGACCGATCTCCTGACGATCATTCAGCAGGTCGATCCCATGTATGTGATCGTCAGCGCACCGGAAAGTTTTCTGTTGAAGCGGCAGCGCGACAATACGGCCAAACGGATTCAGCACCCCGGCGTCTATCAATTGCGCGGCGTCCTGACTTTCGCAGACGGGACCACCTACGGTCAGGAGGGCGTGTTGGATCTGCTCGATGTCGGACTCAAAACCGATACGGGATCTCGGCAGGCCCGGGTGGTGTTTCCCAATCACGATCGCGTGCTGCTGCCGGGACAGTTTGTCCGGGTTCGCTTCAAAGGAACGGTCAAGAAGGGGGCGATCCTGGTTCCTCAACGCGCTGTGCAACAAGGTGCGAGGGGATCGATTGTGTTTGTCGTTGGGAATGAGGATAAGGTCGAAATGCGAGAAGTGCAGGCCACCAGCTGGCAAGGCGATCAGTGGCTTGTTGAACAGGGATTACAAGTCGGAGACCGCATCATCGTGGAAGGGCTCCATAAGATCGCGCCCGGGGCGCCGGTGAAACCCGTTCCGCTTGCCGCTCCCGCTACCGTTCCGTCTGCCGATAAGCCGCAGCCGGAGCCTGCTTCATGATCTCGCATTTTTTTATCGACCGCCCAATTTTCGCTTCGGTGCTCTCCATCATGATCATGGTGGTTGGCCTGGTGTCTCTCCAGGCGCTACCGATCGCCCAATTCCCTGAAATTACACCTCCCGTCGTTCAAATCGAAGCCGACTACCCGGGTGCCAATGCGGAGATCGTGGCCGACTCTGTGGCGCGCCCCATCGAGGTCCAACTGCCCGGGATCGACAATCTGCTGTACTACGACTCCACCAGTACCAACGACGGCCACATGACGATCAAGTTGACCTTTGAGATCGGCACCGATGTGGATATTGCCCAGGTGCAGACGCAGAATCGGGTCAAACTTGCCGAGCCGCAGTTGCCGCCGGAGGTTGTGCGTCAAGGTATCACCATCAATAAAGTCTCTCCCGATCTGTTGGCGGTGGTGGCGCTCAGTTCCGTGGATCCGACGCATGACACGGTGTACTTATCGAACTATGCGATTCTCCGTGTACTCGACAATGTGAAGCGGTTGCGCGGAGTCGGAAATGCGCTGGTGTTCGGCTCTCAGAACTATTCGATGCGGCTGGTCCTGGATCCGATCAGGATGGCCCAACTCAGCTTGACCCCGACGGACATCGTTAATGTTGTTCGCGAGCAGAACCGGGATTTCCCGGCCGGGACGATCGGGCGTGAACCGGCCCTGAAGGGCACTGAGCTCACGATTCCCGTCATCACGCAGGGTCGGTTGACGGAGGTGAAGGAGTTCGAGGAGCTGATCGTCCGTGCCATGCCGAATGGATCGATGATCCGTGTGAAGGACGTCGCCCGCGTCGAGCTGGGCGCACAATCGTATACGCTGGAAGGGCGTTGGAACGGCAAGCCGAACGTGTTTTTGCTCACCTTCCTGTCGCCCGGCGCTAATGCGCTCGAAACGGTGAAGCGGGTTCGGGCTGAACTGGCCGAGGTCTCCAAGAGTTTTCCCACGGGCGTGTCCTACGATATTCCGTACGACACCACACGCTTCATCGATGTCTCCATCAAAGAAGTGGTGAAGACTTTGATGGAGGCCATGGTGCTGGTCATTCTGGTGGTGTACCTCTTCCTCCAGAGTTGGCGTGCAACCCTGATCCCCGGTGTGGCGGTGCCGGTTTCTCTCATCGGGACGTTCGCCGGTATGCAGGCGCTGGGTTTCTCGATCAATACCCTGACTTTGTTCGGTATGGTGTTGGTGATCGGTATTGTGGTGGACGACGCGATCGTCGTGGTGGAGAATTGCGAACGGCATATGTCCCAAGGAGGGCTTTCCCCCAAAGCTGCCGCCAAGCGGGCGATGGAGGAGGTGACGGGGCCGGTTATTGCGATTGTGTTGGTGCTGTGTGCGGTATTCGTGCCGGTCGGATTCCTGGGCGGCATCACCGGCGAATTGTACAAGCAGTTTGCGATTACGATTTCGATTGCCGTCATTATTTCCGGCTTTGTCGCACTGACGCTCAGTCCCGCGCTCTGCGCCCTCGTCCTGAAACCCGGCGAGGAGCGGCACAGTGGATTTTTCGGTTTCTTCAACCGAGCCTTTTCGTGGATGCAGGGACGGTACATCTCGACAGTCGGTGTGGCGTTGACCAGGCGCGTGCTGTCGATGGCGGTCTTCGGGGGCCTGCTCGTCGGTGTGTTCATGTTATTCAAGGTCATCCCGGGCAGTTTCTTGCCGGAAGAAGACCAGGGCTATTTCATCACGATCGTGCAGTTGCCGGACGGCGCATCCAAGCAACGGACCGATGCGGTGCTGAGCAAGATCGAGAGTTACTTCCTGGCAAAGCCGGAGATCCATTCAACCGATACCCTCTCCGGCCAGAATTTCGTGTTCAGTACGCGAGGGCCGAATGCCGCCACGATGTTCGTGCCCCTGAAGCATTGGGACGAGCGCAAGGCGCCGCATCAACATGTGAAATCCGTGATCGGCGCGGCATTCGCTGAATTTGCGAAGATCCCCGAGGCGCTCGTTCTGGCCTTCAACGCGCCGTCGATTCGAGGGCTCGGCGCTACGGGCGGGTTTACCTTGCAACTCCAGGATCCGAGCAGCGGCGACTTTAATAGATTCTCCGCCGCAGCCCAGGAGTTTATCGGCAAGGCACGACAGAATCCGGCAATCGGCGCCATCGGCACGAGTTTCCGGGTCAGTGCCCCGCGCATTGTTGCCAAGGTGAATCGCGAGCGGGCGAAAGCGTTGGGCGTGCCGATTTCAGAAATTTTCGATACGATGCAGGCCTACTTCGGCAACTTTTACATCAATGACTTTATCAAGTATGGGCGCGTCTATCGCGTCCAGACAGAGGCCGATGCTCAGTATCGCTCCACGCCGAAGGATGTGTCCAAGATTTATGTGCGGGCGACCGGTCCTCAAGGCACCACCATGATTCCATTGGACACCGTGGTGGACACGGATTTCTCCAGCGGACCCGACCCGGTGACCCATTTCAACGGCTACAATACTGCGTTGGTGCTGGGATCGGCTGCTCCTGGGTACAGCTCCGGCCAGGTGTTGGACGCGCTCGAACAGGTCGCGGGAGAGGTGCTGATCCCGAAGGGGTATGGGATCGATTGGAGCGGCATCTCCTATCAGGAACGAATGGTCGGCAGCCAGTCGATGTATGCGTTCGCGTTTGGATTGTTAATGGTGTTTTTGGTGTTGGCTGCGCAGTATGAAAGCTGGGTGGTGCCGTTTGCGGTGATCCTAGCCGTGCCGCTCGGTCTATTTGGCGCTCTGAGTGCCGTGTGGCTGAAGGGGATGACCAATGATATCTATTTTCAGATCGGGCTGGTGACGCTGATCGGACTTTCGGCAAAAAACGCTATTTTGATTGTGGAGTTCGCCAACAAACAGTACGAAGACGGCCAGCCTTTGTTAAAGGCGACGATGGAAGCGGCAAAGCTCCGGTTTCGCCCGATCGTCATGACGTCGATGGCATTCATTCTCGGCGTGGTACCTCTGGTTATTGCCACCGGCGCCGGCGCTGCCAGCCGGAACTCCATCGGCACTGGGGTGTTCGGCGGGATGTTGGCGGCCACTTTTCTGGCTATCTTTTTCGTGCCATTATTCTTTGTGCTGATCCGTTCGTTGAGTCGCCGCTTGAAAAAGCAGACTTCTCCGGCACAGGATGCACCGGACGATCCCGAAAAGGAGCGCGACTATCAACATGCGTAGACTGGCCCTGGTTCTTTCCTCGACTCTTCTGACGGCTTGTGCTGTTGGTCCAGACTTCACCAAACCTGACGCGACGACTCCGGATGCCTTCCGCATGGCGGAGGCAGGTGGGAATGTTGCATCAATCGCGAATACGCCCTGGTGGGAGCTGCTCAAGGATCAAGAGCTTCAACGGCTGATTCGTACGGCACTGGAAGAAAATAAAGACCTCCAGCGCGCAGCGGCGGCGGTGGAAGAGTTTCAGGCGCGCTTGTTTATCGCGAAGACCGATTTCGCCCCGCAGATGAATGTCACGTCGAATGCACCGCTGTTCGGTCGGAAGACCAATTTCTTGTTTCCCGGCTTCCCCAATCCCTTCAACTACTACTTGCAGGGAAATTTGTCCTGGGAGATCGACATCTGGGGACGTATTCGTCGATCCAACGAGGCCGCGCGTGGTGATCTGTTGTCTCGGGAGGAGAATCGGCGCGCCATTGTGTTGCAGTTGGTGAGTGGTGTTGCGGAGGCGTACTTCGAACTGTTGCAGTTCGATATGCAGTTCGACATTGCGCGGCGTACGCTCAAGTCTTGGGAGGAGTCCGTCAGGATCGCTCAGGCGCGATTGCGGCAGGGAATGATTTCCAAGCTCGATGCCGATCAATTCGAGGCTGAACGGGCTAATGCTGCGGCCAAGGCGGCGGAGTTCGAACGTCAGAAGGTACAGAAGGAAAATCAACTCAGTGTGCTGCTGGGCCGGAATCCAGGCCGGATTGCCCGTGGGCATTCCTTGACGGAGCAGGTGATGCCGCCGGACGTGCCTCCCGGCCTTCCTTCTGAATTGTTGCAGCGACGTCCTGACATTCTGCAGGCGGAGCAGGATCTTGCCGCCGCCACCGCTCGCATCGGGGTGGCAAAAGCTGATCGCTTTCCGAAGCTCAGTATCACCGGCATCCTGGGTGTGGCGAGTCCGCATTTGTCTCGATTAGTGGCCAATGAAACCGCGTTCGGTGTCGCGGGGCCAGGCTTCGCCGGACCATTGTTGAATGCTCAGATTCTCGGTTTTCAACAGAAAGCTGCCGAAGCGCAAGCGCGACAAGCCGTGGCTCAATATGAGCAGTCGGTGTTGGTCGCGTTCAAGGAAGTGGAGGATTCGCTGGTCGCAGTGAGCACGGTTCGTGAGCAGCGCACGGCACAGTTGCAGCAGGTCGACGCGTTGCGTTCAGCGTTGAGTCTTGCCAATCTTCGTTACAAGGGTGGTCTGGCAAATTACCTGGATGTGCTGATCGCGCAGCGCAATCTGTTTGAGGCTGAGCTGGCGCTGATGGGAACCCATCGTCTCCATCTCGTCTCTATCGTTCAATTGTACAAGGCTCTTGGCGGTGGCTGGACCCCGGAAGGGCAGCCGCCGGTTCAGGCCCTGCCCGTGGTCTCTACACAGGAAAAGCGATAGTGACGTTGCCTCTTGAGGCGTAGGTCCAGTCTGTGGCTATGCACTGATACTTGTTCGCTCGCCTGCTTTCTCGTCGATCTCCCATAAGCTAAGCCGCAGCCCCTTCACTTCGATTCATTCTGAACGGTCCCGAAGTTTCCGGGTCGTGCTTTCGTTGTCTGAAAGACCTTCACGTTCGATGATTGGCTGCGATGTCAGGGTAAGGATCATGGCGAGACTTCCGCCTAAGGAGGCCATGAGCAGGATGGTCAGGCCGCTGTGAATCCATGCTGAGCTGGTTTGGAGTCCCAGTACGATGTTCGTAAGGTTGAAGGTCCAGAGGGTTGCCGCCACCCATGCCAAGTGTTCCGCTCGGTTGTCCGAGAGGCGAATGCCCGCCAAGGTGAAGCCGAGCACTCCTGACAGCAAATTCCAGAGATAAGCGGTAGAAGAATTATTCTCAAGGGTTATCCCGGCCGCAGCCATGCATAGCCCCGCGGCAAATGTCAGTCCGTAGACGATCGCGGCATCGCGCACCACAGTTTTGGCGGTGGAAGTCACTGCAACCTCCCCTGTTGATGATCCTCCCCTGGCCGGCTGCCTTCCAACTGCTTCGTGATCAAAAAAGAAGGGTTTGAGAGATGCCGGTTGAACGAGTGCTCGGTACTAAGGCACATTTGATGGTCTCGGCCGGACGACGTTTCACTTGTGCCTCCTTTTGAATCTCAGCGGAGCGTGCGATTGGAAAGGAACGCAAGGGAGAAAAGGACCGACAGTAGCCGGTCTCCTGTCCTCCGTGGACATGTGGGCGAATGACAAGGCGCTCCGACTGGTTGTCACAGCCGTTTCTTCTGAGTCGAACTGAGAGGCGGGGGGGTAGGAAGTGATTTTCGGTTACGCAGCCAACGGCTCAAACGCCGAGACATCGCATACACCAGGTTATCAATTGCGAGTACGATCGCGCCGATTAGGAACAGCCCCAAAATGAGAGCGAGCTCTACATCAATGGACATAGTTTATCCCACCGGTCTAGGTATGTGTGAGTTGTGAAGGGGAGCGCTCGTGATCCGCATACATTCCCTGCAAGACAGTTGTGACCAGGATGCCTCCGGACGGGATTTCCCTGGCATCCTGGTCGTTGCATTGGGGCTAAGCAGCCAGGTCTGCTCTGCCTTCTGATTCAAAGTGGACATGCTTATCGTGTGGAGTCGTGACGGCGAGTGGGGATGGGTGCAGTGCGGCGCCTTGAGTCAGTCGGTTGTGCTCCAATACCTTCTCGGCCACATTTCCGCAGTTCATGCATCGATTGGCTTGAAGCCACATGGGGCCCGATGAGTCCTCCATATCCAACAGGAAATCTTCGACCATGCATCCGTTACAGCGAGAACACGTCATAGTGGCTTCCTCCATTGTTCAGTGCCTATGTGTAAGCGTAGAACCGGAAGAGCTTCTCCGACAGACCTGAATGAAGTACCTCCTTGGTGGGACCCCGGGATTGGATGTTGTTGACTGGTGGCGATATATAGATGGGTGCCTCGAATCTTCGCTTGCCGGGAAGCACGGAGATCCCAGTCATTCGCCCCCATAGTCACCTTTCTAGAGAGACCTATTCCTGCGGCCTGTAGGTGTGGCTATTCCGCTGCTGTAATGGTGAGTTCTTGATGTGAGTCTTGAAACTCCAGCTCTAGGGGGAGGTGTTCTTCGAGGAAGCCGTTCAATCGAGCCCGTTCATCGGCATCCATCATGAGGAGTTCCACTCCGAATCGGTTTCCTTGTGCCCAGGTGACTTTCGCCAAACCTACCGAGACCGGTCGGTGATCCTCAGGAACCTGCAGTTTGAGGGCTAGGTAGTCCCCGTCGATGAGGCTGTGCGAGGTTAGGTGCGGCGTACCGACGAGACCGGAATCGATGATGCGCCCTTTTTCTGCGCAGCCCATGGCCGCAGCAGAAAGGATGCAGTGAACGACGAATCTTCGATGCGATGAACCTGTCATGCGAACCTCCCGTGTATGGCGCACGAGTGCGACGAAACTCCGGTGATGAACCTATCTCGGCTATAACGGATCAGATAGTCAGCAAAGAGGTTACTTCTAACGAGGGGCCCGTCAGAGGCCGGGGAGCCTTAAGGCACTTCGGGGAACGTTCTAGGGTTGAGCAAAATAGGGCGTTGAAGGATGCGAATCAACGGGCAGCAGGTGTGTCTGTGGAGATGAGCGTCGACGTACTTGATGGGGATTGTTCTTCACTCAGGTAACGGTCTAAGGCTGTGCCGTCCTGTTTTCAAGGTATCGTGTTTCGGGAGGTTAGTAGCGTTGTTGAATACAACAGGGGTCATTCAAAATGTAAGACACTTTTTAGTCCTTCGTTTTTCGGTCGATAATGGGGCGTGTGGATGAGGCGTGTATGGACGGAGCTGTCCAGCACTTCGGTATTCGTTCCTGTCTGCATGACTGGTCGATAGAATCGTGAATGAAACCACTTCCGGATCTTCCCAAAACACTCGCTAAACGAATCGTGAATCGGACTTAGTGCATTTGGCTTCAAGGGAACCGAACGGGTTTCGATCGCCAACCCCTTTTCCATAGAGTGCCGCTGCAGCCAGGCCAAGGCGACGTCTGCCAACTCCCGTTCCGGGTAGGTCCCGCCGAGGTCACCATGCGCCCCTGCGAACCAGCGTTGCTCAATAGTCTGTCCAGGACAGGCCGGCGAGGTCCACAGAGTCGCGTTGTGATCTGCGCGGTGTTCGTCGATCGCGAGTGCATGGTAGGCCTGTCTTACGATCGAACTCAGTTCGGTATCGTGAAAATTATACCGGTGGTCGTTGAGCCACTTAAGTGCGTTGGTCGGGATTCCAAGTGGGCCGACGGTTTCCCACAACCCGAGCAAGGTGATCGGGACTTCCAGTGAGCCTCTCCATCTCGCGGAGGTAGGTATTCCCGCAAGGATATCGCCGTGTCCCTTACGATAGAGGCGATAGGCATCGTCGAGGGCCTGATTGGAGGGATCCAGAATCATCGCGTGCAGGCATTGTCGAAGCCCAGTGGCTGTTGTAGCCGAAGGTGACGGATGGGAGGCGGCCTCACGCACGCGCTTGACGAGATCGGTATGTAGCAGTGAGGCGGGAATGAGGCCGGAACTGGTAAGCAGGCCGACGAGAGATCGAGCGGTATACGCACCTCGACTGAAGCCATAGATGAACAGCTCATCTCCGGGTTCGTAGGTGGCTGCGAGGTACGCGTACGCGTGGAGGATGGTCTGATCTATTCCATACCCAAATGAGCCGGACCGGAACCGATAAAACCAGGGGGTGTCGGCACCGGAGTCATACCATTTCTGTTGGGCACGTCCGTCCTGTGTCCACGGGAGGATTGAATGGTAGAGCCGCAGTACATTCGTGGCGGGCGATGAATGACTGTGGGAGTGATGTGTGGCTTGTGTGTCGGGAATAGCCGATGAGGGCAACTGCTTGCCAGGGTCTGGAGGTAAGTCCCACATGCCATCGAAGCACAGAATCAAACGTTTGGACACGCGGCTTCGTTCTCCTTGGCGCACGAGGAACGGTTGGAGCTGTTCGTAGGACCCGCTTGCCTCGATAGGAAGAGTCGCAGGCCCAACCGGCGCCGTAGCCTCATTGCTCGCCCCTGGGAGAGCAAACTTAATGCCATTATTGTTTGGCGTCAGGGTGAGTTGGAATTATGCCGGTGCCTGTGATCACTAGCCCTGTGAACCACTCAATCACTGCCTTTTCAGACTGAATCATGAGGAAAGAGAGGACATAAAGGTTTCTCTCATAATAGGCCTGTATCGAATGGGATACGGATTCGTATCCGAAAGCATACGTGCAGATGCGCCATGTGGGCGTAGGGCGCGAGTCGAGGTGGCGTTGAGGCTATGGCTCGAAGCAGGTCTGGTAGGAGCGTTTACCGGTGATGAGACGTGATGACAAACTCACGATCTTGTTCAATCTGAGTGGCTAATTGGTGCAGGGCTTGAGCGGTGGCCTCGGCGATCGGTTCTTGATCCGATGCGGTAATCCATCTCACCGAGGAGCCAAGGGCTTCACCTTCGGCCGCGTATGTCTTGAGGGGGGCTTGTCCTGAAAAGGCAAGGTCGGATTCCAAATGGACCCGGTAGAGGTAGCGGTCAGGCGCGCGAAGCATGAGCCAGGCTTTCACAACCAGGCGCATGTCACCGGCTTCTGTTCCGATAGACGTGAAGGTCTGGCGCTGAGTGAAATACTCGACAATTGTTTGTTGTAAGTCTTTCGACGGCCATTCGAGGAGGGGAATGCCTGGCATGTGATCCGCTCCTTCTATGGCGAGGAACGGTACCTCAAGCTGGACAGTCGCGGGGATCGAGGCTGCAGCCCGGTCGCTCGACGGTGGCGTGACGTGAATATGATGTACACACCCGGCTGCGACCAAATAGGTGCCAAGCAACATGATTGTGAGTCGGTACTTGAGATTCCGCATAGGTCGACGCATCCCGAACTCCATCGTTAACGGGAGGAAGGGGGAGGGTTGAGAATGTCTAAGTCACGAATGGCTCGGGCCGCCTGCTCCCGATAGGTCCGCTCTGTCTCGCCGGTGTAGGTATCAATGACACGCTGGTAGGTTGCCCGGGATTGCGCATACTGTTTCTTGATCGAAAGATATTGTCCCAAAGCCAGCCAGTTTTGGGCGGCCGTTTCGTTGGCGGTGCGGAGGTCGGTCCATTCACGATCGATCTGGTTGGTTCCCGGTCGATTGACGCGTCGAGAGATGATATCGCCTAACTGGGATGAAAGGTGTTCGATCGCTTCATTCTCCCTGACCGCCGCCGCGACGCGATCATGTGTCAAGTGATCGTAGAACGCCTCGACATGATCCTTGACGGTGTCGGCCCGTTTCTCGTGGATGTCGTGGGAGCAGTGCGCGAGGGTGAGGCAGGCCGTCAGCAATACCAGGCCGTGCCACATCGAAGTTGCGCGTGTGCGAATTGCCATCGTCGCCTCCTCTCTCATCCGAATCGTTGTGTGCCGATGGTGGGTGTCCGGTATCGCGATCCTACCGTAGCTGGGCGTGGAAAGGCGAGCCTCGGGACGGCGCTAGGAGGGGGCTTTGAAGAACAGCACAGAGAGCGGGGGCAGCGTCATGGCCAACGAGTGGGTTCGATCGAGTGCCGGAATGGGTTCAGCCGAGAGGCCGCCGAGATTTCCAAGGCCGGTGCCGCCATACATGGATGCGTCGCTGTTCAACAGTTCTTTCCAATAGCCGCCTTGTGGGACCCCGACGCGATATTGCAGTCGTGGAACCGGCGTAAAATTACAGACGACGGCGATGTGTTGCTGTGGCGTCCGTCCGTGCCGCAAAAGACTGATGACCCCGGCATCCACGTCCTGGCAGTCGATCCACTCGAACCCTCGCGGGTCGAAATCGAATTCATGCAGCGCCGGCTCTGTCCGGTAGAGATGATTCAGGTCGGCGACCCACCGTTGCAGCCCTTGATGGGGCTGGTACTGCAGTAGGTTCCAATCGATGCTGTCGTCGTGGGCCCATTCGCGCCACTGGCCGATTTCACCACCCATGAAAATCAGCTTCTTGGCGGCTTGCGCATACATGTAACCGAACAGGGCCCGCAGGTTGGCGAATTTTTGCCAATCGTCGCCGGGCATTTTGCCCAGGAGCGAGCCCTTCCCGTGCACGACTTCGTCGTGCGACAGCGGAAGTAAAAAGTTCTCCTGGAACGCGTACAGCATGCGGAAAGTGAGGTTCCGGTGGTGATGTTTCCGGTACACGGGGTCCAGCGCCATGTACTCCAGCGTGTCATGCATCCACCCCATGTCCCATTTCATGCCGAAGCCCAAACCTCCTGCATACGTCGGGCGTGACACGGACGGCCAGGAGGTGGATTCTTCTGCAAAGGTCTGCACGTCCGGATGGCGTCGATAGATTTCTTCGTTGAGTTGCCGTAAGAAGGTGATGGCCTCCAGGTTTTCCCGGCCGCCATGCCGGTTGGGAATCCACTCGCCTTCTTTTCGGGAATAATCCAGATACAGCATCGACGCGACGGCATCCACTCGCAGCCCGTCGGCATGGTATTGCTCCAGCCAGAAGAGGGCGCTGCTGATCAGAAAGCTGCGGACTTCGTTACGACTGTAGTTGAACACCGCCGTCCCCCAATCGGGATGGAGGCCCTGGCGGGGGTCCGCATGTTCGAAGAGGTGGCTGCCGTCGAATCGACTGAGCCCGTGTTCATCGGTCGGAAAATGGGACGGCACCCAATCCAGAATGACTCCGATATCGTGCTGGTGGAGCTGGTCGATGAGGTACATGAGGTCCTGCGGCGTCCCATAGTTGCCGGAGGGAGCAAAGTACCCGGTCGTTTGATAGCCCCAAGAGCCAAAGAAGGGATGGTCCATCAGGGGCAGAAACTCCACATGAGTGAAGCCCAATCGCTGCACGTACTCGATCAGTTTCGGGGCAGCTTCGCGATAGCTGAGGGAGCGGTTGCCTTCGCCGGGAACCCGCATCCATGAGCCGAGATGGACTTCGTAGATGCTGATCGGGGCATCCAGCGCATTGTGCCGCGCACGAGTGTGCATCCAGCTGCCGTCCCGCCAGGTGTAATCGAGATTCCAGACCACGGATGCGGATTTCGGCGGAATTTCGTTCAGTCGTGCGAACGGGTCTGTTTTAATGAGTACCGCACCATGGTGCCGCGAGCGGATGTGAAATTTGTACAGTGCGCCGACTCCCACGCCGGGGACGAACCCTTCCCAGATGCCAGAAAATTGACAGGGGTGGAGTGGGTGGCGAGCGGGGTCCCAATGGTTGAACGTCCCGAAAACTGAGACCTGCTCAGCTTCCGGTGCCCACACGGCAAAGTACGTGCCCTCGACACCTTGCATGGTCGCGGGATGCGCGCCGAGTTTATCGTACAGGTGGAAATGAGAACCTTCGTTAAAGAGGTACAGGTCGTCCGCCGTGAGCAGACTATGGTTTTCGCCCGTACGGGTCATCCCTTGCGAGATGGAATCGAGCTGTTCGCCGGGGCGATGATTGACGAGTGGATCCACACGTGCAGAGTACTGTGGTTGAGGGCAGATCGTCAATCGGCCGGCGGTTCGGTCGGCCGGCAATATTTTCGATTGCGAGACTCTTCGGGATCTTGCTCCAGACTAGTGACACCTCTCGATCAAGTATGGTATGAATCTACCCGCTCGTACGGAATTCTCTTCGTCCCCATCGTCTAGCCTGGCCTAGGACATTGCCCTTTCAAGGCAGTAACACGGGTTCAAATCCCGTTGGGGACACCACCGACAACGGAGCAGCCTTCTTGAGCAGAATTCAGGGGGGCGAGCGTTTCAGGTAGGAGCGGCAGGTAGCTGCCGGTTCCGGTCACACGATACTCCTTCCGATCCTCCTCACGAATTGCCTCACAGCGCAACGGATGTTCCATCAGGGTTCGGAGTAATCGCCGGGCTGTGGAGATATGGCGGTCCAGGAGGCCTCTGAGGTCCGAGAATCGCGCTTTCAGCTCCCGCTTGAGCCGAGCCTCATCGAGGGAGGCAATCTGGTCAGCAGCGGTCAATTGCTCAAGTTCTCGAACCAGGCTTTTCTTCCGTGTCTCTTCTGCCCTCAGCTTGGCAAGGAGAGGGTCCATTGGTTGCCCCTTGGCAATGGCGTCAACGAGATTCCCCTCGTAGGCTTCGATCAGGGACAGCTCCCGCTGGATGTCCGTCTGCCGATCGAGCTTCTTTTCTTCTCCAGCCCTATGCCGTGCCAGGGCCTTCTCGACGGCGACTTTGATCATCTCCTCAGCGACGGCTTCATGCAGTGACTTGAGGACGATCTGATCGAGGTATTCCTGTTCGACCAGGAGGGAGTTCTTACAGATCGAGGAACCCCTGGTTTTGTAATACGAGCAGCCGTAGAAGCGCCCCTTCCGGCGGTGATAGTCTTGGCCCACAATGGTCATAGGGCCGCCACAATGCGCACACCGGGCCATGCCGGTCAGGAGATACTTGGAGTCCTGGTCTCTGAACGCCGAACGGCCTTTCCCCTTCGATTTAGCTAGGCGGGCTTGGACCGACTCCCATATGTCCGGCTCAATGATTCGGAGGTCCGGGGCTTCGACCCTAACCCAGTCTTTCTCCTCGCGTTGCCGTCTCCGTTTGGTGCCGCCTCGGATGACCTTTTCCAGTTGGCCGTAGACAATCTGACCCTGATAGAGCTCCCGGTGAAGAATCTCACGAACGGCGGAGGGAGCCCACCCTCGGGGACTTTGCCGAGGGGCGGGGATGTGCTCCTCGTTGAGGCGCTTGGCGATGCGGGTAATGCCCAGGCCACCGGCATACATGTCGAAGATCTGCCGGAGAATGGCCGCTTCGGTCTGATTGACGATCCGCAGCACATGAAGCCGATGTCCCTCAGCGGAGAGGACTTCCCGATTGTCGTAGCCGTAGGTCTTGCCGCCCGTCACATGGCCAGCCTTGGCCTTGCGAAGCATGGCGTCGGCGGTGCGCTGCTTGGCTCGCTCCCGCTCCATCTCAGAGGCAAAGTTGGCGAGGGAGAGCATCACCTTATCCATGGCATTGTCGAGCGTCCGCTCGCGATCTTCGAGGTAGAAGAACACCCGGACTCCGGCATCCATAATCTGCTTGAGCGCGTAGGATGTTTCGATCGATTCACGACCGAGCCGGGATTCCTCGCTCATGATGAGGACCTGAAATAGCGGCCGAGGCTTGAGCGCATTCATGAGACGGATGAAGCCAGGACGCTTCACAAACTCAGCCCCGCTGATGCCGTCGTCGACGAAGATCAGTTCTTCGGGAACGGTCCAGCCTTTCTTCAGGGCATAGGCTTTCGCGTGCTCGATCTGGCGGGCGACGGATTTCTCTTCGTCACTCACCCCGGTCTGTTCGGTTGATTTACGGGCGTAGATGGCGGCAGCGATCATTCTTCACCTAGGTATGCCGTGGCAGCAGTATTATCTGCTCTCAATAAAGTGTCAATGGGTCGAAATGTGCCAAGTTTTGGGAACTGTTTTAGGTCCTCTAGGACCAGATCGGCGAGAATGTCCGTAACGCAGTCGAATACCTCAGGTGGGCATTTGATGCTGTCTGTACGAGCATTCCGACGTATCATGCTAACGTTCTCAGAGTGGTACGCGGATTCCTCGCTGGGAAGGCCAAGTGAACGCCAATGCATGGCCGCCGTCACGGAAACGGTCCATAACTCGTTCCCCAACTACTTCAACGCATTCCGTAATTGTGAGATTTGCTATCAGAACAGTCGGATGAAGTGCGTTGTAGCGACTATTAACGATTTCTGTGAGGATCGTTTTTTCGGTCGGACTGCCAAACTGCACTCCGATTTCATCGACGACTAGTAAGGGTAGGGCGCTCAAGCGTTGATATACGAGCGATTCAGATTCAATAGCATCGGGGTTCCAAGTGGCCTTAACTCGACGCAGAAGATTCATCACTGTGTAGAAATGGGCAGATCTGGCACCGTGTTGATTGAGCCAGTAATTGACCAGCGAGGCTCCGAGCAGCGTTTTGGCTGTTCCAATGCCTCCGAGGAAGAGCAGCCCAGGACTCGATCGCCATTCGCCGTCAATGAAGCTCCGAAGCTGCTTCGCGACTTGTTTTTGAGCTGGTGTTTCTTCCTGAAAATCATCCAAGGAAGCGTGCAGGTATCGCTCCGGTACTCCAGCCTGTCGTCTCAACCGTACCCGCGTGCTGAAGTCTTTGAGATTGTTATCAGGGGGTTGCCCCGTGCTGTGTGCTTCAAGACAAGCCGGACATTGACCCTTCACAGAGATGGTTTTCCCAGCGATAGTGATGGCTTCCATCGCTACATCTAAACCATGCAGTTCACAATGCTGACTAGAAGCTGCCGGCTGCATAGTCTTTGTCAGCAAAACCGGAACGACGCTGCCAACTTTTTCCATTGGGCTTCTCCTTCGGCTTGTACTGATGAGCGACCGGCGCAACCGAATCATTGTTCGGTTCCGGCTCCCGCTCAGGCTCCTTTTCCTGGATCTCGCATAGTTTCGGCTTAGCATCTGGGGTGGCATCTTTGAAGGCATCCCAGATGCCATCGCCCATGGCATCTCTGAAGTTCTTCGACCGCGATTGGAGGTAGTGTCGACACCGCTGGATTAAGTGTCGTTTCTGCTGGCACTCAGGGAGCAGGTCTAGCGCTACGACCCAAGCCTTGATGACTGAGTTCGGGCCTTCCGGTTCGTTGTAGCGGAGAAAGTTTGGGATGCCGATCCAAGAGGCAGTGTCGCAAGCCTCCACGATTCCCAGATCCATACATTCTTTTGCCGCGGCGGTGAATCGCTTTGCTCCCCATCCCAATTCAGCCGCGAGTCCGGGAAGGGTCCCGCGCATTGCACCCAAACTGGTCATGTGGGGATGAGTCAGGAAAAAAAGAAATGCGAGTTTGCCGTCGTCGGATAATGCTCGAAACTTTTCGTCGTTCCAGATTCGGGGGTCAATTTTCCTATATCGTGCTGCCACTTAGATCCTCACCTATTAAGGTCGCGTTGCTGCGCAGGCGACTTCCGCTTCTTCACGTGATCGTCTCGCCTCCTTATCCAGGTCGCAACAAAGCAAAAAGCCAGAACAGTCATGACAGAGAGTCCGCTTGCTCTCTGCGACATGACCGTCCTGGCTTCACTTACTGTGCCCCTGGCTTACTTTGTAGCCGATTTGGCTACTTCGCTAACTCAGGTCGATCTGTTTTCTAGACTAATGTAACGCCGCCTCTTGGCGTAACCTTAATGATGTATTCCTTTCCGGTGGCTCTTGCATTATTGACGGGAATCACTCGAATGACTCTTGGTACGGCAAAGTCAATTTCAATCCGTTGAACGTCACAACTAATTCGGACGGTCTTAACGTTCGATGCCGGCTGGTCCATGATCTTTCTCCTTTAGTTCTGGCCTATTTGTTTTCGTGAAGGACGGGGCGTAGTTGCCTTTTCGATGTCATGGTCCGCTTTGACATCTTTTGAGCCTTTCTTCGCCCGGTACTCACGCTTCATTTGGCGATTCCTGCAACGTGCAGAGCACCAACGCTGTTCGCGTTGGCGAGGTTCAAAGAGCTGTCGGCATGCGGAGCAAAATAGCGGGCGAATATATGGCAACCCAGAACGCACTTTCGAGATCCTTGCAATAACTTGCTTGTAGGCATCAGTTAAAGGTTCATGCGGGTTGTTCTTCATGCAATTAATTAGGAAGGATGACAGCGGGAGTGAGATGTCCGATTGTGGAAGTAGCTCCTCGTGCTCTAAGTCGCGACCTATCCAGATTCGCGCCTTCGCCCAGTCTTTGTCGGTCAGAGTGTCGTCAAGCCACTTGTTGACGAACTCCTTATATGACTCCCAGTGATTGTCTAGTGCGTCCATCATCTTTGGGAGAATTTTGCGAATCGCGTTGGCTGATCGAGTCAGGCGTCCAGCGTGTTCATAGGCAATCATGTAAAGCTCGTCATTATTTTTTGCATTGTAGAGGCGGAGCCACCACTCATCATTCCGCGTCTCGGTCATTTTCACACCTCCTTGGTCATGTCGGACTCGGCGCTCTCAGCAGTGTCGAAAGCATATGTATCAGACTGTCTGCAATGCTGTCAATATAATAGTGTGGACAGTCTACAATGATATATGGTAGTAGATGTTGACGGTGGAGGTTCCGGGAAGATTCGGTTCGGCATCAAGCTGCGATGGGGCGCAGTTCTGCTGACTTTTCTGGAAGGGCATACATGGTGAGTGATTGCGCAAGTGAGGCTGCGAAGGTCTGGCTTGAAATCGAATCAACAGTGAAGCGCTTGTCCCGTACGTGGCTGGAGAAGGCTGGCTATTACACGAATGCGGATGAGTGCAGTGATGTGATCGGGGAAGTCCGAGTTAGGTTCCTCGCTTCGTTCAAACCTGATAAATCGCGCAATCTTCCATCAACGCTAGCCTACGCGCGCAGGTGCTGCCTGTCCGCAGCTCGAAGACTGTCCCCCCAAAACGACTTGGCTACGTATGCCGTGCGTGGATTCACTGAGATGTCGAATGTTGCTTGTGAAATAGGGAAAGACGAGGGATGCGCCAACGCGCCAGCCTTAGCAGATCTTTCACCAAAGTTAAGCAAGCGAATCAGTTGGTTTGCCGCACATCCAGCGCAAGTGTCTCCGCAGGTGAGGTTAAAACTCCGCCTGGAAATCAGTGCACATATTCGAACTGTAAGAGGACAAGCCACCCACAGTAGGGATACCAATATCTATGAAAAGCATTGTGCAGAGAGAGGCGAGTAGAAGTAATTTTATCAAACAGGAGGAGCAAAATGGATATCGTAAAGTGGTTTAAGTGCTATCTCGTCCGCCGGGAATTGGGGCATACGATGCATGAGGTTAGATCTGCGCGGAAACGAGTAGGAAAAATGGCGAAAAAGGTGGAGCAACTTATGATTAAGTATGGGACAACGCCTGAGGACGTGAAGTTTGCAGGCCTTCTTTTTGACAATTGCAACCGCTTGGCTGAAGTTGTTTACACACTAAAGCCGTATTCGCCACCACCAAATCTCATGGAGCTAATTGATGACATAAAGGAAATGTCGCAGCTTGAGCGGGTCCTCATGGCCAGACAGGTAATCCAGTCAGAAGATCTAGCGGCTAAATGAAATAACTGAGGGGGCGTGATCCTTGGCGAGGCCAGGATGACGCCCGGAATTATCACGCTGTACGTCAGCATGACGTTCTGCGTCACCCGTTCGCTCTACAGCCTGCAGCGCTGACTTTTTCTCATGGGAAATCTGAACCAGTTCTCTTAGCGATTCCTTGTCATCGGTCACAATTCTCACATCTGCCCGCGCCCGCGAGATGCCAACATACCAAGTCTGTTCGCCTGAGATTGACTTCTCTCGTGCGGAGTCGATATGCACAATGACTGATTGAGTAGTCTTACCCTGTGATGCCCACGTGGTGGATGCGTAGGCGTAGTCCCAATGCTGCTCTGTTCGATCATTCAAATTCAGTGTCTGGGGCTCCCCATGCTGTGTTTCTATGATAGCCTTCAAACCCTTCTGGTCCACAGAAATAACGCGCGCCGATTCTCCATTTCGTCTATCAGCGTCTGAGTTGTTTCTTGTCCATCTGATCGTATCTCCTGCCTGTAGACCCCTTGATTCTTCCCTGTAGACCTCTATGCCTTTCGTTCTTGGCGTCCATGATTCTCGTTCACCAGTTGCACGTTCCAAGACCAATACGGTCTTGGTCTCATCCATGCCGATCACTCGCGAGTAGGTTCCCATGCTGCGCACAACATCTCCTACGTCATATGAACCTACTTCACGCTTTTGCGCAGCTGTTAGATCTTTCGCCGTGAGAGTGATTGCCCTCAATTCTGGTCCCATTATTGACCTGTCATGTTTCAGTCCATCTCGAATCAACATATTTAGGTCCGACCGATCCGTACGGGTTCCGGTAATCACTAGCGTGTTCTCTCGTGCGGTAAGGGGCTGATTCAGGAACTCTTGTGCAACGTGTTGTAGGCGTTCGGGACGATCGCTAATCTCGGTAATGTGCCCTGAGCCGTCGAGTCGACGAACAGCCGCGTCAACTTTTCCTTGAGCAGTTTCCTCCACGGCTTGTTTGAGGGTCGGATCTTTCTGCCTCAAGTTCTGACCCATCGTCACAGAGGAAATCCCTTGATCAAGGAAAAGCCCAAAGCCGTTTCCGGCCTCGATGCTGCCGAGCTGCTGGCGATCGCCAAGAAACACTGCACGGTTGTCCTGTGCCTCTATTCGGCTAACCAATTCGTGCATTTGTCTCGCGCTTAGCATGCTGCTTTCATCGATGACGTATAACGTCTTGCTGTCCTGTTCATGGCGTGAATTGCTTGAGAGAAAGCCTGCGACTGTTTCACTGGGGATTTGTGCCTCGTGCTCTAACACCCGTGAGGCGGCTGAGGTTGGGGTTAACCCCCGAACCTCGTAGCCCTGCGATTCTGCGATGATTCGGACCTCTCCGATCATTGTAGTTTTTCCGGTGCCAGCTTTTCCTTCCACTGCAATGAAACGATCTTGTGTCGAAAGAATCAAACCCGCTGCGGCCTCTTGTCCCGCTGTGAGTGAACGGGTGAAGGCAGGAGCAGATACTTCCTGTCGAGCCAGAATCGGCTCGATCTGCGTTTTCCCCTGTTGCATGATTGCGACAGCTTCGCGCTCAAGGCGTAGGGCCGTTGGGGTCGTGTAATGATCTCGTCCCAGCTCATCCGGTAACCGGATCAACTCGCCGGCATTTGCCTGTCTGGCGATCTCATGGCTCACGGAATCATAAGTCACATCACCCATGCCGTGTGCGAGCGAGTGCCTCAATAGATCCTGATGACCGAACACCGACTGTCGCTCGCTCACATGCTCGACTGCCCACTGAACTGCTTCCTGCGCTGCTGTGGCTTGGGTATGCCTGTCTCGGTAAAGGATTTCTTGCCGTGCCTGCTGGGTGACCTGTGCCAAGTCCAGTCCCACTCCCTGCGCGCGCGCCTCCCATTCCTTGTGCAATTCATTTCGGTCTACAGGTTGTTTTGCTTCCCGTGTTTCAAGCGCGACGCGTTCGGCCGTTCTGGGATCGTCTTTTCCGCGAGCGGCAAGTGCTTCTTGAATATCCTGTCGTCTCTGAGAAAAGTGTTCAATCTGCTCAGTGGAGAACCCTTTGAGTTCCCATCTCCCATCGGCATGGGTTCGTTCAATCTCGTAGCCGAGGCGGTGGACTTGGTCTGCTAGTTCTGCTCGGTAAATCGCCCCTGCCGTCATTTTCAGGACAAAGAACTCCTGGTTGTCCAACGCGCGCCATTCCCCATCGTCTCGTTGTGTCGCGTTGACGACAACAGCATGGGTGTGAAGTTGTGGATCTTGCGCACGGCTGGTCTCATGTTGAAATTGTGCGACCACCAGATTCCCGGTCCGCTCAATGGTCGTCACCCCATCTTGCGTGATACGTGCTTGACTCGCTTCGTTCTCAACATAGTCCATGGCCTTGCCGACGGCCTTGTCATGTGCCGCCAGAAGGCGTTCGTCATTCCCGACCAGTGCCGCAAGTGAGACCGTTTTCGGGGCACTGTAGGTGAGGTCGATTCCGCCTCGTCTGGTCCCATCACTACGCGATTGGATCTCATTCCCGTCAGGGAGATGACCCTCGAGGAGTTCACGAAACGTCTCTGCCTCAACCTCGCGGCCTTCGAGTCCCAGGGCTTCCGACCCGCGCCCTGTCCAGACTCCAAGCACTTGGCCATCTCCGTAGTAGAACTCGTCCTTTTGATAGTAGTTTGTTGCCTGAGCGGCCTTCACGTTGCTGATACTCAGCATGTCCTATGGTCCTTTCTCCTGAGCAATCCGTCTCAGTTCGAGTGAGAGAATGGCTCGGGCGACACTCAGCGGCCTAATACGAGAGGGCGCTCTCGCGGAGCATTGGCGGTTGGTGGTGGGGCTGGCGTCTGTGGTGTTGACGTGATCCCAGGGCCCAACAGAAGATCCTCACGCATCTGATAGATCGCTTCCCCTGGACCGTTTCCCTGGCCACGATAGTTGGGAAGTTCGACACGGGCGACCGGGTGTCCGGTCATGGACAGGAACGCTTCATATGGAGGCAACGAAGCCAATTCCGAGGCAAGGACGAGGGACTCCGTGGTATCCCGACGTTGCACGCCGATGGAATCCCGCTCGGCGCTGACACTCAGCGTGTGAGCCTCATGGGCTTGCTCGATCTGTTGTTGCCCCAACATCTGTTCGAAATATTTTGCCGTCTCGACGGCTGAGGTGCGGTAGAGGAGCTTCGTCATACAATTGTTGATAATTGTATCGCGCTCGTCTTTTGAGTAGGCATTCAATCCTCCGAGGTCCTGGACGGAGAGCCAGGCGGAGGCCCCTTTGCTCCGCCCGCGTTGCAGGATGTTCAACAACGAACTCAACTTATTCAGAGCAGAGAGCTCGTCCAGAATCAGGTAGAGACGCCGATCCTCACTGTCTGGCAGCTCCAGAAGGTGCATGCAAGCCAGATCAATGGCGAGGGTCAAGATTGGAGCAAGCAGCTTACTGGTACTGGGCGGGTTTACAATCCAGACCCACTGCGTGGATTGCTCATCTCTGATCCAGGAACGAAACGAGAAGTCGCCATCCTGCATGAAGCTGAAGGCCATCGCGTAGCGATGGAGGTTGGCCAACACTCCGGCGGCTTGCGGGGCGGCTGCTGAAGTGATGTGGTTGGCCACCTGCGCACCCCAGGGAGCAAGCCGAAGGAGCTCTGCGAGCCCATCGGCGTCGAGTTTGAGCGCCTCGGCGAGATCCTGGTTCCGCCGCATTCCCTTCGATGCCAGACTTACCAGCAAGGTGAAGAAGATCTGCCGTGCCGCATCGGACCAGAATTTGTCCGAGCTACTATCCTCCTCGACGACCACAGAGTGGGCGGCTGCAAAGGCCTGGGGAATCGATTCAAGCTCTGAAGAAAGAGTCCAACCGCCTGACGCGGCAAGGAAGGGGGAGAGGATGATGTCCCCTGGCCTCCAGAACTCACGGCAGAGGTCGAGCTTCGTATCATGCACCAGTGCTCGCTTTCTCAAGCCGCGAATGGTCCCGAGGACCGATCGCAGGAACGTTGTCTTTCCTGAGCCTGTGCCGCCGGCGGTGAGCACGTGCTCTGTCTCCCGTCGCTTTGGCAGATACACAGCTCCAATAGCGATATCACCCTTCTGTTCTCGTCTCGTTCTCTTCGCGAGCGCTCTAGCGGTGGTTCGAAACTGGCCTCGGATATGGCGGGATTCGGACATCTTTCGGTCCCGGTAGCGATACCACATCAACATCACAACGAAGCAGACGGGATAGGTCCACAAGGCATCAGCGAGGAGCGGGCTCACATGGCTCCATTCCCAAGCGATAACCGTCCCAAGATAGTCACGAGCGTGTGCGGCGTGGTGGACACGTGCTCTATCGTCACCCGGCAGCGTCATCTTCACCGTGGCGTCTTTCGCGGGGAGTCCTGCCACAGCCCAGGCGAAGAACCATTGCGCTGCATGGCGTGGTTCCGGGACTGCCACGTCATCGAGCTCGACTTGGAACCACACGAAGGGGAGATAGACCAGGGTGGTGATGAGGATGAACGACATCACCACCATCCGGGCGTTCATGCGCCAGGATGAGGCGAGGGAGTCATAGCCTCGTGCGGCGTCACCCTGATGCGACCGGTACCGAATGTAGGAATCTTGGCGGGTTAATGGCATTGCTACTGAGGTCCTTCCTTAGCGGCAGAAAGGTCAATGTTGGCGCATCGCCGGGCTTCAGCCAGGATCTCAGCGGCCTTGGCCTGATCGACCGCGGCATATCGGACGATGGTTTCCGTGAGGCGAATCAGGTACTGCAGGGTTCGGTCCTGCCTGAGCCCTCCGAGCCCACGCTGAAGCACGATACGGAGGGTGGCAGAGGGCGTCAGCTGGTCCTGTTTCGCCAGGGCCTGGATCTCCGCATGAAGCAGGGCCGGAATTCTGACGACCACGGTTCTCCTAGCGAGACCGTTCCTGGCCCGAAGGTCTGCCCAGCTCGTTGCGCCCTTCACTCTGCTCGACTGTAACTGACGTTGCTCAACGGCCATTGAGTTCTCCCTGTGTGAAGCAGGTAGAGGTGGTAACACCGACAATTCTGTTACAGCCTGCAGGACCATCGCGCAGACCGTTCAAGTTATCAGGGGCTTGCCGTGTAACAACCACAAGCAATTCCTGTTGCGTCGGGTGTGAAGGAACCAGTCTACGTAGTGCGCGAATCTGCTAATTCCCCCCGAACATGGCCAACACGACCCTCTTGAGCCTGCTCAGCGAACAGGCGCCGCAGCTCTCGATCGCTGATCAGGGCAGCCCCCAGGATTTCCGCAGCCAGCTCGGCCTTTGGTTTCTGGGTGGCCCGTGTCAGGAATTCAAAGAGAGCAGCCGGGTACTCGGTCAGCTTCAATTTGATGACTGATTCCTGAGTGATTCGTTTCTTTTGGGAAAGCCGTAGTACCTTCATGATGATCCTCCTCTTGGTGATGAATGAGCCCGCAACAATCTCTATCTACATATACCCGGCGTTCCGCGGCCTTCAGGCCATATACCAGTCGTGATGTATCGCTAGAGGAAGTTTTCTCGAATGGCTAACTTGCCGCCCTCAGGCGGCCTGCTGCTGCACCGGCGGCTGCAGCCGGTGCAGGAAGTCGGCGGCGCGTTGCGCGTGGGCGGCGGCGCGGAAGATGGCGCGTTTGTCATCCTTCAGGACGGTCAGCCAGTGGGCGATATAGGACGCGTGATCTTCTCGGGGCGTCAAGGACAGTTCGAGGTCGGCGCACAGAAAGGCCGCGCCTAGCTCCGCGACAAGTTCCTCCTCGGCATAGCCTTCGTCGCCCCATGTCTTGCGCCCGAATTCACGGGCGAGGCGCGAGGGATGCTTGGTCCAGTGCGTGGATTCATGGGCGAGGGTGGCATAGTAGCTCTGCGCATCGCAGAAGGCCTCAAACGGCGGCATGCGTATGTAATCAGGCTCTTGAGCATAATAGGCTTGCGTCCCGCCGTGGCGGATGTCGGCCCGCAGGTTGGCGAAGAAGCTTTCCGCGTGTTCGAGCCGCTGTATCGGATTGAAGCGCGGCTCAGGTTTGGCGTAGTAGTGGGCGGGCAGTCCTTCAATCTGCTCGACGTTGAAGACCGTGTAGCCCTTCATGAAGTGGATTTCACGCTCGGTTTCATCGCCGGTCGCATCGTCTGTTTCCTTGCGTGTGATGGAATTGGCATAAACCACGAGCGAGCCTTTCTCCCCCTTGCGCACGTGGGCGTTTAACTCCAAAGCCTGTTTGAACGTCATCCAGATCGGGGCTGCGAAACCGCCGGCCAGGGCTGCGCTCCAGAGCATCAGGATATTGATGCCGGAGTAGGGCGTGCCGTTGTGCCGCAGCGGACGGGTGATCTTGCCGGCCGCATGTTCGGCGTTCCACGGCTTCACCCAGGTTCGAACGCTTTGTTCCAGATCGGCTACGATCCGATCGGTGACGCGGGTGTATACATCCTTCCGCGTGATCCCGTCATGATGATTGTTGTCGTTGCCGGTGCAGGTTTTCATGTTGTCCTCCTTTTTCGAAGTTGATGTTGGCTCTCTCACAAGGCGTGGAGAGCCAACTCAACCCGCAGGGAAAGAGGAGGACGGAGCGGGGGCCGGTGGGCGTGCCGCTGGGGCCGGATAGCACAGTGTCAACCGTGACAGAGCCGCTGTTGCTCTGGCGCGGCCTGTGCGGCCCCGCAGGCTTAAAAACGCCCAGCAGGCGCCTCGCGGGAAAACCTGCATCGGATGGCAACTTAGGAAGGCATGAACTGGCACATAGCCGTCCAGGCCGGTCGGAGGAAGTGGATGAAGAATGACGTTAGTTGTTGAAATAGATGCGATTTCGTGAAAAATGCCGTGCCCTAGATAAATCAAGTGGTGTAATGTGGTGCACATTTGAAAGGTGGAGCTGATATGGCAAAAGCAAAGAGCGAAAAGAAAATAGAAGTTAAGGCGCGAAGAACCCGTGCGACGCGGGCATCTGTGAGCTTCCCAAGCAATGTATACGGAAGTCTCGGAGCGATAGCACGAAGGAAAAAGGTGTCGCTGGCGTGGGTTGTGAGAGACGCTGCAGAAAAGTACATCGCGGAAGAGGCGGATGAGGGAAGGGCGGAACACCTCTCTGATGGAACAGCGCGGCGGACCGAGAGATATTTGCGTGAGTCCCCATGAAACTCATTAAGAACACAGGGAGTGAGCGCGTAATCGGCGAACTACGTGAGGCCCTGGCGCCGCCGTCATCGCTTGACCTGGCGTCTCCTGCGTTTTCGATCTTCGCCTTTGCGGAGTTGCGCGATGTGCTGGAAAAGCTCGACGCTTGCCGCATGGTGCTCCCAGCAACCGATGGGCATGATCTTGGGCTGACCGGATCAGAGACAGACCGTGCTTTTCGAAACCGCCTGCAGCTCAGGTGGCTTGCACGCGAATGTGCCGGGTGGGTCAACAAGAAAGTGGAGCTGCGCGGTGCTCCGGCCCTGTTGCCGCAATCCATCCTCATCGCCGGAAGACCAGGTTCAGAGCTGCATCGTGTGATCACCGGCAACTGTGCGTTCACAACGGAAGGCTTGGGCATTACTCCCGGCAATCAATTCAGTCTGATCCAGTGCTCAGAAAAACCCGAAGAATCGGCCATTCTTGGCTCTTGGTTCACGAGCCTCTGGAATACTCTACCCGCATCTGATCATCAAAAAGCCGCGTTCCTGTCGCGGCTTCAGGAACTCGCCGAACTGAAAGCCCCGTCGCTCATCTATTACGTGACGCTTTCCCACATTTTCAAAGACCTCGGTGACGAACTGGACGAAGAGCGGATCATCAAATCCGCCACCGGCATCCGTAACACGACGGTCTGGAAGAAGCTGTACAAGTTTCAGCGGGATGGTGTCGTCGGAGCTATCGACAAGCTGGAACGGCTAGGGGGCTGCATCATTGCTGACAGCGTGGGTCTGGGGAAGACATTCGAGGCGCTCGCCATCATCAAATACTACGAGCTTCGCAATGACCGCGTGCTGGTATTGGCTCCGAAGCGCTTGCGCGACAACTGGACACTCTATAAGGCCAACGACCGGCGTAACTTCCTCGCCTCCGACCGGTTCAATTACGACGTGTTGAACCACACCGATCTCTCCCGCGATGGAGGCACTTCCGGCGACATCGATCTTTCCCACGTCAATTGGGGCAATTATGACCTGGTGGTCATCGACGAATCCCATAACTTCCGGAACAAGTCCACGCACAATACCCGCGAAACACGTTACGACCGGCTCATGCGGCGGATAATTAAAAATGGCGTGAAGACGCGTGTTCTCATGCTTTCCGCCACGCCCGTGAACAACCGCCTGGCTGATCTCAAGAATCAGATTGCCTTCGTTACCGAGGGAGATGATAGGGCCTTAGACGCACACGGTATTTCCAGCATCGAGACAACGGTGCGACAGGCACAGCTTCAGTTCAACCGTTGGCTTGCCCTAGAGGATACTGAAAGGAAGCCGGCGCATCTCTTGGAGATGCTCGGTTTTGACTATTTCAAATTGCTCGATTTGTTGACCATCGCACGATCCAGGAAACATGTTGAAAAATACTATGGTACCAAGGAAACCGGCCGTTTCCCGGAGCGGCTGAAGCCCTTTAACATCAAGCCGGACGTGGATCTTGCCGGTGAATTTCGTTCCATCCGCGATATCAACAACGAAATCCGGCGGCTTACGCTTGCGGCCTATGCGCCGTTGCGGTATGTGCTGCCACACAAGCAAGCGGCCTATGATGCGAAATATAGCACTCAGATTCGCGGTGGGGAGAGCTTCTTCCGGCAGGTAGACCGTGAAGAAAGCCTTGTTCACCTGCTCCGGGTGAACGTCCTGAAGCGCATGGAGAGTGCGGTTACTTCTTTTGCCCTCACAATCAAACGTCAGCTGGCCGATGTTGAGGCCACCCTGCACAAAATTGAGACCCATGCCGAAGAGGTAGAGGAAATCAACATTGAGGACGTGGACGCAGATGACCCGGCTTTTGAGAGCCTGCTCGTCGGGCGGAAGGTCAAAGTGTTATTGCAGGATGTGGACCGGGTCCGCTGGCGGCAGGATCTTATCGAAGACCGCAATCGGCTTGCGACACTCCTTTCTGCGGCAAAACAGGTGGGCGCGGCGCGTGACGCGAAGCTCCGGGCCCTGCGGGATGTCATCGAGCGCAAGTGCCGGCAGCCGATCAACGGCGGAAACCGGAAGGTCATCGTCTTCACAGCCTTTGCCGACACGGCCCGCTATCTCTATCAAGAGCTTTCTGGATGGGCACAAAAGGAACTGGGTCTCCAGTCGGCGTTTGTAAGCGGTGCTGGTCATAATGAGACGACGCTGCCCAAACTTCGGAAGGACTTCACAAGTATCCTAACGGCGTTCTCACCCCGGTCAAAAGAGCGGCCCGAGGACTTTGCCGGAGAAGGCGAAATCGATCTCCTCATCGCCACCGACTGTATCAGCGAAGGCCAGAACCTGCAGGACTGCGATACCGCCGTAAACTACGACATTCACTGGAACCCTGTGCGGATCATCCAGCGTTTTGGCCGCATCGACCGGATCGGGTCGCTAAATGAGCGCATCCAGCTCATTAACTTCTGGCCGAACATGGAGCTGGAGGAGTACATCAACCTTGAACAGCGCGTCAGCGGACGCATGGTACTGCTCGATATTTCCGCGACCGGCGAGGAGAACGTCATCGAGCATCAATCGGGCGATCAGATGAACGATCTCGAATATCGCCGCAAGCAGCTCCTCAAGCTCCAGGACGCCGTCATCGACCTTGAAGACTTAAGCAGCGGCGTCTCCATCGCCGACCTTACCCTGAATGACTTCCGTGTTGATCTCGCGGGGTTTCTCAAAGAGCACGCAGGGAAACTGGAGAGCTTGCCAATCGGCACGTTTGCCGTCACTAGGGCGCAGAACAGCGGTGAATCGGCAATCCCCCCGGGCGTCATCTTCTGCCTGCGCGCGGTGGGAGAAGCGGCGCTCAAGACCATGGAGCCAGGTTATCCGCTTGCTCCGCACTACGTCGTGCATGTAGGCGACGATGGGGCAGTGTTGTTGCCGTTCACTCAGGCCAAGCAAGTGCTCGATCGCCTGAAGCGGCTTTGCATTGGGTCCGACCTACCCGACGGCGGAGCTTGTGATCGTTTCGATAAGATGACCAAAAACGGTAAAGACATGGGCACCACCCAGGAGTTGCTTGGCAAAGCGGTCGCCTCCATTGTCGGCAAGAAAGAAGAGCGTGCCGTTGCCAGCCTGTTCACGCCGGGTGGCACGCACGCCATGAAAGGTGAATTCCAGGGCATAAACGATTTCGAGGTGGTAGCCTTCTTGGTCGTGCTGCCGGAGGCAACAAGCGAATGAGTTTCACTCCGGTCATCGACGCTCTGGGCCTTCCGCCAGACGCCCGCGTTGATCAGCGGGTGCCCAAAAAGCTCCTAACGGAACATGGCGCACCCACGGCCGCCGACAAGCGCCAGATTCAGGACGGGATTGAGGAATTGCTCTGGGTGGCCGCGCTTAAGCCCACCAACATTGCTGTGCCGGCATTCCGGGACGATGTGCGGGAGTATCTGGAGGTTGCCGTGCTTACAGCCACGATGCGCGCTGGCGCAAAGCCGACACGCCTTATTGAACTGATTCATCGGGCTATTCCCTATCCGGTCGTGCTTTGGACGGAGCAGGGCGGTGCCTTCAGTCTCTCACTGGCACACAAACGGTGGTCACAGGGCGAAGCGGGGGAGGTGGTGCTCGAGGACGTGCACCGGACGGCCCCAATTCACCCAGATAGTCCCACGGCAGAAGAAGCCCAATTCCTTGGCAGCATCGCAGTATCAGGCCTGCCAAACCGCGACCTGTTCGCACTTTATCAGGGCTGGCTGGATCGTTTGGCCGCATTGGAAGCAGCTCAGATCACTGGCACATTTGCTCCGCCGGACTCCGATGGTCGCGCCCAGGCTTTGCGCGACGGCCTCGACGCCCGCGCTCGGCTACAACGCGACCTCGCCGCATTGCGCGCCCAGGCGGAAAAAGAAAAGCAGCTCAATCGCCGTGTGCAACTAAACCTTGAAATCAAACGGCTAGAAGCTAAAGTAGCCGCGACAGAACAAACGCTCTGAGGGACCAAAAGATGAAGAAACTCACCGCCGAAGATATGGAAACGAAATCCCCGAACATCGTCGAGGGCAATACCGAGCGTCTGAAAACCATGTTCCCTGAAGCCTTCACCGAGGGAAAGATCGACTTTGACGTGCTCAAGCAGCTCCTCGGTGGTGCTGTTGACGAGCGAGAGGAGAAATATGGCCTCAATTGGCACGGCAAACGCCGCGCGCGACAGCTTGCCCTTACCCCGTCAGGCGGGACCCTGCGTCCGTGTCCAGAGGACAGCGTGGATTGGGATACCACGCAGAATCTTATGATAGAGGGTGACAACCTCGAAGTCCTGAAACTCCTCCAGAAGTCCTATGCCGGGAAGGTCAAGCTCATCTACATCGACCCGCCCTACAACACAGGCAAGGATTTCGTCTATCCCGATAACTTCCAGGACAACATCAAGAACTATCTGGAACTGACCGGGCAAGTCGAAGGCGGGCACAAGATTAGCAGCAACACCGAGTCCTCCGGCCGCTTCCACACGGAGTGGCTCAACATGATGTACCCACGTTTAAAACTCGCGAGGAATCTGTTGAGAGACACGGGCTTCGTGTTTATCAGTATCGACGACGGTGAGGTTACTAATCTTCGTCGGCTTTGTGACGAAGTGTTCGGAGAGGAGAATTTCGTTGCCCAATTGGTCTGGAAATCACGAGTTAGCGAGGACACACGAGCTAAGACAGGTGTTTCCACTGACCATGAATACATCGTCTGCTACTCGCGCGAGGACGAAGTCGCATTACGTGGGTCCGAGAAGGACACAGAGAAGTTCGCCAATCTAGACAACGATCCGCGCGGACCATGGAGAAGTGCGGACCTGACGGGCCTCGCGTCGAAAGAAGCTCGCCCAAATCTTCATTACGACCTGATCGACCCACAGACAAAGATCAATTACGGGTGTCCACCAAAAGGTTGGCGCTATGAGAAGCCAACGATGCTGAAAAAAATAGCCGAAGGACGAATTCTCTTTCCGGCGAGTACGGACGGTCGCCCGAGACATAAACTCTTCTTGAACGAGATGCGGAGCCTCTACAAAAACATGAGCTCCGTTCTTACTGAGTTCAGTACGGCCGATGGAACGCGAGAAATCAACGTGCTGTTGGGACAAGGGGTTTTCAGCTTTCCAAAGCCAACCGGGTTATTAGCCAGCATCATCGAACAGGCCACGGAATCGGGTGACATCGTTATGGATTTCTTTGCAGGCTCTGGGACAACGGGGCATGCGACATGGCTTCGGAATCTATTTGACGCAAATAACCGTCGGTTTGTATTAGTGCAGCTGCCTGAGCCATTGGACGTAGCAAGGGGTGATCAACGTATTGCCGCTGACTTTTGCGACAACCTAGGCAAACCCCGCTCCATCGCTGAACTGACCAAGGAGCGCTTACGGCGTGCGGCTAAGAAGATTGTGGACGAGAACCCGCTGTATCAGGGCGACCTCGGTTTTCGGGTCTTCAAGCTCGATTCCAGCAACATCCGGGCATGGGAACCGGACCGCGACGACCTGCCAAAAACATTGGAAGAGTCCGCCGAACACCTGAAGACCGGGCGTGGCGAGGCCGATATTCTGTTTGAACTACTCCTGAAGCTCGGTCTCGATCTGACGGTTCCGATTGAAGAAAAGGCCATTGCCGGGAAGATGGTGCACAGCATCGGCGCGGGCACGCTCATGGTCTGCCTTTCTGACAAGATCAGCAGAAACGAAGTTGAACTGCTCGCCCTTGGGATCATCGCCTGGCACAAACAACTGGCTCCAGCGGGCGAGACGAGCGTCGTCTTCCGCGACAGCGCCTTTGCCGACGATGTCGCCAAGACCAACCTTACTGCAATTCTCCAGCAGCACGGGCTAGAGAATGTACGAAGCTTATAAGTGGAAATAGCATGAAATTTCACTTTGAACCTAATCTGGACTACCAGCACACCGCCATCGAGTCGGTGTGCGACCTGTTTCATGGGCAGGAAGTCTGTCGGACCGAGTTTACCGTTACCCGGGATGTGCTGTCTGAACAACAAGCCCTAGCGTTTGCTCAAAATGACCTTGGGATCGGTAATCGTCTGCATCTATTGGACGATGAACTCCTGGCCAACCTCTGCGACATCCAGATCCGCAACGGTCTAAAACCATCCTCTTCATTGGCTTCGGGCGATTTCACCGTGGAGATGGAGACTGGCACGGGCAAGACCTACGTTTATCTGCGAACTCTCTTCGAACTGAACCGGCGGTATGGCTTCACTAAGTTCATCATCGTGGTTCCGTCCGTAGCGATCAAGGAGGGCGTGTACAAGACACTGCAGATTACGGAAGAACACTTCCGAGCTCTCTACGCCAATACGCCTTTCGACTTCTTTCTGTATGACTCCAGCAAACTGGGACAGGTGCGCAACTTTGCCACCAGCCCTCACATCCAGATTATGGTAGTGACGGTGGGAGCTATCAACAAGAAGGACGTGAACAACCTCTACAAGGACAGCGAAAAGACGGGCGGAGAAAAGCCCATCGATCTCATCAAAGCCACCCGGCCTATCTTGATCGTGGACGAGCCACAGAGCGTGGATGGCGGTCTCGAAGGACGCGGCAAAGAAGCGCTTAGCGCTATGAACCCGCTCTGCACGCTTCGCTACTCCGCTACTCACGCCGAAAAGCATCACATGCTCTATCGTCTCGACGCGGTAGACGCCTACGAACGCAAGCTGGTCAAGCAGATCGAAGTGGCATCCCTCGAAGTTGAGGGCGGCCATAACAAGGGCTATGTGAAGCTGATCTCAACAAGTAACAAGAAGGGTACGTTCAGCGCCAAGGTCGAACTCGACGTGCAGCGCGGCACGACCGTGAGCCGTGAGCCGGTCATGGTGCAGCCCGGCGACGACCTTCAACAGGTCACCAAGCGCGCTGTGTATGCCGACTATCTTGTGCAGAGCATTGGCTGTAAAGCCGGCGATGAGTGTATCGAACTGAGTAATCAGGAAACTCCGCTGCGCGTGGGTGAGGCCATCGGCGACGTGGATGGCGATGCCCTCAAGCGGCTTATGATTCGGCGCACCATCGAGGAGCATCTAGACAAGGAACTGCGTTTGCGACCGCAAAGCATCAAGGTGTTGAGCCTGTTCTTCATCGATGCCGTTGAGCATTACCGCAGTTACAGCGCCGACGGCGCCCAGGTAAAGGGCAAATATGCCGTTATGTTCGAGGAGGAGTACCGCAAGGCAGCCGCCAAGCCAAAGTATCGCACCCTCTTTAATGATGTCGACTTGCAGTCCGAGGCCACGGAAGTCCACGACGGCTATTTTTCCATAGATAAGAAGGGATCGTGGACGGACACGGCCGAGAACAATCAAGGTAATCGCGAGAATGCCGAGCGCGCCTACAACCTGATCATGAAGGACAAAGAGAAGCTGCTGGGCTTTGAGACAAAGCTGAAGTTTATCTTCTCCCACTCCGCCTTGCGAGAGGGATGGGATAACCCGAACGTCTTCCAGATTTGCGCCATCCGTGAGATTGGCACTGAGCGTGAGCGCCGCCAGACCATCGGTCGCGGCCTGCGGCTCTGCGTGAACCAGCAGGGCGAACGTCTGCGAGGGTTTGACATTAATACGCTGACGGTTATCGCCACGGAGAGTTACGAGCAGTTCGCGGAGAACCTGCAGAAGGAGATCGAGGCCGACACCGGCATCCGATTCGGCGTCGTTGAGAAGCACCAGTTCGCTGCCATCCCGGTGACTGACGAAGCCGGGCGGACTACATCACTTGGTGTCGCGCAGTCAGAAGCGATCTGGAATCACCTCAGGGAAGCGGGTTACGTAGATGCGAAGGGCAAAGTACAGGACCATTTAAAGAAAGCCCTGAAGGACAGCACGCTGGAGCTTCCAGAGCCGTTTAAAGCACAACTTCAGCAGGTGAAGGATGTTCTCCGGAAACTCGCCGGGAGGCTGGATATCAAGAACGCCGATGAACGGAAACCAATCAAGACCCGGCAGGCGGTGTTGCACAGCGAGGAGTTTCAGGCGCTCTGGAACCGCATCAAGCACAAGACGACGTACCGTGTGCAGTTTGATAACGAAAAGCTAGTAAACGAGTGCGCGAAGGCGATCGGTGAATGTCCGCCTATAACCAAGACCCGTGTTCAGATTCGCAAGGCCGATCTCGCTATCGGCCGAGGCGGCGTTTCGCCAGAGGAAACCGCCGCTGCTGCGCCGATTACAATCGACGAAATAGACATAGAACTGCCTGACCTGCTGACCGATCTTCAAGGCAAGACTCAGCTCACGCGACGCAGTCTTGTGCGCGTTGTGATCGACAGCGGCCGCCTCGATGATTTCAAGCGGAATCCGCAACAATTCATTGAGCTGGCGGCCGAATCCATCAACCGGACGAAGCGTCTCGCCCTGGTCGATGGCATCAAGTATCAGCGCATTGGCGAGGAGCAGTATTATGCCCAGGAACTGTTCGAGAAGGAGGAACTGACTGGCTATCTCAAGAACATCCTGGCCGCGACGAAGTCCGTTCACGAGCATGTCGTTTACGATTCATCAGGTGTTGAACGCACATTTGCCGAGCAACTGGAGAAGAACGAAGCGGTGAAGGTCTATGCGAAACTGCCCGGCTGGTTCAAAGTCCTAACGCCGTTGGGCACCTATAATCCAGACTGGGCCGTGTTGGTTGAAAAGGACGGTGCGGAGCGCCTTTATTTCGTGGTTGAAACCAAGAGCAGCCTCTTCACTGACGACTTACGGGACAAGGAAAGCGCAAAGATCGCTTGTGGCAAGGCCCACTTTAAGGCTCTAGCCGTCGGCGAGAATCCGGCAGAGTTCATTACGGCCAGAAACGTTGACGACTTAATGGCCAAGTGTTAGCGATAAGTATTCATCGATGTGATGGTCATCAAGGGGGCCTGCGTTATGACATCCTTCCGCTTCATTCATGCCGCAGACATTCACCTGGATAGTCCCTTAAGGGGGCTAGCAGGCTATGAGGGGCCTGCTGTTGAGCGCATTTGTTCGGCAACCCGCCTAGCTTTCGACAACCTCATGAACGAGGCGATTGATCAAGAGGTCGGTTTTGTCGTGATCGCCGGCGACCTTTATGACGGCGACTGGCGTGATTATCAAACGGGGCTATTTTTTGCCCGCCAAATGGGTCGTCTCGCAAAAGCAGACATTCCTGCTTTCGTGCTCCACGGCAACCACGATGCAGAAAGCCAAATCACGAAACGACTCACCCTTCCCGCCGGCGTCAATGTGTTCTCCTCACGAAAGCCTGAGACATTCACAATTGAAGACCTTGGCGTAGCGCTTCACGGCCAGAGCTTCCGGCAACGTGATATTACCGACAACCTCGTCCCCGCGTACCCGGAGCCGGTTGCTGGTGTCTTCAACATCGGCGTTCTGCACACTGGCTTAGGCGGCATGGGCGGACATGCTAACTATGCGCCCTGCACGGTCAGTGATCTTGTTGCCAAGGGTTACGATTATTGGGCACTTGGTCATGTTCATCACGGAGAAGTTCTCCATGAGAACCCCCATGTGGTTTTCCCCGGAAATCTGCAGGGTCGGCATATCCGCGAAACAGGTCCTAAGGGCGCATACCTCGTCTCTGTCGAGGATCGCGAAATCGTAGAATTGGAGCCGCTCCACACAGATGTCGTCCGCTGGGCACAGCTCCAGGTCAGTGTCGATGGCTGTGACCGCAATGCTGAAGCACTGGAGCGGGTGCGGCAGGCTGTCGAGCAAGCGATCGACGCTGGTGCCGATGGCCGACTGCTCGCTTGCCGCATTGAGCTTACCGGTCGAACCGAAATCCATGATCATCTGCTGATATCAACCGAGCACCTTCTTGCCGAGGCACGGGCCGCTGCACTTGGGTTCGGTGACACTTCGGCATGGATCGAGCGAGTTGTCATAGCCACTGAGCCCGTGCTCGATCCGACAACGCTCGCCGAACGCGAAGATGCGCTGGGAGAACTTCACCGCATGTTGGGAGATGCCGCTGCCGATCCCGAATTGCTTAGGCAACTGGAAGCAGATGTCAGCGAACTCGTCCGCAAGCTCCCATCCGATGTGCGTACCGACACTGAAGATGCTGCCTTGAAAGCGGCGGTTCAGGCGGATTATCCCGCTCTCATCACGCATGTTCGGGGCTACCTTAATGCGCGTCTTACGGCGAAGGAGGATTGAGGCATGCGGATTCAGCGTCTCGATCTTCTACGTTATGGCCGTTTCACCGATACGCATCTCGCACTTCCGGTGAGCGACTCCGACTTTCACATCGTGTTTGGCCCGAATGAGGCTGGCAAATCGACCGCGCTATCCGCCATAGAGGACTTGCTGTTCGGAATAGCCAGCAACTCGCCCTACAACTTCCTGCACGATTACGGAAGTATGAGAATCGGCGCTGTCTTGGAGAACGGTGGAAAGATTTTGGAGGTTCGGCGCCGCAAGGGAAACAAGGATACGCTGCTAACCGCAAACGAGGTACCCATCACGGGAGGTGCTGGCGCACTGGCTTCGTTTCTTGCTGGAGCCGACCAGTCTTTCTTCACGCGCATGTTTAGCCTCGATCATGAACGCCTGCGCAAGGGTGGCCGCGAAATACTTGAGGCACAGGACGAAGTCGGTCAGATGCTGTTCTCAGCCGGCGCGGGACTCTCCGGGCTGCGTGACCGGCTAAAAGCGCTCACCGAAGAAGCCGACGGCCTGTGGGCCTCGCGGCGGGCAGCGCACAGGAAGTATTACCAAGCGCTGGAACGTCTTGACGGTGCCGAAAAGGCGCTTCGTGAGCACACAGTCACGGCCACCAAGTGGCAGGAGGTGAAGCGTGCATACGACGATGCGCAGGAAGCCTATGCAAGCCTTGAAAAGCAGAACGAAGATATTTCCCGCGAGCAACGTAAGCTGAGCCGCATCCGCCGTGTTTACCGGGATATCCGGAAGATCACGGCACTTGACGAGGAAATTAAAGTCTTAGGCAGGGTCATACCGCTTCCCGAGGATGCGGCTTCGACCCTTGACGTGGCAGAGCGTGAACGGCTCGGCGCGACGACCCGCGTCGAGACTCTTAATGAACAGCTCGAAACCGAACAGAATCAGCGTGAAGCACTGCAATGCAGTGAGGAGCTTCTGATCCGAGAAGACGACATCCAGCAGTTCCATAAGCGCCGAATTGAAGTGCAAAAAGAGAAGACGGATTTGCCTCATCGCCTCGCCGAACTCGCGAGCGCGGAGGAAAATTTGCAGCGGCTAGCTGAGGAACTGGAGTGGAAAGCTGACGACATAGAAACGCTAGTGAAGCATATTCCCCTGCGCCCGAAGGTTACCGTCCTTCGCACGCTCCTCAGCTCCCGAGGAGAGCGAGCGTCCGACACTTCGAATGCAAAGGTCGCGATTGATGAATTGAGAGGTCAAATCGCTGATGTGGAGCAAGAGCTTTACCGCATGGGCGCGCCCGTCGATGTGTCGAAACTCGCTGCCGTGGTCAAAGCTACCCGTGAGAGCGGTGATATTGCCTCACAGGTAAAAGCCGCCGAAACCGAAGCCCGGGAGGCGAAAGCCGCTATTGAGCGCCGCCTCAAGTCTGTCAAGCCGCTGATTAACGACGCGCAGGTATTAGCGTCAACGACGGTGCCTACGCGCGATACGATACAAAATCATCGCGATGACCTGCGCGACGCCGACCAGCGGATACAGGCTTGTCGCGAGCGTATCCGAACCGCCGAGCAAGAGTTGGCAGGACATCGCAAGGCTCATGAGCGGCTTGCACATGATGAGGATGCCGTTGCCCCCAAGGACGTTGTCGACGCGCGCGAATTGCGCAATTCCGGTTGGTCGTTAATCCGGCGGCGCTTCATCGAAGGTGTTTCTGTTCCCGAAGATGAAATCCGCGCGTTTGCAGGCACCGAAGCCGATCTGACCCGCACGTATGAAACTGCCGTCACGGCAGCCGACACTTTGTCAGATCGCCGCTTCGACAACGCGCAGGCGGCAGCTCTGATCGCTGTGACTGTCCGTCAGATCGCCGAGCAGCAAGAATTACTGGAGGGGTTGCGTACGGAAGAAGGTGTGCTTTCCGAGGAAATCCGTGCGTTGGAATCTGCCTGGAAAGTCATGTGGGCCGAAGCTTCGTTCGAACCGCTCGGCCCTGATTTAATGCTGGAGTGGCTTACCTCACGCAATGAAATACTTGAGGCCATCGGGCGGCGAGAGGCGGCCGACCGCCAACTGGAGGCTTTACGCGAAGAAGAGTCGAAAACCAAGGCTCGCATTCTTACCGAATTGATGGCAGTCACCGCTAAACCGAGCGCCCTCGACGACCAACCACTACAAATCGTCATGGAAGCCGCGACCGCTGTTCAGAGCCAGCACGAAAAGGACGCCGCAAACAGGCGCCAATTGGAGGAGCGGCTTCGCAAGATGAAAGTCGATGCTGTCCGTAAGGCCACGGCATTGGAAACGGCAGAAGCGGCGTGGGCCGACTGGCAGACCGAGTGGGCTGCTGCGCTTAAACTCCTCGGCCTTTCTGTTAGCACACAGCCGGAGGCTGCCACCGCTCAGCTTGATGCCATTGACCAGATGCGGGAGATCGCGGTCAAAATTCATCAACTGCAGCACGAGCGTATCGAGAAGATAGAAAGAGATATCAAGGTCTTCACGCAGGATGTCGCTGCCCTCGTGACCGTTGTCGCAACTGATCTTGTGAAACTCAGCCCGGAGGATGCGGTCCTTGAGCTGGAGCGCCGTCTCGAGGCCGCGAAACGAATCCGCGAGCAGCAAAAGAACAAGGATGAGGCCATTTCGGCGCTCAAAAGGAAGATTGATGAATCCGAGGCTTCAGGGCGTGAAGCGCGCGAGACGATTCAATACCTTCAAAAAATAGCCGCTGTGAAAGATATCGATCAACTCAAGGACGCGATTCACAACTCTGACAAGTTGCGAGAACTAGAAAGCGAGCGGTCGAGGGTTATGGCCGCTCTCGTGAAGGAAGGCGATGGACTGTCGCTGGCTGAGTTGAAGACGGAATGCGAAGCCGTGGATATCGATCAGGTGAGCGTCCGCGAGCAGACCCTGGAGCAGGATCTGAAGGAATTACGCGGGCGTTTTACCGAGGCCGCAGAACACCGCACCCTGACTAGAAGCGCTTTCGATGCTATCGGCGGCGATGACGCTGCCGCAGAAGCTGCGGCGGGCAGGCAAGCGGCCCTTGCCGAGATGCGAGATGTGGCTGAGCACTATGTTCGTGTTCGCTCTGCCGCCACACTACTCCAGTGGGCCATCGAGCGCTACCGACGCGAGAAACAGGCTCCACTGCTCAAACGGGCTGGACAAGTATTCGCGACGCTTACCGGTGGTTCTTTCAGCGATCTCCAAGTTGAGTTCGATGAACAAGACCGCGCCCAACTGGCAGGTCTTCGTCCCAACGGCGGGTTAGTCCGTGTTGGCGGGATGAGCACGGGTACAGCCGACCAACTTTATCTGGCGCTGCGCGTGGCCTCGGTCGAGGATTACCTAAACCGGGCGGACGCCCTTCCGTTCGTGGCCGACGACCTGTTCATCAATTTCGATAACGCCCGCGCTGCCGCAGGATTTAAAGTCCTTGGCCAATTGGCTCATAAGACGCAGATTCTTTTTTTCACCCATCACCGGCATTTGGTCGAGATTGCACAGGCGACCCTTGGACAATCGGTAGGGGTCGTCTCGTTAGGAGAGTGCTAGAACCTCGCTGTAGAGCTTTCTTAAGTGCTCGTCCGACATGTCAAGGATCGGCTCATACATGAATGAATTCAGGTGAATATTTTCCGGCGTCATAAGGATTACTTTCTGAATTGTCCCAATAGCAGTAAGTTCTGCCGGGAATTTTTGTTTAAATTTTGTAAGAAGTCGTGGAGTCTGATTTGAATCTAGCGCAGCGACGTAGGGCGAATCATTGATCTTGTTGACCATGAATTCTTCGGCTACGAGGCGTATCGCTATGGCCAATACGATTTTATTTTCAAAATTGATTCCATCCGGAGCGGTGAGGCAGTCATTTGCGTCCTTTCGAATCTGGGAAATTACTGGTGAGGTTCCATCAGGTGACGCTCCTGTGGTAGCAAATAAATGGTTGTAGATGGCATCAAGCTCGCTTTGGGTGATTTGGGCGGAGTCAGCTTTCCAGTGAAGTAACGACGTTAGCTTTATGAAATTGGAATCCAGAGGCCCCCGCGTGAATTCGATCAAGTTCCGAAGGAAAGGGATCGATGCAATCCTCTTCATTGGGGTGTCAAAAAAGCGGAGTTTCCAATCGTTGACAAAGACGTTCTGAATACCGGCTGCTTGATTAAGCGTTATCCCGGAGCTGCTTTTGGATGCCATTAGACAATTTGAATAGCTCACAAATCTGCTTTGAACTGTACGATAGAAATCGAAATTATGCGTGAGGAGAATCAGGTTAAAGTGTGGATCATCGGCAATGTCCTTCAAGTATTGAATGATTGCGTACTTGTTCTTGTAGTCAAATGAGTCAGCAATATCATCAACGATAAGTAGGGTTTCCAGTTTAGCTTTTTTTCGGACTTCGATCTCAAACAGAATGTTCAACACATAAAGGGCCTTTTTTTCACCTTGGCTTAAGACCTTCATCAGAGCCGCCTTCTCTACGGAGGCGTTGTCCGCGCCGTCTTTGAACGTAAACCCCAGCGTGAGCATCGGTTCCTGCCCCAGGATTACTGATACTCTGTTTATTGCCTCCAATCTGAAAGGCACAAAGAAGCGGTCATTGAAAATGTCAATGACATCCTCCCAAAGTGTCCGCTCTTTCGATGCCTGCTGCTCTATCTGCTTTCTTTTGACCTCCGCAGCCTGGTACTTCTCGACCAAGTCTAAGTAAAAAGGGAAGCGAGCCTTGATGTAAGATTTCCAGACTTCTTCCTTAAAGCTCGCGATATTCGCAAGCTTTGCCAGCAACTCCTCATGATTCGCCAGATACCCTTCGAAGTCCCGCACCGCGACATTCTTTTGTATCAGCTTTTCAATCTCAGCGAATTTCTTCTTGAGGTCCTTATCGTTCGAGATACTGTCCTTTTCCTTAGCGATCAAATCCTCAAGCTGTTTCTGGCTGGTGATTTCGAGTTTGGTTTCCGCGTTTAGATTAACCGTATGCCTTGCATCAAAAAACCCGTTATCAGCAAGCTGCTTTGCAATGGTCGCCGCGTTGTAATAATTGAATGTGCCCTTTTTGAAATAGGTAGAAGCGCTGAGAAGCTCGTTGTATTTGGTGATATAGGCTTCGATCGCTGTCTTGAAATCTTTGGTGCTGAGAAAGCTCAGCACTTTGTCGTCGAAAATTATGTCGTATTTGATATCAGCAAACGGGGCATCTTTCTGGGAGAGCAATTCTTCTTTGATGCGGATCAGAGCGCGGTAAAACTGGTCATCACTCGTGGTAAACGTAGATGAGATTTCCTTTTCAATATCCTTCTTAGAGCCTGACTGTTCTTTCAGCCCCTTCAGGAAGACGTCTTTGGCTGCATCGATAGCAATATGTAAATCCTCGTATTCCTTTCGGAGCGCGGGGTTGACCAGCAGGGTGGATGTCTTTTCTGTGTGTCCAAGAACTTCGTCGTAGGGGCGGACCACAAGGACAGCTTCTTTTGGGAGAGCGACGGCGTTCTCATCGGTAATGGATCTTTTGGTAACGCGCGACGGGAAGATTCGATCTTTCGACGCGTTGCCGTCTGTGATGTCTTGAAATGTTTGCGCAAGGGAGGATTTCATTGAGCCATTAGGAGCGTAGATCGCATATGCTTTAGCGGACGAAAAGTCGAATTGAAACTGCAACTTCTTAACGCCATAGCAATTTTCGAGATCAATTTTCAGCTGTTTCATAAGTACGGCCTCAAAATATCGTTATTTATTTTCGGCTTACCCATTGCGCTCTCACGCCCGAGGGTTGTTGCATAGCAGCTCTCGAAGAGCCTGAACATCGGGCATAGTCAGATGTTGCGCGGATGATAGCTGATCAGCGGTTATAGGTACACCCAGAAGTGCTGGGCCGAAGGAAGAGCGCAAATTGTGAAAATCGGACATAGACTGCTTCAATTTGTGCTTTTGATAAAAGCCGAAATTGGGGTGCCAGCTTGTTTCCGGCCGAGAAGCTTCAAAAAACGACATTTTGCGTTCCCAGGGCGAACTAGTACATTTCAAACATATGCACAAATGGCGCCGTGGCTGCGAGCAGTGGTGCTATGTCGCAATCGCGAAGAGGCCTCAACTTCATATAACGCCCCTCGCGCCGTGCATACGCTGCAAATGTGATTCATTTTCTTCCAAAGATTTGACCGCAGTGATGAGTTGGCAGGTTCAAGGAGGCACTGGAGGTAGTCATTTAGGCTGCCCTGTACGTCAGCGTGAAAGCGCTTTACATCGAGGATGTAGCCTTGGCCATTCTTCACCGTTTGCAACATTGCCGGCTGGTTTCGCCGTATCAGCCACATCTTCTTTGCCTCGGCCTGATGCAGAAGTCCGCAGCGGATGTCCCTGTAGAAAGCTTTTTGGGCTTGAGCATTGAAGTCTGATTGGAATCGCGATCCCTCAAGAAACCGTGTGACTAGCTTCTCTGATTGCCCATGCCCGTTCGTGACCCCCCTCCTTAAACTGCTGTATCGTTTCCGCCAAAAGGCTATCAATAGCCAAGACGACGAATCCTGAATGCCTGGATTCCACGCACTCAGTCGCAAAGCAAAGGAACCGGCCTTCCAATCTGTCCTTGACCAAGTGTGCTGCCTTAGGCCAATCCTTAGGAGAACTCGAATCTAAGCCTTGCCAATCGATAGAAGTGTAATTGGGAGAGATTCGTAGAGGGTTTATCCCGCATTGACCTTGTGGAAGATATCCGAGGATGAGAGTCGCCCACCTAAATGTTTAGTTGAGGGGGGGAGAGCTGAGCCGAGATTCTTGCGCATGTTCCATTACCTGTCAACGCTATCTAATATAGGCGGCGCGGCGTCCAATATAGGGGGTATCGCGCGTTATGATTGCAAGGATTGAACGCTTGGATTGTTGGATGGGCTGCTCACAAGTGACTGATGTCTAGAGAGATTCTCATTCTGAGAGGATCCACATTCACTTAGCGTTGCATGCAATATGTACTTGACATCATATGTATTAAAATGCATACTTAACACGTGAAGAAGTGGCAAGTAGAATTTTATGATGATTTCGAACCTGAGTTCGATGCGTTGCCTGAGACGGTTCAAGACGAATTGCTAGCGCATGCTGAGCTGCTAGAGCACTTTGGCCCAACACTAGGTAGGCCGACAGTTGATACACTAAATGACTCCCGGCACGCTAACATGAAAGAGCTAAGATTCAAGGCTGACAATGGCGAGTGGCGAGTGGCATTTGCGTTTGATCCTGGCCGAAAGGCGATGCTTTTGGTAGCTGGTGACAAATCGGGAGTGAGTGAGAGACGTTTCTACCGAGACTTGATCCGCAAGGCAGATGACCGTTTCGATGCTCACCTGGCAAAAGTCAAAAAGAAAGACAGAAAGGCGTGATAACCATGGCTACCACACTGAATGAAAAGATGAAGAAAGTTGGTGTAGGACGACGGAGGAGAATAGAGGCAAGGGCTGCTCAACTGATCGCTGAAGAGATGTCTTTGCGAGAACTACGGCAGGCCCATAAGTACACCCAGAAAAAGATAGCGAAGGCTTTGCATATTGGCCAAGATGGCGTCTCACGTCTTGAGCAAAGAACAGATCTTTTACTTTCCACACTCAGAAGTTATGTAGAAGCTATGGGTGGTAGCCTATCCATTATCGCTGAATTTCCCAATCAACGACGAGTGATTGTATCCGGTCTGAGCCAAATTGGCACTGCTGAGCGAGCAAAACGAGAAGAGGAAGCCGTTCACTGCTAGAGTGCTTTCCCCGGAACAATCTTTCCGTTGTTTGACCAACGGAGCCTGCCGAGGTAGACGTGAGGGTGCACCCGGTTATTTAGGGCAGCAGGCGCCCCCTCATGTTTCTTAAGAGACTCATGCTCCCATAGCAATCAGGTCGAGCGTGAAGCCTAATGGCTGCTCCTTGGTTTGACGGTTCCCGTTGGGGACACCACACTTCTCCCGGTTATTCGTTGGCTCAGCCTTGTCGGGAACATTCTTCCCAGACAGGACAGCCATCTCACATATAAAGCTTCTTGCGGCTTCATGGAGGATGGTTTCTGTCGTGGGAGAGGATCGCTGTAGGGCCGGCAGCTAAGATCGTCACTGCCGTCGTCGACCACGAAGCTGCATCTGTCGCTTGCCTCATGATCCGGTGTCGTTACGCGTCAGTAACGTACGGAGTCGTTCTGTGATGAGTGTACCCCTGCGCTGGTTTCACGCCGTCCGCTCACTGATGTATTCAGGCGTGACCGAACGGCAATGCTATGCCCTCTGTGCGGTCATTATGGCCGGCACGGCGGTCGTTGATGTATACACCCCGCTGGGGCTCGCCGACGGCGTGGGATACCTGGCGGCCGTCGTGGTCGCTGGGCTGGCACCATCCCAGCGATTCCCATACATCGTGGCGGCTATCTCAACCGGGCTCATTCTTCTCGGCGGCTATTGGTCTGAATCTGGGGGCATTCTCTGGATCGGGGTTACGAATCGGGCCATCTCTATTGGCGCTATCTGGCTGATCGCCTGGGTTGTTCTGCAATGGAGAACGGCCGCCCGCAGCCGTGCTCATGACCTCTCTGTCCGATTGCGATCCATCCTGACCCACAGCCAGACGAATATCTTTGTCAAAGATCTCCAGGGCCGATACCTCGAGGTGAATGAACAGTTTCTGTTTCTGACCGGCTTCTCGGCCGAGATGGTGATCGGGAAAACAGATTCGGACCTCTTTCCGCCTGAGACAGCCGCCCTCTATCGTGAGCATGACGGCCGGGTCATCGAAGCCGGAGCGCCCATGAATTTCGAAGAGACGTGGGCACTCAATGACGGGCTGCACCTCTATATGGTCTCCAAGTTTCCCTTGCGCGATGAGCACGGCGCTATTGTGGCCATCGGCGGGATTGCCACGGATATCACCGCTCGGTTGCAAGCTGAGGCGGCCCGGAGTGAAGCCCAGGAACGGTTCGATTTGGTGGCGACTGCCACGCAGACCGGTATCTGGGACTGGGACCTGCAAACGAACCACATGTATTACTGCCCGCTGTGGAAAGCGAGTCTGGGATATCAGGAGCACGAGATTTCCAACTCACCGACGGAGTGGGAGTCTCGATTGCATCCCGATGACAAATCTCGCGCCTTTGCACTTGTGGATGACTATCTGTCCGGCAGCATTCCCTCCTACGAACTCGAACACCGCCTGCGTCACAGGGACGGCAGCTACCGATGGATTCAGACCTGTGCCCTGTTGCAGCGGGATGCTGACGGGAGACCCCGTCGGATGATCGGGTCGCACGTGGATATTACGGAACGGAAGCGAGCAGAAGATGCGTTGGCTCAGAGTGAGTCTACGTTAAGGAGCTTCTTCAATAGCGGCGCCATGATGATGGGGATTGTGGAACTGCTCGACGGGGATATTTTGCACGTCTCGGACAATCGCCGCGCCGCGAGTTTCTTCGGGACGACACCGGAGTCGATGCAGGGAAAGCGCGCCTCGGAGCTGGGTGCGCCCCCTGACATCATCGCGCACTGGATTCGATATTACGAAGAGACGGAACGGACGAAACAACCGGTGCGATTCGAGTATGTCCACTCACAGAGAGGCAGCGGTATCGAGTTGTGTTTCTCCGCCACCGTCTGCTGGATTGGTACAGGACCAAGCGGGCGGTCGCGTTACTCCTATGTGGTGGACGATGTCACGGAAGCACGATGCTTGGCAGAAGCGCTGGGCCAGACGGCCGAGCGGTACCACGGTGTGGTGACTGCACTAGCAGAAGGTGTCGTTTTGCATGATGAGCAGGGGAGGATTATCGCCTGCAATCCGAGCGCGGAGCAGATTCTTGGGCTCACGGCCGACCAGCTGATGGGGCGGACGCCGGTCGATCCGGGATGGCAGGCGATTCATGAAGATGGGAGCCACTTTGCCCCTCATGAACGCCCGCCGATGGTCACGCTTCGGACCGGTCGCCCATGCTCGAATGTCATCATGGGTCTTTCCAGACCGACGGGAGAGCGGCGATGGATTTCAATCAACACGCAGGCGCTTCTGAGAGCCGGTCAAGATCGACCGTACGCCGTCGTCGGCTCTTTTCATGACATTACCGAACGCCGTCGGGCGGAACAGGCCTTGCTGGAGGTGCAGAGTCAGCTGGAGCAACGCGTGCGTGAGCGAACGGCGAGGATTCAGCAACTTGAATCCCAGCGGTCTCAGGCGGAAAAACTTGCGGCACTGGGCCACCTCGCGGCTGGTATCGCCCATGAAGTCAACAATCCCCTGGCCGGGATTACCAATGCGTTTCATCTGGTGAAGCAGGGAATCGAGCGCGAGCATCGACACTATCGATTTGTGGATCTCATCGATCGCGAAATTCAACGCCTCACGGTGATCGTGAAAAAGATGTACACCCTGTATCAGGGCCTCCCGGCGACCGAGCGACAGGCGACCGACATAGCGGAATTGCTCCAGGACGTGGCCACGTTGCTGGAACATAAGATGGCCGTGAAACGACTCCGGTTACACACAGAGGTGGATACTACCCTTCAGATGGTCAATGTGTCGCGTTCCGACCTGTTTCAGGTGTTGCTCAATCTCGTGCAGAACGCCATCGATGCCTCTCCCCCCGGCAGTGAGGTGGTGCTGAACGTGTCCGAGCGCGAGGGGCTGCTGCGATGGAGCGTGACCGATTGCGGGACGGGGATAGCACCGGACATTCTTCCCCGTATTTTTGAGCCATTTTTTACGACAAAGCCTGGTGTCGGTTGGCAGGGACTCGGACTCGGGTTATCTGTGTCGCGCGGGCTGGTGCAAGCCATGGGGGGGCGGATCGAGGTCCAGACTGAACTGCAACGGGGTTCGACGTTCACGGTGGTATATCCCTTGGAACAGCCGGAGCTGTCGGGGGGGCGAGCGGTGGGAGTGGATACAGACAAGGAGCAGAACGATGACGACTATGCCGCAACGCATTCTCATTGCTGATGACGAAGAAACGTTTCGGGAATCGACCGCGGAAATTCTCGCTGAGGCAGGATACGCGTGCAGTGCTGCCAGGGATGCGGCTGAGGCTGAAAGCCTGCTGGAAAACGGCTACGACTTGTTGCTGGCCGATGTCCGGATGCCGGGGAACGCTCACCTTGAGTTTCTTGAGAACGTGTCCAGACGACATCCAGAGCTTCCCGTGCTGGTGATTACGGGGTACCCGACAGTCGGGACCGCTATCGAGTCGTTTCGCCTCTCGATTGTGGACTATCTGATCAAACCGGTTGGTGTGGACGATCTGAAGCGGGCGGTGGAGCGCGGGCTTCGGCGGAGGACCCTTGCCCGTGCAGTCAAGGAGGCCATGACCGAAACGGCCAAGGTGGCGGGAATTTTCGATCAACTGGGCCAGGCGATGAGGGAATTCGGGCGAGGAGAAGCACAAGTGGAATGGAGCGCCCATGGGTACATGGTCCAGGCCATGGGACACATCGCACAGTTGTCGGCACTCGTCGGGCAAACGTTGGAAGCCTCGCGTGGGAACAGGCCTCACACTCCCACGGACGTCTGTGCATTGATGCAGTGTCCCAGGCTGGATCGGTATGAGGCGGCCATTCAGGACGCCGTCGAGGTCATGGAGCGTACACGAGGCTCGTTCAAGTCGAAAGAAATCGGCGCGTTGCGGCAGCGGCTGGAAACCCTCTTGCGCGAGGGGCGCCGGCATGGCTGAATCCGTGCGGTAAATGCAACGCAAGCCCTCTCGTTGCAGCCGCGGTCATCAGCGCGGCCGGCAAGCGTAGGCGATCATGATGCCGGTCGGCGAGTGCCAATGAGATCTGCGGTTGGAAAGCCGAGGCGCTTGGCCTGCTCGACGAGGCGCTGATAGGTAACCTCTTCCAGCTGAGGGGCGCGCGAGAGAATCCAGAGAAACCGACGATCAGGTGTGCCGACCAACGCGGTTCGGTATTCCGGATCAAGCGCAAGAATCCAATAGTTCCCATCCCGTGATGAACCGAAGAGCCGCGCGAAGAAGTTGTCGAAGACCACGGTGAGCCGAGCATTGGTTTTAGGGTCGATCACCGTCGCCACACCCTCCGCCTGATCAACTCCGCCACTGTCGGTGAGACACTCATTGTGAACTCCGATCCTGCCGTCCGGACGGCTGGTATAAATGGCTTTCGAGTCAACGCAGTGCCGCTGAAACCACATCGGTAGCCGGGCGATCTCGTACCACGTTCCCGCGTAGCGGGCGAGATCTACCGAAGCCACTGTCGGCAATGTGTCCTTGTGCTCCACGCCCGCACAGGCTGTGACGGTAAGGCAGAATGCCCAAACCGCCAACGACGCGCTCAATCGGATCCAGCTATCTACCACGCCTTGCATCAGCAATTTATTAATCGGTGTGTACATAGTGTGCACTTGGGGTGTGTTGTAAGGATCGGGCTTCAGATCGTCAACACGGGTCATCACAGCCGTGGTTTTATCATAACAAGCACCAATGCCGCTGCGTAGCGAACGGGGGGGAGGCAACGCCGGGTGCAGGAGGCTGCGCGAGTGAAGAACCACGGCGTGCTTACCCCGTAGGCTCTTGGCACTTGTTCAGTTCGTTGTGTGTACCCCTGCATCGTCACCGTCAATGCGTGGCGCAACCTTCATATACCTAGGTGAATCTCTTGGCCTACCAAAGTTTTTGCCTCTGCCCAACCTCCGGGGAATAGTGCGCCGGGCAGTCTCGCCATAACATCGCCTCTGTCGCGCGAGAGTCCGGGCGACTTGCGAATATTGCATCACTCTTGGTGACACAACGGAGGTACAGCATGGCAGAAAGTCATCATCCTTTGCAGCGCGGGGATAAGTCGGTCGCTGTGAATGTTCGGCTGAAACCAGTTTCCCCATCGGATCACCCGATTCTTGTGAATTACACTCATGTTGGTCTCTCGGACGGACTGGCCTATGTCGATTTCGGATTTCTAGAGCCTGCTTTGTTGAACGCCGTGGCCACGCGCGCGAAGCAAGGCGAAGTTACACCGAAACAGGTCGAAGGAATCAGCACGGCTCGTGTTGCGTTGCCTCTCGATTCCGTGGTGCGTCTCTATCAGCAACTTCAGCGGGTGCTGGTCAGTCTCCAACCTCCTAAGACCAAACAATCCTAACCTGTCTGACCGACATCTTCTCCATGGATACGTTGACGTCCAATCCCGCGGATTGCTCTGTGCCAAGTCCCGTTGAAGATACGGGCTTGTTATGCCTGCTCATGCTCGCCAGGTTCCACGACCTGCCTGTTGACGGGGGGCAGATTCAGCATCAGTTCGGGCATTCGGGTAAGGTCCTGGCGACGCAGGATTTGCTACGCGCAGCCAAACACGTCGGGTTTCGAGTCGGTCTTGTGACCGCTCGATGGGACGAGCTTACGGCAACTCCATTGCCGGCCATTGTCCAACTACTCGATGGGCGATACGTCGTCCTGGCCAAAGCGCAGGACGACAAGGTACTCATCCATGATCCATTGGGGGCGCGACCGCTGGTTCAATCGAGAGAGACGTTCGTCACAACTTGGAGCGGCAGGTTGCTACTGTGTGCGAAACGCGCGGGCCTCAGGGCGCAGGATCTTGCCTTCGACATCACCTGGTTCGTTCCAGCGGTGCTCAAGTATCGACGGCTATTAAGCGAAGTGTTGCTGGCGTCCTTTTTTCTGCAGCTCTTTGCACTGCTCACTCCCTTGTTTACCCAGGTGGTTATCGATAAAGTTTTGGTTCACAAGGGCTTCACGACCCTGCATGTTTTAGCCATCGGTATGCTGGCGCTGGCACTATTCGATGCTCTACTCGGTGGGTTGCGTACATACCTATTTGCTCATACCACCAATCGGATCGATGTTGGTTTGGGTGCGCAGCTCTTCAGACATCTTTTGGCTCTCCCTCTTGCCTATTTTGAAGCCCGTCGGGTTGGCGATACCGTCGCACGTGTGCGCGAGCTCGAACATATCCGTCAATTTCTCACCAGCAATTCCGTGACCGTCGTGCTGGATGCCGTGTTCATCGTCGTGTTTCTCGCTGTGATGTGGCTCTACAGTTTGATGTTGACGCTGGTGGTGCTGGCATCTCTGCCGCTCTATGCCATTCTTTCGGTTGTCATTACGCCGACGATTCGCGCACGGCTCAATGAGAAGTTTAACCGCGGAGCGGAGAACCAATCATTTCTCGTCGAAGCCGTGAGCGGTATTCAAACAGTGAAGGCTTTGGCCGTCGAGCCACCGTTGCAGCGCCGCTGGGACGAACAATTGGCCGGATACGTGCAAGCCAGCTTCCGTGCGACCAGTCTGATCACCATAGCCGGCCAACTGGCGACATTCATCCAAAAAGCTACGACTATTGCCGTTATGTGGGTCGGTGCGTATCAGGTCATCGATGGAGCGCTGAGTATCGGCGAATTGATCGCCTTTAACATGCTCGCCGGGCAGGTGACCGGGCCCTTGTTGCGTATGGTGAACCTCTGGCAGGAGTTTCAACAGGTCGGCATTTCAATACAACGCTTGGGCGACGTGTTGAACACCAGGCCTGAACCTGCGTATAGCCCGGCCCGCACAACGTTGCCGCAGATCGCCGGACAGATTACGTTTGACGACGTCACCTTTCGCTATCGCCCAGATGGCCGGCCGGTTCTGCAACAGGTCTCCTTCTCCCTCCAGTCAGGTCAGATTATTGGGATGGTAGGACGATCCGGGTCTGGCAAAAGCACCATCACGAAGCTGATGCAACGGTTGTATGTGCCGGAGCGTGGCCGTGTACTGGTCGATGGGATAGATCTTGCGCAGGTAGATCCGGCTTGGTTGCGTCGACAAGTCGGCGTGGTGCTGCAGGAGAACTTTCTTTTCAATCGTTCTGTTCGAGACAACATCGCATTAACTGACCCGGGGCTCTCGATGGATCGTGTGATCCAGGCAGCGACGTTGGCGGGTGCCCACGAGTTCATCCTTGAATTGCCGGACGGATACGACACGGTCGTCGGGGAGCATGGCTGCGCCCTCTCCGGCGGGCAACGTCAGCGTATCGCTATTGCCCGTGCGCTCGTTGCGAATCCTCGCATTTTGATCTTTGACGAAGCCACTAGCGCTCTGGACTATGAATCCGAAGCGATCATTCAACGGAACATGGCACAGATTTGCAAGGGGCGCACGGTCCTCGTCATTGCCCATCGCTTGAGCACGGTTCGCCCTGCACATCGGATTTACGTCCTCGACAAGGGACAGATTGTCGAGGACGGGACGCACGATGATCTGATCAAGCGCAACGGGATGTATGCGCGACTTCATCGATATCAGGAAGGGCGGTCCGCCGCCGCATGATGGCGCAGAAACCGGGGAAACGCTGATGAAGGCATTATTGCGACAGCTAGGGGCGTGGCGTGCGGCATGGCAAATTGAACGGACTGTGCCCTTGGTGTTTGTTCCCGACGGGAAAGCGGTGGAGTTTCTTCCCGCCGTCCTTGAAATCCAACATGCGCCGCCTTCTCCGATCGGTCGGGCAATTCTCTGGACCATCATCCTGGTGTTCGCGACGGCGGTGACCTGGTCATCCCTTAGTCGCGTTGATATCGTTGCGATGGCACCCGGCAAGATCATCCCTAGTGGTTATTCAAAAACCATCCAGCCATTTGAAACTGGCGTCATTGCCGCCATTCACGTGCAAGACGGTCAGGCCGTTCGTCAGGGAGAGGTGCTGATCGAGCTGGATGCGACGCAAAACGGCGCTGATCGGGATCGGGCGCTTAACGAATATCGAGCCGCGCTGGTCGAGGCTGCTCGATTGCGCGCGTTGATTGCGGGGCATTCCACTTTCGAAGTCCCGGAAGAAGCCGATCCCCAATTTCTAGTGCTTCAACAACAACTCTTGCGGGATCAAGTCGCGGAGCTTTCCGCTCGGGTTGATAAATCCCGGCACCTTATTAGTCAACGCCGGGCGGCGTTGGATGCGACGAAGGATAATATCCGGCGGTTAGAGGCAACTGTTCCGATTGAGGCTGAACGAGCTAAGGCCTACCGTTCTCTGTTAGCGCAACAGTACGTGTCCAAGATGGACTATCTCCAATTCGAGCAGCAACGCATCGATAGGGCGCAGGAGTTAGCTGGGCAAAAGAGCAAGTTGCGGCAAGATCAGGCTGCGCTGGCTGAGGCCGAGCAAAACTATCATGTCCTTCTTTCAGAGTTTCAGCAGAGCAAACAGACGGAGCTCTCCGTTACCGAAACGAAGGTTACGTCGCTGCTTCAAGAAGTGCGCAAGGCTGGACAGAAAACCGAGTTGCAGAGACTGGTGTCGCCGATTGACGGGGTGGTGCAGCAGCTGGCGGTGCATACGGTGGGTGGTGTCGTCACGCCTGCGCAACCATTGCTCACCGTCGTGCCCCAAGACCACCCTGTGGAAGTTGAAGCGCAGTTCGAGAACAAGGACATCGGCTTTGTGAGGGAAGGGCAGCCGGTTGAAATCAAAGTCGAGACGTTTCCGTTCACCTTATATGGAACGATTCCAGGAAAGGTGTTGACCGTCTCGGACGATGCGGTACCGTTAGACAAGGAGAAAGGCGGCCTGGTTTACGCGAGCCGGGTAAGTATGGATCGAGCCACGATGCAGGTGGAAGGAAAGCGTATCCATCTGTCGCCTGGGATGGCGGTTACCGTGGAGGTCAAGACCGGTCAGCGACAGGTGATCGACTATCTGCTGAGTCCCTTATTGAAGTCTATGCAGGAGAGTTTGAGGGAGCGTTAGGAAATATCTGAGATGGAACTATGTTGCGCAACAAACCTCAGGAAGAGGATTGGTCATGAAGATGATGTCTGGTCAAATTGCTAGGAGCATTCTCGTTGCAGGGTTGCTGTTCGTCACCACAATCGTGACCGGCGAGGCGGGGCTATTGGGGAAAGAAGAGACGCCTGGAGAGCGATTTCGGAAGGCCATTGAGAAGATCAGGCAGGCGTGTGAAAGCCGGAAACTTGATCCCGGGGAAGTGTGTGGGGAGGTAGGCAAACTCAAGCCAGCTGATCCCTTGGCGACCGAAGAGGGCCGCTTCGCCCATTCGATCAAGATTCCTAACCCGGTTCCGGAAGATAGCGGCTACAAGCCAGGGATGACGAGCCAGGAATACTTTGATCATTTGTGCAAGACCGAGGCGGGGGAGTTCATCTACAGGACAGTGGAGAATGTGGAAGGCCTGTACATGATGAGATCGCGCGAGTCGGTGAACGACTATAAGCTCCAGCATCTTTATGCACTCGAAGATCCGTATGCTTACTCGGATATCGAAACTGATGCGCCGCAAAAGCTTTTTATCAATCCCCCTTGGTGGCGGTACAAGTTTTTAGAGCTTCGAAAGGTCGTGCCGGTTTCGGGCTTGAGTACTGCCCCCCGGTATCTGCGGTACTCCGGGTATGTGCAGACCAAGAGCCCCATGGTGGTGGAAGAAGTGTCCACGCTTAAAAGTCGATATGGCTACATCTGGCGAGGGGTGCGACGCCCTCACGACCGAGAGCTAGGAATCGCGGGCGGGGAAATCATAGTGCTAGACCTGATGTCCAATGACGTGTTGGCAGTGCGTCGTGGCTATATGCGTAGCGGTGACGTTCGGAACAATTTAACTGGAGTTTGGTGGGTAGGCGGGCAGGCCTGTCCCGTATACAAGCATGCGAATCAATACACCTACGAATTCTTGAGTAGGGTTATCAAGCCTGCTCCAGTGGCGGGTAGTGAAGAAGGAGGTTTCGGTGTCGCAAGGTGAGATCAGTATTTGGTTGCGGTTTGCGCTGCAGCAAATGGCAGCGGAGAGTTACCTTGATGGAATTGATTGGCGCAATGCCGAACAGGTAAAGGTGCAACTGCGTCTTGGGAATAATCGTTCCGGGTTCCCAGAAGTTGGGGCAACGCGCGTTACGGGGACGGTGGCGCAACCGCTTCAAGATCAAGCTTTTGTTGATCGATACCAAATCGTCGACCATCACGCCAACGACGCTACGGGGTTCAGCGCCACCCTGCTGTTCGATAATAGTACGAACAGTTATACCCTCTCTTTCCGTAGCGTAGAGTACCAACAGCAAGTCGATGGCGGTGACTGGGAACGAGATGGATTGCCAGGGGCAGCAGGTGAGATCGCCGGAACAGGATTCTCTCTTGCCCAACTCGTGAGTATGGAGCGGTACTATCGGGAACTGAAAGCCAATCCGAACATGCTTCCGCCTGGTGCGATCCTCAATGTGACAGGCTACTCGCTCGGGGGACATCTTGCGACGGTGTTTACCGAACTGCATGCTGACGAGATTAATCATACCTATACTTTCAATGGAGCAGGGAGAGGGCATCTCAACGGGGGGACGCCTGGCTTGCCCGAGGCCGAGCGAATCCGTCAGATGCTGGAGTTTGCAGAGTCCAAGATGTTGAACTGGGATCCCTCAGGTGAGGCCTTTTTCAACGGAAACAGTGGGAATATCTATGCTGAACAATGGTATCAGGGGATTCGAGGCGAGACAGTTCTTGCATTTCTGCCCACAAGTTCATTTCTGCCGCCAGGTGAAGTTGGCATTAGTCCAGCGTTCAACAAAATTACGCAGTTAGTTGGGCAGGCTACACACAATGACCAGCCGTATGTCGCAAATTCCGGAGTGCATGCTGAACCGACCTCTATTTTCATCGAGGACCAACCCGACATTGATGGGTTTGGTGGACTGTTTCGGCAAGCAGGTAGTTTCGGCACCACACACAGCATCACCCTGATCGTCGATTCTCTCGCGCTCGCGGAACGGATCCAAGAGATGACCTCCACGCTCAGTCGAGAAACGATCGAGCGTCTTTTCTCCGCGGCGTCCAGTCTCACAGGTTCCGGCTTCGTCGGTGTCACTGGTCTTGCCGAAGGCAATTCCTTGGAGAAGATATTGGATGGTTTACGCAAGGCTTTTGATCCGAACGCTACTCCCACTCCCTTCGGCCGACAGACGAACGATTTCGGCCAGCTCACGTTCCGGAACCAGTTCTATACTAACCTGGAAGAATTGCGAGGCAAGAGCGCACAGGTCATCAGTCTTGTCGATCTGGGTTCGAGTGAGGTCTTTGCGACGGCAAAAACCACAACCTCTGAAGGGTTGGCCTACCGGTATGCGCTTCGCGAGTTGAATCCGTTCGTGGTGACCGGCATCGACTATGAGACCCTCCACAATCAGGACCATTCGCTCGACCTTTATGATTCCAATACCGGTGTGGGTGTGTGGACTCAGCTGGCACTAAGTGACCGGGCGGAACTATTGGCGGAGAAATTGCGGTTCAATCAGGCGGAGGGGGTCCCTACCAGCCATACCTTGTTTATCGACGAAACGAGCTTCTTCAATAACCAACGTGGGGCTGCAGCAACTGAAGCGGTAATCTTCGGGGATGCTGAGGGCCGAGAGTACGTCGGGCGGACAGGTAGCGATCATCTCTATGGAGGGGCTGGGGAAGACACGATTCGCGGGGCTGGGGGACAAGACTATCTTGAGGGTGGTGGAGACAATGACAGGCTATTCGGCGAAGCTGATAATGATATTTTGCTGGGGCAACAAGGCAGCGACTTTCTCGACGGAGGTCGTGGCGCTGATCGCATGAGTGGTGGTGCCGGAGATGATACCTATATCGTCGACAACCCAGGCGACAGAGTCGTCGAGTTTGAGACTGCGGGAATTGATGAAGTACTGGCTTCGGTGGATTTTACGCTGAGTGCGAATGTGGAAGGCTTAATTCTTACAGGATCCGGCAACATCGCAGGTATCGGTAATAATCTCGACAATACGATAAAAGGCAATAGTGGCAACAACCGCCTTGCAGGCATGGGAGGCATCGACCTCCTCGAAGGCGGCATCGGGCTTGACACTTACATCTATCATTCCGGCGATGGGCTGGATCGAATCGAAGACAGCGACGCTCAGGGTCAAATCATATTCGACGGCCACCTATTGCAGGGCGGGATTCGCCGTGTGGGCGATGCCGCTAATACGTATACAAGCCTGGATGGTCGAACCACTTATGCAATGTCCGGGACCGATCTCATCGTCAACGGTGTCCTCATCGTGAATGAGAATTTCCAGAGCGGTCAAATGGGGATTCAATTGCGCGATGTCTCCCCTATTCCGTCTGATACAGGGCTTCCTGCAGGACCTTTTGGGCATGTGTTGGTGGGAGACGGTGGGGATGAGACGCTCATTGCCACCAATCCGTATTCGTATGCCATGTATGGCAACGAAGGAAATGATGTCCTCACCTCTCAGGTGCCGTCAATACATGACTCGTTCTCTGATCTTCGTGATGGTGGGGCCGGTGATGACATCTTAGTCGGTGCTGGAGGGAATGATTATCTCGTTGGGGGTAGCGGTGATGATTATGCCGATGTCTCCGATGGGGACATCTTTTTGGGGGGAGATGGCAATGATATTGCTGTGACTGATACCGAGATAGCCAATTACGCATGGACCCATATCGGCAGCGGCACACACTATATTGACGGGGGCGCCGGCAATGACGTGTTATTGGGCGCCCTTGGCGTTGATGTGTTGCTTGGTGGGGAGGGGGAGGATGTTCTTAGGGGAGAGAACCGTCCGGTGGGTTGGATTGCAAAAGCATATGGTGTTGATCTCATTCCACAAAGTTCTCCTATGCTGGCATTTTCCTCGGCTCTAGGCGCGGACGACTATCTCGATGGAGGTGCCGGTAACGACCTGCTTGTCGGTGACGGAGGAAACGACATTCTCATCGGCGGGGCGGGCAACGACTTGCTGTATGGTGAGTCAGATTTTGCCCAGACTATTCCTGGCGATGATTGGTTGGATGGTGGTGAGGGCAATGACCGGCTATTCGGCGGCGCAGGAGCTGACTCTCTTTCCGGTGGGGATGGCGACGATCTTTTGGTCGGAGACTTTTCAGAGGATCTCGGGTCTGAAGATATTCTCGATGGCGGCGCCGGAGCCGATGAACTTCAAGGTGGAGGGGGCCACGATATTCTGTATGGTGGAGTCGGGATGGATCGGCTCGCTGGGTTCGCCGGGAACGATGTTCTCGATGGTGGTGCGGACAGCGACGAGCTACAGGGAGGAGCCGGTGACGATTCGTTGTGGGGTGGCCTCGGTAGTGATCTAATGACCGGGCAGGAAGGCGATGACGAGCTCTTCGGGGATGAAGGGGATGACGAGGCTCATGGGGATGTCGGCAACGATACGCTCTTCGGCGGTGCCGGCAATGACGCTCTCTTTGGCCAAGATGACCATGATCTCCTTTCGGGTAATGCCGGGGATGACTTGCTGAATGGCGGGCTCGGCAATGATCAGCTTGATGGTGGTGATGGGATCGACGATGTGCAGGGCCGAGAGGGAGACGATCTCATTGTTGGCGGCACCGGTGATGATTTCCTCTACGGTGATGGCAACGACCCCACTGTCCTGAATCTCCTCGGGGGCAATGACACCCTGGACGGCGAAGAGGGCGATGACCAGTTGTGGGGTGGTGCGGGGCAGGATCAACTGTTCGGTGGCGAGGGAAACGACCAGATGGTGGGCGATGTGGGAGATGATGCCTTGTTCGGGGATGCCGGTGATGACTCTCTCTTTGGAGACTCGCCGCTATTTGTGGGACAGGCGGGGAACGATGTGCTCGATGGCGGTGATGGCGATGACGTCCTTCATGCAGGTGCCGGGGAGGATGACCTGCACGGCGGGGCAGGAAATGATCGGCTGATCGGCGGGGCTGGGAGTGACACGTATCGATTTAACCTGGGGGGCGGTGTTGACTCTATCGAGGATGATGCAACGCAGAGCAATCGATTGGTCTTTGGCGCTGGTATTACCGCTGAATCCCTGAGGTTGGACGTGGCAACCGGTGATTCCCTTGTCGTACGTGTCGGGAGCAGTGGTGATGAGGTTCGGATTGTCGGCTTTGGGCTGAATTCACCCTCCGAGTTTCACACGATTAATCAGTTCGAATTTGCCGATGGCACGGTGCTGACGGACGCCGGATTGCTCGCGCGAGGGTTTAACCTGTCCGCATCAGTGGACGGAGGAACGATGGTCGGTACATCCTTTGCCGACCATATGCAAGGCAGTCAGGCTGCTGATTGGCTCCACGGACGTGATGGAAACGATGTCCTCATTGGCGGCGAGGGCGCTGATGTGTTGGAGGGGGAAGAGGGCGACGATCTAGTGGAAGGCGACGCCGGAAATGACCGGCTCTATGGTGGCGCTGGGGTGAACGTATTGCGCGGAGGTGAAGGAAGTGATCTGTTGGTGTCAAACGCGGCCGACGATCAGTTATTCGGTGGGACCGGCGACGATGTCTATTACCTTCTCTCAGGACTTGCCACCGTGTCAGAGGACGCGAATGGGGGCATTGATACCATCCAACTAGCGCCCAGTGCTTCTCTTGCATTTCAAGCGCCTGACCAAGTGGAGAATGTTCAGATCCTGAACGATTTGTATTTGGAGTCGACTCAGCGAGTAGACCTGGTAGGAAATGTGCTGGACAACCAATTGTCCGGTCCCAACCAGCTTGACGGCCAAGGAGGAAACGACATTCTCATCGGGGTGGGCGACAATACGTTCTTGTTTGATCGTGGGTACGGGCAGGACATCGTGCGGATGGGCATGCAGACGTATGCCCACACAGGGCTCGATCAGGTACTGTTCGGAGCGGAGATCGCGCCGGGCGATCTCATACTCGAAAATCATGTCAACGATCTGGTCGTTAAGGTCAATGGGAGCACAGACCAATTGACGGTGGAGTCCTTTTTTGTCTCCCCGAGCAATCACGTGGACCAATTTGCGTTTTTCGATGGAACCGTGTGGGATTTGAGCACGATCGAGAGTCGAGTGCTGACTTTTCTCGGCAGTGACACCGACGACACGCTCTACGGTACTGATGGGGACAATCTCATTCGTGGGTTGGGGGGGAACGATCAAATCCGGGCTTCGCTCGGTGACGATACTCTGGATGGTGGAGCCGGAAACGATCTTCTGGAGGGGTATGTTGGTGATGATATCTATCTATTCGGTCGAGGATATGGGCAAGATTCCATCGACGATCAAGGCGATTCATCGGATGTCGACACGCTGCAACTCCTGGAAGGAGTCGGCCCTGGCGATCTCATGTTGCGTGCGACCCCTGATTTCGGTACCGGTGTAATTCTGACCATAACTAGTACCGCCGATCAACTCATGCTTGGCGGATTTTTCGCGTCTCCATCACTCCGTGTTGATCGGATCAAATTCGCAGATGGCACTATTTGGGATTACACCGCGATGCTGGCTCGCGTTGAAGGTGTGGATCTGGTTGGGACTGAGGACCTGGATTATTTGTATGGGAATGTCACGAACGACACTCTTTCGGGGTTAGGCGGAGATGATACCCTTTACGGTGGCGCAGGGAACGACAGGCTGGATGGGGGAACTGGTGCAGACACGATGGTTGGCGGATCCGGCAACGACGTCTATCTTGTCGAGGGGATTGGAGATGGCGTCACGGAACAGGCAGGACAAGGGACGGATACGGTTCAGAGCAGTATCACCTATGCGTTGGGTGCGAATGTCGAAAATCTTACGCTCATCGGGAATGCGGCCATCAATGGCACGGGAAACTCTCTTGGCAATGTCTTGACCGGCAATGGCGCGGTCAATGCTCTCAGTGGCGGAGCAGGGAATGATACGTATGTCGTTGGGGCGGGCGATACGATTGTCGAAGCAGCAGGTGCCGGGACTGACATTGTACGAGCTGATATCAGCTGGACGTTGGGGACCAATGTGGAAAACCTTGTGTTGACGGGAACCGCCGCAGTCAATGGAACCGGCAACAGCCTCGCCAATACACTGACCGGGAACAACGCCGCTAATATTCTTAATGGAGGAACCGGCGCAGATAGGTTGATCGGCGGGCAGGGCGACGACATCTACATTGTGGACAACGTCAGCGATCAGATTACTGAATTGGCCAATGAAGGTCTCGACACCGTTCAGAGTTCGGTGACGTATACCCTGGCGGCCAATGTGGAGAACCTGACGCTGACCGGGAGCGGAGCCATCAATGGGACCGGAAACGGGTTGGACAATATCCTGACCGGGAATAATGCCGCCAATCGACTCACTGGCGCTGCTGGGAACGACACGTATGTGATCGGGAGCGGCGATAGTATCGTCGAATCGGTGAATGCCGGTATTGACTCAGTCCAGAGTAGTGTCACGCACACGCTTGCCGTAAATGTCGAGAATCTGACGCTTACGGGAAGTGCTCTCATCAACGGCACTGGGAACGGGCTCAATAACATCTTGATCGGCAATAGTGCAGTCAACACGTTGACCGGTGGGGCGGGGCACGACACATATATTGTGGGAGTAGGAGATACGGTGGTGGAGGCGTCGAATGCCGGCACCGACACGGTTCAGAGCGCCGTAACCTGGAGTTTAGGAGCCAATGTGGAAAATCTGGCGCTGGTCGGATCTGCAGCGGTCAACGGGACGGGCAATTCTCTGGCCAATGTGCTGACCGGCAATGTCGGTAATAATTCACTGGTAGCCGGTGACGCTAACGATACCATTGCAGGTGGACAAGGAAACGATGTGCTCAATGGTGGGACTGGAAATGATGTCTTTCAATTCGCTCGCGGGGATGGTCAGGACACTGTGACTGACACGAGCGGGAGCAGCGATCGGCTCAACTTCGGGGCCGGGATCAATCCTCTGGACATCATGTTGAGTCAAAGTGCCAATGATTTGCGCATCGCGCTCTACGGTTCGACCGATCAGGTGACGATTGCCAACTGGTATGGGGGCGCCACTAATCAGATCGAAACAGTCCAAGCGGGTAACGGTCAACAATTGATGAGCACTCAGGTGAACCAATTGATCCAGGCGATGGCAGGATTCACGCAACAGACCGGGTTGAGTTGGGAGCAAGCCTTGGCCCAGCGCCCACAGGATGTGCAGCAGGTTCTGGTTGCGAATTGGCACTAGCGATATGTTCCGGTCGCTCCGCCTGCCCGGCGGGGCGACTCCCTCTTGACCGCCTCGTTTTTCTGGTCCTGCCTTAGCCTGGTCAGGGCAGTCTTCGGCAGATCATTCTTTTACCTCCCCTCTGTCTAACGGTATTACGGAGAGTTGTGGTGTGCCGTTGGCCAGTACCGAAGAGGTACAGCCTCCGTGGAATGGCCTGATCCGGTTTGGGTGGTACAGTCGGAACATCACCGCGAGGCAAACAATTCCGGTCAATCCAGCGCGCCGACCTATCCGCGCTTATGAGGAGGTTAACGATGTCGCACCGAACGGTTCCTCTTCTCGCCCTGATGACAGTTCTGGTAGCGGGGTTACAAGGGTGTACGACGATGAATCAGCCCGGTTCTTCCACGACGTTGCCAAGTAGTGCCTTCTTCACCATCGAAGCGACCGAGCTGAAGTCGCTTCAAGCCATCGCCCATGCACAGGACTCCCGCATGAAGAGTTGCCATAAAGGTCCCGCCTGTGAAGAGGCGTATTACACGCGTGGTCTGGTCGCGCTCTTTGAGAATCGAGCCGATGCGGTTACGGTATTTCAGGAACTGCACACAGCCATGCCGAACAGCCGCTATGAGGCGGCGACGACGGGCTGGCTCAATCTCTTGCAGGATACGGCGCCATCTTCCAAGCACCATCAGGCGTTAATGGCTCAGTTGAAGGAGGAAGTGCTGCATAATCTTCTGGAGCGTTCTGACTTAACGGCGCTGCGGACTATGAAGGACCACGACCGGCGGGTTGCAGAGCTCAAGTAATGAACGATTGAGAGCTATAAGCCTGGTGTCTCCTCCGGCCGGCATGCGTCGCATGCCGGCCGAATCTGTCTCTGTCTCTGCCTCTGTCCCCCCATTGCTCGCCTCCGCCAGTTGAATAGAGATCTCTCTAGTCCACCCTCTCTATACATATAGTTGAGTTTGCACAGACTCGCGGCTACACTTTGCCTGGGTAGATTCGGGTTGCGTCTGGGCGTATCCCTGGGTGAGAGGTGCATATGCGTCTGTTCATTATGACCTTCGCGGTATCCGTCATGCTGTTTGTCGGAGTCTGGTCGGTGCGAGCGGCCGAGCCACCGTCGGGGGCGGATGGCAAGGCGGGCGGGGCTGAGACGATCACAGGGCAGGATGGTGCGCCGATGGTGTTGGTTCCAGCCGGGCCTTTTACGATGGGGAACAACGATGGGCTTCCCGCCGAGCGCCCCGAACATGTGGTGACCCTCGACGCGTATGCCATCGATCGATATGAAGTGTCGCTGCAACTCTATCGAAAGTTTCTTCAGGCTGCGAGATATGATGCGCCGCCGACCTGGGATGATGAAGCGGCGGAGACGGTCGGCGATCGTCCGGCTGTCGGGATGAGTTGGGAGGATGCGGCGGCCTATTGTGCCTGGGCGGGGAAGCGACTCCCGACAGAAGCTGAATGGGAGAAGGCGGCGCGTGGAACCGATGGCCGTCGGTACCCGTGGGGCCCCATGCAGCCGTTTGTGGACATTGCCAACTACAATCGTGGCGTGTGGGTCAGCGAAGCCATCACGTTGGTGAGTGTGGCGGGTGGGGTGGAAGGAATGAGCGTCCGCCACGGCCTGAAAGCCGGGGGGCGTAGTCCATACGGTCTCCATCACATGGCGGGGAATGCAGCTGAGTGGGTAGCCGATTGGTACGATCGCACTTACTACGGCAAGAGTCCCGACAAAAATCCGATGGGTCCTGCCAACGGCGAGAAACGGGTGATTCGCGGCGGGTCCTGGGCCGATTTGCCTGTGGCGTTAAGTGCGTCCTCGCGGGTCTCGGCGGAGCCTGGTTTTCAGGACCGCACCATTGGATTTCGCTGCGCGATGGATGCCAAGAAATAGAGCCGGGGGTACGCCCCAAGGCTTTCGTAAGTTTCCTAATTCGTGGTTATGCCTGATTCAGGTGCCCCATCGTCTGTTCCATCGCCAAACAGAAAGCATAAGGCCGTCGCCGCGTTCGCGGCAGGGCTTGTGTTCCTGGTTGCGCTGGCGGGAATCCGCAATATCTCGCCTCCACCTGATTCAACCCCGGCTATCCAGAATATTGACCCGAACATGGTGCCGTTGGTGACCGGGGATGAACCGATTCAGGAACTCTTTGTCCGCGCCGGCTGTCCGGTTTGCCATCAGATTCCCGGCATTGCGGGCGCGAAGGGCCAGGTAGGTCCGCCGTTGTGGCTGGCGAAGACCGGAGCAAGTCGCCTGGCCGATCCGCAGTATAAGGGCCAGGCGCAGACGGTTCGTGAGTACATTGTGGAATCAGTGGTATCGCCGGGGATCTATGTGGTACCCGGGTTTCCGGCGAACACGATGCCGACCTGGTACGGACGAAAGTTGAGTGCGGGTGCCTTAGATAAAATCGCATCCTATCTCGAACAGGCGGGGGAAGAGCTTCCGGCAGGGCGTCCTTAGGCCGATCTTCCGATCAATTGCGTGATGTGCTCTCGCGCAGGAATGGCTCCCGAGGATCAGGGGCCTCAACATTCTGACCCTCAGCGTTTCTTGCTCCCGCCTTGGCCCATTTGTCCCTGAATCTGGAACCCCTTCTCATCCCGGTCGTTCTTGTCCAGGAGAGCCGCCACTGCATCGTCGCCCTTCAATCCCGCCAGTTTAATTTTCAGACGAAGATTGTTGGCGCTGTCGGCATTGATCAACGCTTGTTCAATACTGATCTTCCCGGCCTTATAGAGTTGCAACAGCACGTGGTCGAATGTCTGGCAGCCTTCGTCGATGCCTTGCTCCATCGCCTCTTTCAGGGTATCGATTTCAGAACGTTTGATGAGGTCCTTGATGCGCGGCGTATCCAGCATGATTTCGAGCGCAGGCACGCGGCGGCCGTCGAGGGAGGGAATCAATCGTTGAGAAATGATGGCTCGCAGGTTCAATGAGAGCTGCAGGTAGATCTGCGCGTGACGTTCGACCGGAAAGAAGTTCATGATGCGTTCGATCGATTGATTCGCATTATTCGAGTGCAACGTTCCGAGGCAGAGGTGTCCGGTTTCAGCGAAGGTGATCGCGGCTTCCATGGTCTCCGTGTCACGGATTTCACCGATGAGAATGACGTCCGGTGCCTGGCGCAGGGTATTTTTCAATGCGTGTCCGAAGGAATGGGTATCGAAGCCGACCTCGCGTTGGGTGACGATCGATTTCTTGTGGTGATGGACGAATTCGATCGGGTCTTCCACGCTGATGATGTGGCCGGCATGCACCGTATTGCGGTGGTCGATCATCGCGGCGAGGGACGTGGATTTGCCGGAGCCGGTCGCACCGACCACCAGTACCAGCCCTCGCTTGGTCATAGCGATGTCTTTGACGATGGGCGGTAGATCAAGCTGCTCAACGGTCATGATCTCCGCTTTGATGTGGCGGAACACCAGTCCGACATTGCCCTTCTGCCGGAAGATGTTCACGCGGAAGCGGCCAAGGTCTTTGTAGTACAGGGCGAGGTTCATCTCCATCTTCTCTTCGAACTCACCTCGCTGTTGGCCTCGCATGAGGGCCAGCGCCAACGACTCGAGCTGCTCGTTCGTGAACGGCGGGGCATCGGTCCGATGTGTCGAGCCATGGATGCGGTAAATGGGGGGCGCATCGACGGTGAGATACAGGTCGGACGATTCCTGCTTGACCATTACTTCGAGAAGCGTGCGAACATCCATGAAATGCCTCTTTCCAATACTGTGGGAAACCCGTTCTGGTTGCGTGGAGTGCCCGATTAGGCGGCGCCTCCTGCCGCGGCGCTGAAGAGATTGGGATTCATGCTGCGCGATTGAGCCTCAGCTTTCGTCACCAGTCCTCGTGTGGCCAGATCGACCAGGGCCATGTCCATGGTCTGCATGCCGTCTTTTTGGCTGGCTTGCATGATGCCGGGAATCTGGTGGAGTTTGCCCTCGCGGATGAGGTTCCGCACCGCAGTCGTACCGACCATGATTTCCACCGCCGCAATCCGGCCGCCGCTCTTCTTCTTGAGCAGGGTTTGAGTCAAGACCGCCTCCAGCGTTTCCGAGAGCTGTGCGCGGACTTGGGCCTGTTGGTTCGGAGGGAAGGCGTCGATGATGCGGTCGATGGTTTTCGGGGCGCTGGACGTGTGCAGGGTCGCAAAGACCAGGTGTCCGGTTTCGGCAGCGGTCAGCGCCAGCTGGATCGTATCCAGGTCTCGCATTTCGCCGACGAGAATGATGTCGGGGTCCTCGCGGAGTGCGGCGCGGAGAGCGTTGGCGAACGACAGTGTATGGACGCCCAGTTCCCGCTGGTTGACCAGACATTTCTTGGATTTGTGTACAAACTCGACCGGATCTTCGATGGTGAGAATGTGTCCTTCAAAGGTGTTGTTGAGATAGTCGATCATGCCCGCGAGTGTGGTGGATTTTCCGGACCCGGTTGGGCCGGTCACCAAGATCAGGCCTTTTTCGCGGTCGCAGAGCTGTCGAAGGATCGGCGGCATGCCGAGTTTCTCCAGGGGAAGGATCTCCGTCGGAATGGTCCGGAACACGGCCCCCAATCCACGCCCTTGCACAAACACGTTGACGCGGAATCGGGCAATGTCGCCGAGGTCGAACGAGAAGTCGCACTCCCGGTGTTCTTCGAAATTCTTGCGCTGCGCGTCACTCATCATGTCGTAGATCAGCGCGTGGGTTTCGTCCTGCGTCAGTGGAGGATGGTCGAGTTTCTTGAGGTCGCCATGCAGGCGGATCATCGGTGGTTCACCCGCGCTGATGTGGCAGTCCGAGGCGCCCTGCTGGACGCCAAAGGTCAACAGTTTGGAGATGTCAATCATCGGATCACTCCATGCAGTGAGAGAATGTATGGATAAACGAGCGCGGTTATGAGTAGAGGATCATGGCTCGTCAGGTTGATTCGATCATGCCATAGGAAGGTGAGAAAGCAAGAAAATACCCAGAAGAGACGAGGGGAAACGGTGGCCGGCGGCCGCTCTGCGAAGGGCGATTGGTGCTTAGATTATGTTGAGCGAACGACCTGCCTGCGCCAGCGCTGCCAGCGCCTGGTCGATGTGCTCATCAGTGTGATCGGCGGTGATCGTGAAGCGAATCCGGCTCGTGGACGCCGGCACGGTCGGTGGGCGAATCGCGGGGGCATAGACTCCCAGTGTGAGCAGTGTGTGGGCGAGGCTCATCGCGCGATCGGGATCGCCGACGATGACTGGAAGAATGGGGCTCTCCGAAGCGGCGAGCTGGAAGCCGAGGCCGCTGAGTCCTTGCGCAAGGCGATGGCGATTCCGCCACAATCTGGCTCGCCGCTCAGGCTCTTGCCGGATCACGCGGAGCGCCGCCGTGGCGGCCGCGGCGGCGGCCGGTGTGGGGGCGGTTGTATAGGTGAAGGCGCGGCAGGTATTCACGAGATAGGCTACGAATTCGGCTGATCCGGCCAGGTAACCTCCGGCGCTCCCGATCGCCTTGCTCAAGGTGCCCATGTGATAGGGGATGCGCGTTTCGACATCGCAATGTTCGAGGGTGCCTCGCCCTGTTTCCCCAAGGATTCCCGTGCCGTGCGCATCGTCGACATAGACGGCGGCGCCATACTGTTCCGCCAAGAGGGCGATGTCCCTCATCGGTGCGATATCCCCATCCATACTGAAAATTCCATCGGTGACGATGAGGGTCGGTTTGCCGGGGGGCCGGCGGCCAAGCAGTTGCTCCAGGTGATTCATATCCCGGTGGTGGTAGATGCGAAATGTGGCGCCGCTCAAGCGGCAGCCGTCGATCAGACTCGCGTGGCAGAGGCGGTCGGCGAGGATGAGTCCGTCTTTCCCGATCAGCGCCTGAACGGCGCTGATATTCGCCAGATAGCCGGCTGCGAAGGTGAGTGTGGCTTCAGTGTCTTTGAACCGGGCGAGTGCCGTTTCGAGTTCTTCGTGGGGCGTAAGGGTGCCGCAGACGAGACGCGAGGCCCCGGATCCTGCCCCGTATTGACGCGTCGCTTCGACGGCCGCTTCTATGACGGCCGGGTGGGTGGCCAGGCCCAGGTAATTATTTGAGGAAAGCAGGATCACGGTGTGCCCGTCAAGCTTGACCGTCGGTCCCGTGGACGAGGCAATGGTGCGCAGCCGGCGGAGTAGGTGCTGGTCCTGCAAATTCTGAAGATATTCCTTGAACATGGTGTCCCGTACCCGCGAAGGGCTTGAATATTTGACAAGGCTGACTGCTCCCTAGTATAAGGCGCGAGGCGCTCGGAAACGACCGCTTCTTTTACTGCGCCTGGAGAATGATTGAGAGAGCATGAGTTATCGAATCAAAGTTCCCGCAAAGGTCGATCCGCTCGATGAAGCGCATCTGCTGACCGGAGTTGAGCGGTTTCTGCTCGTCTTGCAGGAACAGCGGCGGGCGGTTCTGGTCGGACTGGGAGTCTTGCTCGTTGCCGCGGCGGTGGTTGCCGGGGTCATTTGGTATGACTACCAGGCCACGCTGAAGGCACGTGAACTCGATCAGGAAGCGACGCTGCACTATCTCAACCGACCGGCTGACGATCCGAAAAAATCTCACGAACAGCTTGCGCAGGCCATCAATCTCTACAAGCAGGTAGTGGATCAATATCCACGGAGCCCCGTTGCTCCCCTGGCCCTGTTCCATTTAGGGAATGCTCAGGTGCTGGCGAATGAGGTTGATGCAGGGATCGAAACCTACAAACGATTCATGTTGCTCCATGGTTCCAATACCTCGCTCCTGGGGCTTGTTCAGCAGCGGATGGCCTACGCCTATTTGCTGAAGGGGGATCGTGATCAGGCGGTGAAGGCGTTTACCGGCATCCTCGAGATCCCCGGTGCACTCAATAAAGACCACGTGCTCTTTGAGTTGGCCAAATTGGAAGAATCGCAGTCCCGTCCTGAGGGGGCCCTCGCGCACTACCAGGATTTGATGAAAAATTATCCTAACTCGCCCTTCACCAGTGAAGCGGCCGTGCGAGTGAAGGTGCTGGAAGTGAAGAAGTCTCCGGAAAGCCCGGCGGCGGCTGCCACACCTGCGCCGGCCGTGACTGCGCCCGCTCCTCAACCTGAGACGCCTGCTAAGTCTTCAAGCAAGTCTGCCGCGGCGCCCTCCAAGAAAAAACCGTAACGCTTTCCTTAGAATGACCCGGTAAGAGACGGTTGCGTTAGTTCGCAATGACTAGACGGCTTCCTGCCTTGATGGTGGGACCTGTCAGGTTATTGTTGGACTTGAGGGTTTTGACGGAGATGTTGAATCGCTTGGCGATTTTCTCCAGAGAGTCGCCCACTCGGACCCGATACCAATGACCGGATTCCGGCTCAGGCTTGACGTGCCGGACCCTGACGGGGACCGGAAGCGGCGCGAATTTGTGTGTCGGGGCCCGATCCAACAATTGTTCGACCTTCTCTCTGGTGCCGACCGGAACCTTCAGGTGATATTCGGCATCGTCCGGGGGCGTGGCATCGCGCCGTAACTCCGGGTTGAGCACCTTCAGTTCCTGGTACGAAATACCCGTCACATTCGCAATCGCCTTGAAGTGGATGGGGCGTTTTACGACCACTTCCTCGAATTGGTGAGGCCGCACGTCGTTCTGCGGAAAGCCATAACGGTCCGGATTCTTGGCGATGATGGTGGCGGCCATGAATCGGGGGACGTATTCTTTCGTTTCCCGCCGGATCAGCCGTGTTTTGGCAATGTCTGAAAAGCTCTCCGCTTGCGCCGTATGGAGCGCCCGCATCACCTTACCTTCCCCGGCGTTGTAGGCGGCCATAGCCAGAGGCCAGGTGCCGAATAGGTCGTACAGGTCCCGCAGGTAGCGGGCAGCCGCAACGGTCGATTTCACAGGGTCTCGTCGTTCGTCCACGTAACTGTCGACACGCAGCCCATAGACCTTGGCGGTCCCCTTCATGAATTGCCACGGACCGGCCGCCCGGGCGCGGGAATAGGCATGGGGGTTAAATCCGCTTTCAACCAGAGACAGATAGATGAGATCGCTGGGAAGCTGGAATTCGGAGAAGATGCTATCAACCAGCGGGCGATAGTGGCTGAGGCGGATGAGCCACTGTTCAAATCGATTGCGGATAGAGACGTTGAAAAAGCGAATATGACCTTGAACGGATGGGTCGAGCACAATCGGCACGTTGTAGGCCGTGGCTTCCTCCGATTCCTGCCCCTGCGCCGCCGCTTCCTCCTGAGCCACCTCTGCTGGCGGTGTCAGCAGGTCTGTAAATCGAGCGGTGGTGCCATTGAGCGGCTTGAGCTGAAGGAGCGCTTCGGCCGGCGGGACTTCGGTCGACGGTTCGCTGGCAATGGGGGCCGGGGGCTCAACGGCTTCGAGTTCCGCGGCAGTGGCGTGGTCTTCTTCGTCCAACGAGTATTCCGGTTCCTGAATAGAAGGTGGAACGTCCTCCTGCATGGTCTCCGCGGTCGCCGGTGTATCAGCGTGGGGAGGGGGCGGCAACTCCGCCCCTGCGAGAGTCGGCCACGAGAGAGAGAGCAGCCAGAAAGAGAGAAGCGGCAGCGCGCGAGCACCTGTGACCAGGAAACGTGCATGCATAAGGACACCCACTAGACTGTTCAGGGAATGAGAAATCACTGACTTCCGAAGGGTAGCCTATCGATGAGGTTACAACTTGTCAAGAAATTGAGGGAGTTGAGTCGTCATCGAGCGTGTGGTGAAAAATCATCGCGCGGGGAGTCGCCTCGCGTCCCCGAAGTAAATCTTGCCTGATGCAGTGAAGTCGCTGAAAAGATAAGCATCTTCACGGTCTGTTACCTTGACACCTCAGGGGGGCTATGGTAGCGTACGCCCCTTCTAAATCCCTGACATCGTTCGTTCTGCACAGTGAGGAGGATCGTCCCATGTTGAAACGGTATTTGCTAGCTCCCGGACCCACCCCCGTTCCTCCGGAGGTGTTACTGGCGATGGCCAGACCGATGATTCATCACCGGGCGCCTGAATTCGATAAACTCTTTGCCGAGGTTCGTGAGGACTTGAAGTGGCTATTTCAAACCAGGAACGATGTCTTGATTCTTGCGGCATCCGGCACCGGAGGCATGGAGGGGTCGGTCTCGAACTTCTTGTCCCCGGGCGATAAAGCCCTCACGATCAACGGCGGTAAGTTCGGCGAGCGTTGGACGAAGCTGTGTAAGACGTTCGGAGCGCAGGTCACCGAGTTGAAGGTCGAGTGGGGGCGCGCGGTAGATCCGCAGGCCGTCGCGGATGCCTTGAAGAAAGATCCGTCGATCAAAGCCGTCTATGTGCAGGCGAGCGAAACCTCCACGGCTGTGGCGCATGACGTCAAGGCGCTGGCCGATATCGTCAAAGGGTATGAGGAGACGATTCTGGTCGTGGATGCCATCACCGCGCTGGGAGTGCTCGACCTTAAGACCGATGCCTGGGGCCTCGACGTGGTTATCACCGGTTCGCAGAAGGCGTTGATGTTGCCGCCGGGGCTGGCCTTCGCCAGCGTGAGTGAAAAAGCCTGGCGATTAGCCGACAAGGCCAAGAACGCCGCGTTCTATTTCAATTTTAAGCGCGAGCGGGAGAATCAACAGAAAAGTACGACGGCCTATACGCCGGCCGTGTCCCTCATTCTCGGCCTGAAGGAAGTGATGAACATTCTGAAAGCCGAGGGACTGGAAGCCGTCTTCGCCCGTCACGCGATGTTGGCGACGGCGATGCGGGAGGGCATCAAGGCCGCCGGGCTTTCCATCTTCCCTCAAGAGCGTCCGAGCGATGCGTTAACCGCGATTTCGGCGCCTGAAGGTGTGGACGGACAGGCCGTCTATAAGAATTTGCGGACCCAATATGGAATGACGGCGGCGGGTGGTCAGGATCACCTGAAGGGCAAAATCTTCCGTATTTCTCACATGGGGTATATCGATAGTTTTGACGTCATCACGGCCCTGGCGGCGGTGGAGATGGTCATCAAGGGGCTGGGCTATCCCATAAAACTCGGTAGCGGGGTGGCAAAGGCTCAAGAAATTATTATGGGCAAGTCTTAGACTCACCGTCAGGTAAGGCGTCACGACAATGAAAATATTGGTCAGCGATAGTCTCTCGAAGCAGGGTGTCGAGGTATTGGAGAAGGCCGGCTTTACGGTGGTGGTGAAAACCAAACTGCCGAAAGAAGAGCTGCTGAAGGAAATCAAGGACGCGGACGGACTGATCGTCCGCTCCGGGACGAAAGTCACCGCGGAAGTCATCGCGGCCGCCAGCCAGCTGAAGGTCGTCGGGCGAGCCGGTTCCGGCTTGGACAATGTCGATACCCCGGCCGCCACGCGCCGCGGCATCGTCGTCATGAATACACCCGGTGGCAACACCGTGACGACTGCCGAGCATACGATGGCCATGATTTTCTCGATGTCGCGCCGCATCCCGCAAGCGACCGCCTCGACGAAGGGCGGGAAGTGGGAAAAAGAAAAGTTCATGGGCGTGGAGTTGTACAACAAAGTGCTCGGCATTGTCGGCGTCGGCCAAATCGGCGGGTATCTCACCAAGCTTGCACAGGGAGTAGGGATGCAGGTGATGGCCTACGATCCCTATCTGGCCCCGGAGCGTGCGGAAAAAATGGGTGTGACCATCGTCGAGCTGGACGAACTGTTCCGCCGAGCTGATGTCATTTCCGTCCACACTCCGCTGACCCCGGAAACCAAAGCCCTGATCAATGCGCAAGCCATTGCCAAGATGAAGACCGGCGTCATGATTGCCAACTGTGCGCGTGGCGGGATCGTCCACGAGGGGGATTTGTGCGAGGCGCTCAAGTCTAAAAAGGTTGCCGCCGCGGCATTCGATGTGTTTGAGGATGAGCCGGTGAAGCCGGACAATCCGCTCCTGGGGTTGGATAATTTTATCTGCTCCCCGCACATCGGCGCCTCCACCACGGAAGCGCAGGAAAATGTGGCGATCGGCATCGCCGAGCAGATCGTGGAGTATTTCACGAAAGGGATTGCCAGGGGCGCGGTGAATATTCCCTCGGTCTCGCCGGAGCTCTTGCCGAAACTCCAGCCGTATTTGTCGCTTGGCGAACGTGTCGGCCTCTTGCAGTCGCAGTTGCTGGAAGGTGGGCTGGAGCGCTTGACCGTCGAGTACAGTGGAGAAGTCGCCGGGCTGAACGTGGCGCCATTGACGATTGCGGTTCTGAAGGGGCTCCTGACCCCAATCCTTGAAGATCCGGTCAACTATGTGAACGCGCCCGTCGTCGCCAAGGAACGTGGCATTGAAGTCAAAGAGGTGAAGATCAGTGATGCCGGAGACTTTGCCAGCGTGATCCGGGTGCGGGTTGAGGGTGGGAAGAAGTCTCATCAGGTTGCCGGAACGCTCTACCACCGGAAGGATCCGCGCATCATTGAGATCGACCAGTTCAAGGTGGAAGTGGTGCCGGACAACCATCTCCTGCTGATCCAGAACGAGGATCGTCCCGGGGTGATCGGCACGGTGGGGCATATCCTCGGCGATCACAACATCAATATTGCGCGTATGCAGTGTTCGCGGGAAGAGCGTGGCGGCAAAGCCTTGCAGATTTTCGGGCTCGATGCGCCGCTTCCTAAGTCGGTCCTCGATCAGATTACGAACAGCAAGCACATCCTTTCCGTGAAGGTCGCCGACCTGTCGAAAGGGTTGTAGATTGCCCGGCAGTCGACCATGGGCGCTCTTTCGTTGAAGGCTTCCTCTTCCTCCTCGCCTCTGGTGGCAGGTCGGGAACGGTCGCTCATTCCGGTTGGAATGAGCACCATTCTTCCTGACGCCGCTCGACGTATCCGACAGCTCGAGCAGACGCTGCTGGCCGTGCTTGCCCGCGGGGGCTACGAAGAAATCATTCTGCCGATGTTCGAGTACCTGGACGTCCTCGCGCCAGGCCTGGAATCTGAACTGATCGAGAAATGTTATCAGCTGGTCGATCGGACGACGGGCCGGTTGATGCTGCTGCGTCCGGATGCCACGGCACAGATCGCCAGGACGGTCGCCATGGGGATGATGGGGGAGCGGCTTCCGCTGCGGTTATGTTATCGCACTTCCGTGTTCCGCTATGAGCGTGAGCACGCGGGCCGCGACCGCGAGATTTTTCAAGTCGGAGCGGAACTCATCGGTGTGGACGGGGTTGCCGGAGATGCCGAGGTGCTGACACTTTTGCTGGAATGTTTGGCACAGGTCGGATTGTCTTCATTCAAGGTTGCCGTCGGCCATGTCGGATTTTTTACGGCGTTGCTGGCCAAGTCCGGCTTATCACTCGAGGGGCAGAAGCGTGTGGAGCAGGCTGCTGCGCGGAAAGACATGCCGCTGCTTGAGGAATTGCTGACACGCGAGGGGATACCTCGGTCGACGGGGCGGGTCATTCTCGAAGCGCTGGATTTGTGCGGTGGGCCTGAGGTCTTGGTGCGCGGGAGAAAGTTGGTGGGGCGCGACCGGACCCTCCTGAGACCACTCGATCGCCTTGCGCAGGTCTATGAGCGATTGGTGTCGCCCGGGCAGCAGGCGGTGTTGCTCGATTTGGGCGAGTTCCGCGGGTTTGAATATTATGACGGGATAGTCTTCGACGTCTTTGCGCCGGGTATCGGGGCGGAGCTGGGAGGCGGGGGCCGATACGACCATTTAATGGGCCGGTTCGGTCGGACCGCGGCTTCTACCGGGTTTGGTCTCGATGTCGATCGTCTGTTTCGAGCCCTCGATGCGTCCGGTGTGGTGACGCCGCCTCACTCCGGTCCCTCTACAACCGCTGGCTCCAAGCCGGTTGCGGCAGAACCGCGACGGCGCAGGAGCCGGGTATGAAGTCGCTCTCCGTGGTTGATCTCACCTCCCCCAAATTGCCGCCGCAGAACGTCGAGGCCGAACAGTCGGTGCTCGGCGCGATCTTGTTGGATAACACGGCGATGGCCAAGGTGATGGAGCTACTGACGGACGAGGAGTTTTACCGGACTGCGCATCGCAAGATTTATCAAGCCATGCTGGAGCTGTCCGATCGCGGCGAAGTCATCGATCAGATTACGCTCACGGAATGCTTGAAGGCGCGCTCTGAGCTCGAAGCGGTCGGAGGATCCGCCTATCTAGCCGAGCTCGTTCAGGTGGTGCCGACGGCGGCCAATGTCCGCTATCACAGCAAGATCGTTCGGGACAAAGCGCTGTTGCGAGGGCTCATTCAGACCTCGACAGAGGTCGTGACGCGCGGGTATGACGGGACGGTGGCAGTCGATGAGCTGTTGGATTTTGCCGAGCGTTCGGTCTTCAGCCTTGCTCAGGGAAAGCTGGATCGTTCCTTTACTCCGGTCAATCAGATCATCAAAGAGAGTCTCGATGTCGTCGACAAGCTGTCCAAGCGCAAGGAACGTGTCACGGGCGTACCGACCGGCTTTATCGATCTGGATGATCTGACCGCCGGATTACAGCCGTCGGACTTGATCGTCATTGCCGGCCGTCCGAGTATGGGCAAGACCAGTCTGGCGCTTGGGATGGCGCAGCATGCCGCGCTGCATGCCGGCACCGTCGTCGGCATTTTCAGCCTCGAAATGTCGAAGCCGCAACTCGTGCTCCGCATGTTGAGTTCCGAGGCCCGCGTCGATTCGCATGCGCTCCGGACCGGTCGGTTGCAAAAGGAAGACTGGTGGCGCCTTGCGGAAGCGGCCGGGAAGCTGGAGCAGGCGCCGATCTATATCGACGACTCCGGCGCCGTGACGGTGCAGCAGATGCGCGGGAAAGCGAGGCGGCTCAAGGCTGAGCGTGGCCTCGATCTGTTGATTGTCGACTATCTCCAGCTCATGCAAGGGAAGAGCGACTCCGAGTCACGGCAGCAGGAAATTTCCGACATTTCCCGTTCCTTAAAAACCCTGGCGAAAGAGCTGAACGTGCCGGTCATCGCCCTGTCACAGTTGAGTCGCGCAGTGGAAGCCCGGAAGCCCCCGGTCCCTATGTTGGCCGACTTGCGGGAAAGCGGCGCGATCGAGCAGGACGCCGATGTCGTGATGTTTATCTATCGTGAAGAAGTCTACGAACCCGCGACGGAGAGAAAAGGCATCGCAGAAATTCTGGTCAGTAAGCATCGTAACGGACCGATCGGGAAACGGGACCTATTTTTCCACGACCGGTTTGCCAAGTTCGAGAATCTCGAGAGTCGCGAGGTCGTTTGACGCGTTCTTTCTCGGGCCGGTATAATTCCCGTCAGTCACTGTCCTTCGAATATTTCCCCTGCAAGTTGAGCGGATGATTGTGCAACGATTGTGTGAAGCGTGTCGGCAGCCACCTGTCCGAAGGGGTTCTGTGAACGTCAGAACGGTAGCTCTTTTACTGGCGGCTATGTCCTGTGTCACCGCCGCCTGCCACAGCACACCGCCTGCCCGTCCCGCTCCTGCTGCGCTCCCATCCGCCGTGCCGGTGGCTCCTCGTCCCATGCCCTCATCCTCAGATTCTCGCGCGTCCTACCACTTTCTCCTCGGATACCAGGCCGAGTTGGATCAGGAGACGGAACTGGCGATCAAGGAATATCAACTTGCCCTGCAAACGGATCCCGCTTCGAACTATCTCAAAGCCAGGCTGGCCGTGCTCTACTTCACCGCGGGGGATGTGCCGTCGGCGGTGCGCTTTGCGGATGAAGTGGCCGATGTGCCGGGGCTGGATGCGCAGATGCTGGGGCAAATCGGCGGCATGTATGCGGCCGCAGGCAAGCCCGACAAGGCGCTGAGACTCTTCAATCGTGCCATTGAGCAGGAACCTCAGCGTAGCGAGCATTTCTTTGCCAAGGGGCTGTTGCAAGCCAATCAGAAACAATATGTTGAAGCCGAAGACACGATTCGCGCTGGGATCAAGATCAGCCCGGACTCGGCAGTCGGGTACTACTATTTAGGTCGGATCGGGGTCGAAGCCAGAGATTTTGACAAGGCGACGACTCATTTCGAGCAGGCGGTGGCACTGAATCCAGCCTTCGAACCCGCCTACGTGGCTCTAGGGTCTGTGTATGAAGCCAAACAGGATCGGGACAAGGCGATCGGGATCTATCGTCGCTACCTGCAGGGTGTGAATCCAAAAAATCGGGACATCCGGCATCACCTCATTCGGCTGCAAGTCTCCGCGAAGCAGTACGACGATGCGCTCCGAGAATTGCAGGAGATGTTGGCGGAAGATCCGTCGGACCTCGATGCTCAGCTCCGGATGGGGCTGGTCTATGGGGAGCAGAAGGACTACCCCAAAGCCATTCAGCAGTTGAAACAAATCCTCACGGTGCGGCCGACCGAACTGAAGGTTCGTGACTACCTGGGGTATTTGTATGAAGAGACCAAGGATTACGCCAATGCGATGGAGGCCTATCGGTACAATCTGACGCTGGAGCCTTCGTATTTCGAGGGGCATCTGCATTTGGGCGTGCTCCAGTACCGGACCAAGCAGTATGCCGAAGCCATTCAGCACCTTCGCGAAGCCAGCCGGTTGAATCCCAAGCAGCCGGAGGCCCATATCGTCCTGGGGTTGTCACATTTTCAAGTCGAACAATATGAGCCTTCCCTTCAGGCGTTTCAGGAAGGGATTCGCCACAATCCGGAGAATGCGGACCTGCATTTCAACGCGGGAACCGCGTATGACAAGCTGAATCGATTCGACGAGGTCGTGAAGTCCATGCAGACGACGCTCGCCCTGGATCCGCACCACGCCGATGCCATGAACTACCTAGGGTATAGCTATGCAGAACGCGGCGTGAAGATCGAAGAAGCGATTGCACTGACCAAGCAGGCCGTCGCACTTCGACCGACCAACGGGTATTACGTCGATAGTCTGGCCTGGGCCTTTTTCAAGAAGGGTCTGCTGGCTGAAGCGCTGGCGGAGATGAAACGGGCGGTTGCGCTGGTCGGCGACGATCCCGTGATTTATGAACATCTCGGCGAAATCTACTTAAAGCAGCAACATCTCTCGGATGGTCGGGAAGCGCTCCTGCATTCGCTGGAACTGGATCCGTCCAACGACAAGCTGATGCAGCGATTCCGTGAACTGGGTTTGGGTGATCCCGCCAAAGAAGAACGCATTCGCCAGGCGCTCCGGCGCGTTTCAGATCGCAAGGGCGCCACTCCGGCTCCCGCTCAGCAGTAATCCCTCTTTTTTTTTCGCTTCATCGGGCATCCACGAACCGGGCTTCATCGCCTGCGGCCTTTCCACGCCCCGCACAAATCCTTTCCGTCTGGCGGCCCTCTCCCAGTCCTGAATTGCCGGGACCGGCAGTCTCCTATTTGTTGGGAATGGGAGCCGTGACTGTTCGATTCCGTCAATTTTTGGCACTTTCTCTTCTGAATTCAGGCCTGCGGGGGACTGTCGGGCGGCACTCGCTGGGAGATCTGAAAGAAAAGATCAATATTGACGTGATCTTATCAATCTTACCGGCACTCGGCGGTTTTGTGGCACAAGGCCTGCTTATAGAGCCCATATCTGCAGGGCGTCGGTGGTGGGTGAGCAGGTAAATCGGTTTTCCAGGATGTCTGTGCCCAAGTTCCATGCTGACTACATCGAAGCAACAAGGGTTCACGCTGATCGAATTGATGGTCGTGGTGGTGATTGTGGGAATTCTCGCTGCGTTTGCCATCCCCAATTTTCTTCGATACCGGGCGCAGGCGATGCAGGCTGAGGCACGGTCGAACTTGGCGGGTATCTTCGTGGCCGAGACCTCGTTCTTCAGTGAGCGGAAAGAATATGGGAATTTTACAGATGTGGGCTTTGCCATCGCCGAAGGCGGGACGAACCGCTACACCTATCGGTCCGGTCTGGGAATTGGATCGGGGATGGGGCCGAACGGGGGCAATCTCTGCGGACCGTCCAGCAGCTGTGACACGATTCAGACGGCGTCTCCGATGCCAGGGGCAATGACATATACGGGAGCGGTAGGTAGCGCGACGACATCCGCCTCTGGATTTACAGCCACCGCCGCGGCGGATCTCGATGGAGATGCCACGCATGACGGCTGGTATGTGAACGATGCGAAGCAGGGATTGAACGGGGCGGAGCCCAATGATGTGTCGAGTTAGTGAGAGCGCAAAACTTGTCAGAAGATGACGGAAAACGGAATGGAGTTCAGGCGGCGAGGCCAGAGGTTACGGACGGAATGGAGCTAAGTAAACGAAATATAGAAGAAATGATAAGGAACTACAGGAAGGAGGTGTTGGGCATAGAATCTGCTATTCCCAAGATCTGCTAGGCTTGAAAAAAGCTGTGTCGTACGAAGAGGCAAGGGAGAAGAACGTGTCGGATGAAGTAGCAACATTAGGAAAGGGAGGAAGTATGTTGAAGCAAATCAAGGGTCAAAAAGGTTTTACGTTGATCGAGTTGATGATCGTTGTGGCGATCATCGGTATCTTGGCGGCCATCGCCATTCCGAACTTCTTGCGTTACCAGGCGAAGTCCCGGCAGTCTGAAGCCAAGACTAACCTGGGCGCGATTTTCGTGGCGGAGACGGCTTATCTCAGCGAAAATTCACGTTACGGAAGCTTCTCGGAGATCGGCTATGCTCTGGCCGGATCGACCAATCGATACACGTATCGGAGCCCGGCTGCCGGTGGTAACGCGGCGTCCGGAGGCAATGCTTTCCCGGCTGCCAACTATGACCAGATTCCGTGCGGTGCTCCTGCGGGCTGTACGGTTCAGACTGACGCAGCTCCAGCAGTGCCGTCAAACGCCAGCACTACGGCGGGTGCGGTCGGCTTCACCGCGTCGGCGGTTGCCAGTATCGACAATGACGCGACGATCGATGGTTGGTCAGTCAATGATATCAAGGGTGGTTTGACCCAGGCGGTTCCTGACGACGTGATCAGCTAACGATCAGTCGCAGGGTGTTTCAGAGACGGGGGAGGAACCACGTTCCTCCCCCGTTTTCATTCCGGCTGACGCATTGGCATTGTGCTCGATTCGCGCACTGAGTTGTCTGTTCTGGTCACTGCCTACCACGTCGAGTATTCAATTTCACTTTGCCAAATTAGGCTTGTCTGATAAAGCAGGAGATATCCGCTTCGGCAAGTGACCAAGACGTCGCTATGAACATGCTGCCTCCCATTTCGCTGCTGTTGGTCAGCGCACTCGTGATCTTCTCGCCCCTGCAGGAAGGCGGTACGACTCATCCCGCACAAATGATCATCAGGCTGTTGATCGTAACGTGGCTGGGAATCGTGCTGGCGGCGGGCATTCGCGCTGGGCGACTTGCCATCCCTGTGTTGACGATGCGGTACGTGGTACTGGCCTTTGTCGGTCTGGCTTTGCTGGCGACCATCCTTTCACCCTACGCTCATCCGAGCCGCCAGTGGTTCATTGTGATCGTGGGGTACGCGACGTTATTCTATTTACTTGTCTCCTTCGTGGACCGGTGGGAGCATATTCGTACGCTGACTCTTGTGATCGTGCTAATGGGCGTGGGCGAAGCAGGCTGGGCCATCATGCAAGGGTTGGCATGGAATGTTGTGAGACCTGCCGGTACCTTCTTCAACCCCAATTTTCTCGCCGGATATCTCACGGTAACCTGGACGATTCTGGTGAGCGTCGCGATCTATGGCTATCGACATGTCTCGGCCTTTTCACGACCGTGGATGTCGCCGGTCCTGTGGTGGCTTGGGTTTATCACGGCATTGGGCGTGCTGTTCTTGGCGGTGTTGTTCACCCAGTCTCGCGGGGGCATGATCGTATGCCTGGTCGGGACGGGCTTTGTGCTGACAGCCCGGTACGGTTGGAAATTAGCCGGCAGCTGTGTGGCAGCCGTGGTGTTGCTCGGGCTGTTTGTCCCTACGCCGATTCGTGATCGAGTGTTGACGGAGCATCAACAAAATCCTCTTTCCTATGCCCGTTGGCAGATGTGGCAGGGCGCGGTCGCACAGATGGTCGATCATCCGGTGGGAATCGGGCTGGGGCTCTATCAGTACACGTATCCCCTCTATGCATTTCCTGTTGACGGTGAAGTCGCCCGGTTTGGAAAGGTGGCCCAGACGCCACACAACGACTACCTTCAGATGGGCGTCGAGATGGGGCCGGCAGCAATCCTTGTCTTCGGGATTGGGCTCGTCTTGTTAACCCGCGAACTGAGACAGGTACTTCAATCGCGACTGCGGCGTTGGCAGCGAAGTCTCATTGTGGGCATAGGCGGTGGCGCACTGGCGCTCCTGACGCACGCCGCGTTGGATTCGAGTTTGCGCGAGTCGGCCCTCGCGATCTTGTTGGTGCTCTGTAGTGCAATGATTGTGTCGGCTGCTCGACTCACCCGCAGGGGGGCCGATGCGGTCTATGTCATTCCGATTCATTCACGGTGGGCCTGGGGAATCGGTGTGGCATGCCTGGTGCTGGTGGCCGGTGTGGAGGTGACTCGACTGGGTGTGGCCTGGATGAAGTTCGATACGGCGTCTCGTCGAGCCATAGCCGGAGACACCGATGCGGCTATCGAAGGATTGAAGGCGGCAGTCTCATTGGATCCAGGCAAGGCGCTGTACCACCATGGCCTGGGGTCGGTCTATGCGAGGACCTTTGAAAGTTCCCGAGATAAGCAAGCATTCCAACTGGCCTATGCGGAGTTTAAGCGGGCGATTGAACTGAATCCGCTCGATAGCAGACTGCTTGGCCTACTGGGACAATTGTATCTCTCGGCGGCGAGGGTCTCACCTTCTCCCGCGTCGCTCGACGACCAACAAAAAGTCTGGTTGCGTGCAGCCGTTCAAGTCTACGAACGAGCCATCCAACTCTCGCCATTCTCCGCCATGTATCGATATGAGCAGGCCCGACTCTACTGGATGCTCGGGGAGCGGAGCGACGCTGAGCGTCGAGGAAAAGAGGCAGAAAATCTGGAACCGAATTTTCTGCCTGCCCGCGCGTTATTGGCCCGTTTGTGGATTGAGGCAGGACAGGTCGATCAGGCAAGGGGGCAGGTCCGGGAAATTCTCGCGCGGCAGGCTCGCTATAAAGGGCGGAGCATGAATAGTCTTGATCAAGCTTTCATGAATGTCGATGTCGGCCCCCTTCTTGCCGCGGTCGGAGAAACGGCGGTCGCGGGATGAAGCTCGTTCAATCTTTATCAAGCCTGAAGCAGGGACTTGTTCAGGTGGTCTTTGGGCTGATGCTCCTTGCAGGCACCTCGGTGCTGCTCCATCTCTTGGATGGTCAACGGACTGCGGTTGCGCGAGCCGAGCAGTTGGCTTATCTCCCGAAGGGGGAATATTTGAAATTGGCCGTGCTTGGATATCGGCAGGTCGTGGCAGACCTGATCTGGCTGCAGGCGGTTCAGCATATCGGTGCGAAGCGTGACACGCAGCGTGGATACAGCTGGACCTATCATGCCGTGGATGTTCTGACGGACCTGGACCCCACTTTCGTTCCGCCGTACCAGGCTACCGGCCTTTTTCTCGGAGTGTTAGCCGGTCGTCAGGAAGAAGGCCTGGCAATCCTGAACAAGGGAAGTCGCCACAATCCATTGATTTGGCAACTGCCGTTCCTGGCCGGCTATATCTCCTATTACGAGCGTTGTGATGCGGCTGCGGCGGGGGAATATTTTCGAGTGGCGGCGCAGGTTCCCGGCGCCCCTCCCTACCTGCCTCAATTGGCCGCCCGCATGACGGTGGAAAGTGGAGATTCCACGGCGGCGCTCGAATTCCTGGACCGTTTTTCACGCAGCGTCACGGATGAACGGCTTCGCGAGGCCCTGTTTCGACGAATGAAAGAAATCGTGCAGGAGCAGGATCTTCGTTTCCTCGAGGAAAGCATCAGACGTTACCGGGTCAAGTATGGACAGGGGCCGGCTAAGCTTGAAGATCTGATGTTGCACGGCATTATTTCACAGCTACCGGAAGATCCGTTAGGCGGGCAATACGAAATCGACTTTCTGGGTGGGACGGTCAGTGCGTCATCAAAGCGGGAACGGCTTCGTATTCACGAGAAAGTGGCGTGTCAGGTGGGAGCCGGAGTAAAGACCTGGGCGGGGACGAGTTCAGTCGACACGCAATGACACGCAGGGCAGTGAGGATGGAGGAGTGTCGTGGACGATATCGTCACAGAAAATCTGACCAAATCGTACGCATCGGGTTGGCCAGGTCGACCGCCGTTCGTCGCGTTGGATGGCCTCTCCCTGCGCGTCGGCCGCGGAGAAATATTCGGATTTCTTGGCCCGAACGGGGCTGGAAAAACCACCACCTTGAAGATTTTGTTAGGGCTTGTCCGAGCTACGAGCGGGAAAGCCTTTTTGTTGGGGCAACCGGCAGGTGATGTGGCAACACGAGGCCGTATCGGCTTCCTGCCGGAGTCGCCCTACTTTTACGACTATCTGACTGCCGAAGAGTTTCTCGGGTTCTACGGGCAGTTGGCCGGCCTGGATCGCGCGGCTATCAGTCAGCGGGTGACGGATCTGTTGAAACTCGTCGGGCTTGTGGATGCACGCACCAGGCAATTGCGGAAATTCTCCAAGGGCATGCTGCAACGGATCGGACTGGCCCAGGCGCTGATTCACGACCCTGAACTGATCATCCTTGACGAGCCAATGACCGGCTTGGATCCGATCGGGAGAAAACAGGTCCGTGATCTGATTTTAAGTCTTCGGGATCAGGGCAAGACGGTCTTTTTCAGCACGCACATTCTGCATGACGTCGAGATGATCTGCGATCGTGTCGGGATCGTGCTGAAAGGGCGTCTCGTCGCCAGCGGGCGGGTCGACGAACTGGTACGACAGGACCATACCCACTCCGTCGAGATCGTCTGTCAGCAGGTCAAGACAGACGGCAATACGCTCATCCACTCGCTCGCCGCGCGGGTGCTTCAACAGGGAAAGCAATGCCTCATTGTATTGCCAAATCCTGATGCGGTGGACGCAATCGTGGGAGAGATTCGTCGCCAGGGCGGACGGCTGCTCTCCGTGACTCCTCATAAGGCGTCGCTGGAGGATCTGTTTTTTCAAGAGGCCGCGCAAGAGGCCGCGCGGGCATTGCCGGATATGACCAGTGGGAGGGCGTCCTGATATGGGTGCGATCGGGGTCATTGCCTTGAATGCGTTCCGTGAGAGCCTACGGGACAAGATTTTGTACAACCTCGTTCTGTTCGCGGGGTTGCTGATCGGGTTGTCGGTGCTGCTGGCAGACCTTTCCATTACGGAACATCACAAAGTAATTACCGACATGGGCCTGGCAGCGATCAACCTGATCGGTGTCATCATCGCCATTTTTGTCGGCATCAGTTTGGTCAATAAGGAAATCGAACGGCGCACGATCTACACGATCATGGCCAGGCCGATCAGCCGAACGTTTTTTATTCTAGGGAAGTATCTCGGTCTGGCCCTGACGCTGTTCGTCAATATGGCCATTATGATGGCCGTATTTCTCGCCACCCTCTGGCTCTATCACGTCCCCATCGAGCGGTCGCTGTTTCAAGCGGTGGAACTGATTTTTGTGGAGATTCTTGTTGTCACGGCCATCGCCCTCTTTTTTTCGACATTCACCTCCACAACATTGAGCGCCATCTTTACCCTGGGGCTCTATGTCATTGGGCATCTGACGGCGGACTTGAGGAGTGTGGTGGCGAATAGTGAGAGCGGAGGAGTGAAGGCCGTCGTGGACCTGTTGTATTACCTCTGTCCGAACCTGGAGATGCTCAATATCAAGGGACAGGCTGCCGTGGGGATTCTCGTGGCACCGGAATATCTATTGCTCGCGTCGCTATACGGAGTGATGTACGCCGGTGTGCTGCTTACCAGTGCATGCTTGGTGTTCCAAAAACGGGATTTCTGAGCCGAGAGAATTCTCTTCCTGATGGAAGGTCAATCGTTCAGATCCGGCTGTCAAATTGGATGTAATTGCACGGCCGGTAGGAATTGAAGAAAGTCTTATGCAGGCACCATCTGTCCCATTAACGCACGAGACTAAAACGCGCGATGTGTATTGGGAGCACCTCTGGGATCTTGTAGTGATCCTGACCCAGAAGGAAATTAAAGCTCGGTACAAAAATAGCGCACTGGGATATGTGTGGTCTGTTGCCAACCCTCTGCTGTTTGCAGTCATTTACTACATCGTGTTTGGGCAGATCATGAAGGTCCCCATCGAAAATTATTCACTGTTTTTGATGGCGGCGCTCTTGCCTTGGCATTGGCTGGCCAATTCCGTCATTGCCGCACCCAATGTGTTTCTTGCAAACGCGACTCTGATTAAGAAAGTGCGTTTCCCTCGGAATGTCCTGGTCGTATCCTATGTACTGAATGAGGGTATTCACTTCGTCTTATCAATCCCGGTCATTGCTGGTTTCCTGCTGGTGAATCACATGACTCCCACGGTGACCTGGCTGACCGGCATTCCAGTTCTGCTCGTGGCACAATTCCTGATCGTGTATGGCATTGCGATCACATTGGCGTCTCTCAACCTTTTTTTTAGAGATTTGGAGCGACTGACAGCACTTTTTGTGACGGTGTTGTTCTTTTTGACTCCGATTACCTACTCGAGTGCGATGGTACCAGACTCCTATCGCACGCTCTTGTATGCCAACCCGGTTGCTTCGTTGATAGAGAGTTGGCGTGAACTATTTATGCACGGACAACTGAGTTGGCTGGTGGTCGGCGCCTGCTATCTCAGCGCGCTTGGCACAGTTCTAATCGGCAGCCTTGTGTATTGGCGAATGTCGTCTAAGTTTGCCGAGGTCATATGACAGCGATCTGTTTTGATCACGTGTCCAAGTGGTACCCGAGGTACCAATCCTTATCCTATGGAATCAAATCCTCTTTGTTGCATTTGTCTGAGACGTTTCGTTCTCTGAAGCGTGAGCGAGTCAGGGTTCTGGAAGATGTGTCGTTCCGAATCGGAAAGGGAGAAACTGTCGGTCTCATCGGTCCTAATGGCGCAGGCAAAAGCACGAGCCTGGCTTTGATGGCCGGTGTCGTGGAGGCCGAGACAGGGAACGTCGCTGTCGCCGGCCGTGTCTCCCCCTTGCTTGAACTCGGAGCTGGTTTTCATTTTGATTTGACGGGGGCCGAGAACATTGTCCTGCACGGCGTGCTTCTTGGCCTGACGCGCCGAGAAGTCTCCTCGAAAATGAAGGCAATCATAGATTTCAGTGAACTGGAGGCCTGTATCCATCAGCCGTTGCGTACGTATTCCAGCGGAATGATTGCGCGGCTTGGATTTGCCATCGCCTCCCATCTTGACCCCGAGATTCTCCTGATTGATGAGATCCTGTCGGTGGGTGACTTGGCATTTCAACTCAAATGCAACGCGAAGATCGATGAGTTTAAACGACAGCAAGTCACCATGGTGCTTGTTTCGCACGCAATGGATCATGTGCAAAGACTTTGTGATCGAGTCATTTGGTTAGAGAACGGGCGAATAGTGGGCGAGGGGGCACCTAGCCTGATTGTGGCTGAGTATGAAAAGTCGGCGCAGTTGAGGCATGTTGAGATTCGCCCCTCTGCTGCCTGAGTGGTATCTCGCCGGCGACGACGAGGGCATGTTCACAAGAGCGGTAGAACCGCCTGTCCCTATGTGGCACGAAGGGACATAACTCAAGCAATTGCAAAGCCGACGATAGAGGGAAAATGGCTTCAATACCGCGTATCGATCAAAACAAGGTTGCCGACGTTTCTGAAGATCGCCTCTCCCACCCATACACCTGCGAGTACTACAAGTCCAGTCTTGGGCCTGTCCCGTATAGCCGCTATGAAGGGAAATGGCTGCAATTTTTTGGTTTGGTTGCGGATCATATCGTTAAGCAAATTAGACCTCGGAAAGTCTTGGACGCCGGGTGCGCGAAAGGGTTTCTGGTTGAGGCACTTCGAGATCGAGGGGTCGAGGCGTACGGAATTGATCTATCCGAGTACGCGATTAGTGAAGTGCGACGGGATATCAGACCCTATTGCCGAGTGGCTTCGTTAGTTGATCCGATTCATGAGCGGTTTGACCTTATCGTGTGCATTGAAGTCCTCGAACATATTCCAGAAGAGATCGCTCCGCGAGTCATTGCGAACCTCTGTCGAAGCACAGACGATATCCTGTTCTCCTCGACTCCCGACGACTTTGCCGAACCCACGCATGTGAATGTGCGGCCGCGATCCTATTGGAATGCCCTATTTTCAGAGCAAGGGTTCGATTTAGACGTTGAGTTCGATGCGTCGCGTATCGCCCCGCATGCGATGCGATTTGTCAAAAGACCCGTGCGCTGTTGCGTGATCGATGCGTTGCTGAAACAACGCGAGCAATTACGGCACACATTCGAGCGCACCGATGAAGAGCAGCGGAAATTGATTCAGGAGTTGGAACGCCGTTTGGAAAAAATCGAACAATCGGTCGGCTGGAAGGCAGTTGTTCTTTTGAAACGGCTTCGTGAGAGAGTGTGCCCTCTTCATAGCGGGAGGCAATCGGTCTATTTGGCGCTGCGATCGACCCTCCTCACACTCATGAACGGGGAGTGGCGTTCCCTTCTGAATGGTTCGCCTCGAGCCGGTCAGTCCTCAACCATCGAGTCTAATGCGGCAGCCGCAAAACCGACGCCAATTCCAATCTCGCCAGAATCCGTCTTGGCCCACTCGCTACTTGATGGATTGAAAGGTCTCGAGATTGGGCCGGCGACTCACAATCCGTTCGGACTGAATACTCGGAATGTTGAATTGCCTGCGGCGCATGAATTCTATGCTGAGGAACAGCGGCGCCTTTCCGGTCTCGAACCACCACGGGTCGATCTGTGGGCTGCCGCCGACAATATCCCCGTCCCAAATCAGAGTGAAGGATTTATTCTCACCAGCCATATTCTCGAGCATTTGCCCAACGTCGTTGGGGCATTGATGGAATGGGACCGCATCGTCATCGATGGCGGATATGTGTTCATGATCGTTCCTCACAAGTGGGCATTTGCGCCTGATGCGAGCCGAGAACTGACTTCCTTCGAGCATTTTATCGACGACTATGTTCAGAAAGCCTCGCTTGAGAGTCATCCGCTTGAAGGGGTGCCGGGCGGGAAAATGGGGCATTATCACACATTTACACCTGACTCGGTATTACAAGTCGTTGAGTGGATGTGCCGCAACAAACTCTGCGATTGGACGCTTGTCGCGCGTGAGGATATCGATACCAAAGTGGGAAACGGATTTACCCTGGCGTTTATGGTGCGCCACCAAGACCGAGTGGGTTTCCGTGACGGAGAGGCGTTATCGTGAGTAAGGTGCTCCTCATCAGCAATGATGTCATCGGCATGCAGATGGCTGGACCCGGTATTCGGACCTGGGAGCTCGCAAAGCTGCTTGCGACTGAGCACACGGTGACGTTATTAACTCCAACCCGAACCGATCTTCAACATCCGAGAATATCCATGCAGGTGTCGACGCAGGATTGCGTGCGAGCCTGTGCCGACACGCATGACGTCGTGATTGGCCAAGGACAAATACTCAGCCGATATCCATTCTTGCTGGGCCATTCGATTGTAAAAGTCGTCGATTTATACGATCCGTCGCCGGTCGGATACTTAGAGACAACCCAGCCTCATACGATCAAGGGTCAGCTGGAAAGTCACCATGCGTTGGTCCGGGAGCATTACAATTATTTGCGTGCCGGTGACGTCTTTCTCTGCGCAAGCGAGAGGCAATGGGATTTTTGGGCCGGCATGCTGATGGCGGCCGGAAGAATTAATCCAGTCGTCTATCAAAACGATCGGATGCTTCGTAGCCTGTTGATAGTGGCACCTTTCGGTGTTCCTGCTCGGGCTCCTGGGCATCGGCGGCGAGTTCTAAAAGGTGTGTGGCCGGGAATCGATCCTGATGATGTCGTCCTGTTGTGGGGAGGAGGACTCTGGGAATGGTTTGATCCCATGATGGCAGTGGAGGCTATGAGCATCGTCGGTCGCCGGCGAACTGACATCAAGCTGTTCTTTATGGGAGTCAAGCGACCGAATGCCAGCGTGACGACCTCTCATACTGCCGATCAAACCATCGCGTTAGCCGAACAGTTAGGCGTTGCGAATCGTCTGGTGTTTTTCAACGATTGGGTGGCGTACGAGGATAGAGAAAATTTTCTACTGGAAGCCGATCTGGGATTGAATATCCATCGGGACAACCTGGAGACTCGATTTTCGTTTCGGACACGCATGATGGATTACTTCTGGGCAGGACTTCCCATCATTACTACCGAAGGCGATCCGCTGAGTGACCTGGTGAAGCAAAACCAGCTTGGGTTGACCGTGCCTTGCGGAGATGCCGAGGCGCTTGCTCATGCGATTCTGCGCGCAGCAGATGACCAGGCAACCAGGCAAACGTGGAAACTCAATTGCCTCGCGACAGCGAAAGAGTTTTCTTGGGACCGCGTATTTGAACCCGTCGTCGCCTGGTGTCGTTCACCGATCCAGGCACGAGATAAAGAATACACGGACGTATGGAATTCCTGTGTGGGCGACTCCGGAAGCTGGCCGAAGCATGCGTGGGAGTATTACCTGCAACGAGCCCTTCATCATTACCGCGTGACTGGAATGAGAGGTCTCGCGACTCGTGTTATTTCATGGTCGTGTGGAAGATGACGGACGCGGTCATGAGTGGCGTTTGCCAATGTCTCGATGGCAGGCCTCAAGGTGCAAGATGTTTCCGCCATGAGATAGCCTGGCTCTAACTGTCCCGTCCTCCAGGTAGCGGGTTTTCACCCCTAGCGTGTCTTCCCCTTCCCCCGTCAAAAACAGCGAAAAACCTATCCTTGCCTGAGAACTCCGGTACTATTTGAGCAGTCGGTCGTGCCTGCGCAACCGGCGGATATTTCAACACAACAGGGCAGAAACACGTGCAATGACGGTCACGTATTTCTCGAAGAGCTCCATCATCGGCCCCAGCAGTCGCTACCGTGTCTTTCAATTCCTGCCTCATTTCCAAGCAGCAGGGATCGACTGTCACGTGGATGCCCTGTTTGGAGAGACCTATTTCTCGATTCTCAAAGTGCGATCGTGTGCGCTGCGGACCCTGTTGAAGATTCCCTATGCGCTCGTATGTTTTCTTCAACGACTCTGGACTCTGTTGACCCTGGGCCGGCGGGACCTGATCGTGATCGAGGGGCAGCTTTTTCCTTATGCGCCTCCTCTCGCTGAACGGCTGCTGCGTTGGTGTCGATATCGAGTGGCGATCGAGATGGATGATGCGATCTATCTGACTCCCGGGCATCAGAAGAAGATGTCTGCGCTGCTCTCAATGACCACAGGCGCCATCGTCGGGAACGACCGGCTGGCCGCCTATGCGAAGCAGTTTTCGTCGCGAGTCTGTGTCGTTCCCACAGTCGTCGATACGGAACGATTCAAGCCGGATTCGACGAGATCCACCGGTTCATCTGCACAGAACTCCGATGCCATCACGATCGTGTGGATAGGCCTGGCGTATAACCTGAAATATCTGGATGTGCTGGCGCCGGCTCTCCGCGCGCTGCAATCCAAGTTTCGCCTCACGCTCCGTGTGGTCTGTTCAGAGCCGCCGCACATGCCGGGTGTCGAGATTGAATTCAGATCCTGGGATTTTCAGCGTGAGGTGGCGGATCTGCAGGATGCCACGATCGGCGTGATGCCGCTTGAGGACACCGAGTGGGCCCGGGGCAAGTGCGGCCTGAAGCTGTTGCAGTATCTTGCGGTGGGGGTGCCTTCGGTGGCTTCTCCCGTCGGAGTGAATCGCGACATCATTGCGAACGGAGAGAACGGATTTCTCGCCGCCACCGAGCAGGAGTGGTATGAGCGTCTCGAGATACTCTGCCGGCAGCCCCAGTTGCGTGCTCGAATGGGGCAGGCGGGGCGTCGGACCGTAGAGGAGCGGTATTCCCTGGCGGTGTGGGGCCCCCGGCTGGCCGACGTGTACCGGACCTTGGCAGGAAATGAGCGTGTGAATGAGATACACCGGGCAGTTCACGGCCCTGTGTCCGGCCAGCGTCGTTCGACAGGAGTCCGATGATTCTGCTCACGCTCACATTTGTGGTCGCGATGCTCCTCTCGATTTACGGCGTGCCGATCGCGCGTCGCGCGGCCCTGAAATTCGGCATCGTGGATAATCCGGATGGCCGGCTGAAGCATCAACGCGAGCCGGTTCCCTATCTGGGTGGGCTGGCCATCTATCTCGCGTTTCTTGTGAGCCTGGCCTTTACCTTCGAGTTCCGGCAGGACGTGCTCGGCATCGTGCTCTCTGGGACCCTGATCGTCATGTTGGGGCTGATCGACGATTTCGGGGTGCTGTCGCCGGGAACCAAACTCGCGGGCCAGTTCCTGGCGGTGTTCGTGTTGATCAAGAGCGGCATCCGCATCGAAATCGCATCCTTGCCTGATTGGGTCGATATCGTGCTGACGGTATTCTGGATGATCGGCATCATCAATGCGTTCAACCTGCTGGATATCATGGACGGGTTGTCGGCCGGTGTGGGCGTCATCAGTGCCGCCTTTCTGTGCGTGGTGGCGATTCTGAATGGCGATCAGGCGATCGCGTTCATGCTGGCGGCGCTCATGGGGAGCCTGCTCGGCTTCCTTCGATACAACTGGCGACCGGCTTCGATTTATATGGGCGATTCCGGCGCGATGTTCATCGGTCTGATGCTGGGCGCCCTGTCGATGATCGGCAAATACACCACCGGCCATTCCGTCTCGCTGCTGACGCCGGTCTTGATTCTGGGCATGCCCATTTTCGATACCCTGTTTGTCATGTATATCCGGTTCTTGCGCGGCCTGCCGGTGTTTCTCGGCAGTCCCGATCACCTTGCGATTCGTTTGCGGCATTGGGGGCTTTCGGTGACGCAAGTCGTCCTGCTCAGTTATCTCGGCGCGGCGTTGTTGGGGGGAATCGGTCTGCTGGTCATGGCCGTGCCCCAGGATCTTGCCGTGGTGCTCAGTGGCTTCACGGTGGTGTGTCTCGCCGTGGCCGCCGTGGCCCTGACGCGTGTGAATGTCTCGACCGGAACCGTGGCCGTGAGTGCCGAGGCGGTCCCGGCGCGTTCGACAGAAAGGACCGGCGTAGTATGATTTTAATCGTCGGGGCTGGATTGGCGGGGCTCAGCACGGCCTATCACTTGCGCGGGGTGCCCTACAAGATTCTGGAGCGGGAACGCGAGGTCGGAGGGCTGTGCCGTTCGTACGTGAAAGACGGGTTCACCTTCGATTATACGGGGCATCTGCTTCACTTCAGGCAGACCGCAATCAAGGCGCTGGTCGAGAGCCTGCTCCCGGCCCAACTTCAGCGGCATGTCCGTAAGTCCTATGTCTATTCCCATGACACGTACACCGAGTATCCGTTTCAGGTGAATACGTATGGCCTCCCGCCGGAAGTGGTGCGGGAATGTCTCCTGGGGTTTATCGCCACCCTGTCGAATCCGGTGTCCAAGCCTCCCGTCGAGAGCCGGTCGTTCAAGCAATGGATTGTCGAGAGCCTGGGCGAGGGGATCGCGAAACATTTCATGGTGCCCTTCAATGAAAAGCTCTGGCAGGTGCCGCTGGATGAGCTCACGTCAGACTGGGTGTCCTGGCTGGTGCCCAAGCCGGATGTGAAGGATGTCGTCAGCGGAGCCTTGGGAATCAAGGACAAGGCCTTCGGCTATAACCCGTCGTTTCAGTATCCCGCCAGCGGCGGCATCAAAGTTCTGCCGGAAGCCTTTCTCCCGTCGGTCGAGAACGTATCGTACGATTCGGAATTGGTAGAGATCGAGACGGGCCGGCGGCGAGCGGTATTTCGCAGCGCACAGGGCGAACGGACGGAAGCCTATGACCGGATCGTGTCGACGATTCCCTTGCCTGATCTGGTGCGGCGTTGCGTCGATCTGCCGCCTTCGTTGCGGGAATTGGCTGCGTCGCTGCGGTGGGTCTCGGTGTATAACGTGAATCTCGCCGTCGCCCGTGAGCGCATTTCCGACAAACATTGGATCTATTTCCCCGAGCACCGATACCCGTTTTATCGCGCGGGGTTTCCGATGAATTTTTCTCCGTCGATGGGGCAGCCGGGCTGCAGCTCCCTCTATGTAGAAATCTCTCACCAGCCGACCGAGCGTGAATCCGACGCCGGGCTCATCGATCGAGTCCGGCGTGGATTGGAGCAGGCGGGACTACTCCAGCGGAGCGACGAGCTGGTGATGTCGGATGTGAAGGATCTGTATTACGCGTATGTCTTGTTCGACCGGTATCGGGGCCGTGCGGTGCAAGAGCTGCTGGCCGAGTTGGAGCGACGCGGGATCTCGTCGATCGGGCGGTACGGATTGTGGGAACACACGTCGATGGAGGACGCGATTGCCCAGGGGCAACAGGCGGCGGCGCGATTGCGGATGAAAGCCGCGGCCTGAGCGGGTGAATGGTATGCATGTAGTCTGTCACGTGATTACGAAACTGGAGTTGGGCGGCGCGCAGGAAGTGGCGATGCAGGTCGTGGTGGGTTTGGACCGCAGACGCTTTCGTCCGGTGCTTCTCGCGGGGTCGGGGGGACTACTGATCGACGACGCGCATGCGCTGGAAGGTGTCGAGGTTGGGACGATCCCGTCGCTCGTTCGTGAGATCCGCCCCCTCCAAGACCTGTGCGCATTGTGGGAACTGGTCGGCGCGTTTCGACGACTCCGGCCAAAGATTGTGCACACCCACAGTTCAAAAGCTGGTATCCTAGGGCGGTTGGCCGCCTGGCTTGCCGGTGTCCCCTGCATCCTGCACACGATACACGGATACGGCGTGACGCCCGCGCAGCCGTTCTGGCAGCAAAAAGCATTGATTGCGCTGGAACGGATGGTCGGTCGGATCACCACCCATTGGATTGCGGTGTCGCAGGCCGACCGCCGGCAAGGCATTGAGTGGGGGCTCTTTACCGCGTCCAAGGTCTCGGTGGTGAGGCCGGGAATCGATCCGACAGCCTTTGCGGCTCGTATTGAGTCGCCGGAACGTGACCGTCTTCGGGCCATGCTGGGAGTGGCCCCTGATCAGCTACTGGTGGGAACGGTCTCGTGCTTGAAACCGCAAAAATCTCCCGAGGACTTTGTCCGCGTTGCTGCGCTGGTGTGTCAGCGTGTTCCCGCAGCTCGTTGTGTGCTCGTCGGCGACGGAGCCTTGCGGCCGAACGTCGAAGCGTTGTTGCTGGCACAGGGGCTTCAGGATCGTGTGACCCTGCTTGGCTGGCGCCGCGATGTGGCTGCGTTGCTGAAAGCCTTCGATGTGTTCGTCCTGACGTCCCAATGGGAAGGATTGCCCTGTGCCATCCTGGAGGCCAGAGCCAGCCGGATCCCGATTGTGGCCACGCGAGTAGGCGGCGCTGCCGAGGCCATCGTGGAGGGCATTCAAGGCACGCTCTGCCCGGCCGGCGATGTGCGAGCCATGGCCGAGCGGGTCTGTCAGATTTTGGAAGATGAGCGTTTTCGTGCGGACCTTCGGGCCGGCACGCAGGAACTCCCGGAGGAGTTTACGATTCAAGAGACGCTCAAACAGTACCAGTCGCTCTATGCCTATCTTCTGCATGCCACGCGTCCGAGTGAAGATGTCATGAAGTTGCAGCCCAATCGACTGTAAAAGGGGGGAACCGGGGGATACGATGAACATTCCGCTGCTTGATCTCAAAGCCCAATATCAATCGATGCGCAGTGAAATCCTGGCTGCGATTGAGGCCACCTGTGACGAACAGGGCTTTATTCTCGGCCCGCGGGTGGTGGCGCTGGAACAGGCGGTGGCGACCTATACCGGCAGTGCCCATGGCATCGGAGTCGCTTCCGGCAGCGACGCGCTGTTGCTGGCGCTGATGGCCTTGGGCGTGAAGGCCGGCGATGAAGTGGTCACGGTGCCTTTTACCTTCTTTGCGACGGCGGGGGCGATTTCCAGGCTGGGGGCCAAGCCGGTCTTCATCGACATTCGGCCTGACGATTTCAATATGGATCCGGCGCTGTTGGAGCAGGCCATTACGAAGCGAACCAAGGCGATCATTCCCGTGCACCTCTTCGGTCAATGCGCCGAGATGGATGCGATCAACGCGATCGCCCGGCGGCACAACATCGGCGTCATCGAAGATGCCTGCCAGGCCATCGGGGCCCGTCAAAAAGGACGGCACGCCGGGGTGTTGGGCGATGTGGCCTGTTTCAGCTTTTTCCCGTCAAAGAACCTCGGAGGGTTCGGAGATGCCGGTATGGTGACCACGAATGACAAGGCGCTGGCGGAGTCCATCGCCATGTTGCGAGTTCACGGAAGCCGGGTGCGCTACGTCCATGAGGCGATCGGGATCAACAGCCGGTTGGATGCGTTGCAAGCGGCGGTGTTGTTGGTGAAGTTGAAACATCTCGATCAGTGGGCGGAAGGTCGTCGCCGGAATGCCGCGCGGTATGTGCAATTGTTCACGGAGGCGAACCTGGCGGATCGCCTCACCCTGCCTGTGGTAGGTCCCGATAACTTCCACGTCTTTAATCAGTTCACGATTCGAGTGCAGAAGCGTGACGAGCTGCGGAGTTATCTGAAAGACCAGGGCGTGGGGTCGGAAGTGTATTACCCACTGCCTCTGCATTTGCAGAATTGTTATCGTGATCTGGGTTATCAGAAAGGTGCGTTCCCACAATCGGAACGTGCGGCCGAAGAAGTGCTCTCGCTTCCCATCTACGCGGAACTTTCCGACGAACAGCTTCAATACGTCGTACAGACGATCGCCTCGTTCTATCGCAAACGCTAGCCTTCGTGTCGCCGTCCGGCGCCGCTCCCTTCCGGGGCCGGACGGTTCATTCCCACATCCTCACAGCCGACAGTTTCACAGTTGTTCCCGGCGCAGCAGCGCCTCCTGGTCTGTTGCGTCATGACGCGGCCGCCAGACGGTGCCTCATCCGGCAGGGTGGACGTCGCGCATCCCTCGCTTCCCGTCGTCGAATCGACGACAAGCACCGGGATAGACCGGCGTTCAAGTGTGAACAACGATGAGGCGGTGGCGTACACCGGTGGCCGCTGTGGGGCATGGGCTTGCGCTGAATGGGATTCTCGAGACGCCGACGATGGGCTCAATATGGGAACCGGTCGATGCCAGGACGATTCTGGCAAGCGGTACCGGCTAAGGCGTGGCCGCCGATCACCAAATCGCGATTGTTGACTCGGGTCTGTTTCCCGGTGCGATTGGCGGGGGGATGTGACGCCGGAGGCATAGGGATTGCTCATAAGAACGACAGGGGGAGACGCCGCGTCGTTGTACGTATGACAATACCCGCCTCATTTTTTCTCGGCATGTCCCGCAGCAGCTATTCCCGGCTGGGAGTGGCGCTGGCGCTGATCGCGGTGATCGGAGCCATCGATTGGTGGCTGCCTCTGGGCCTGACCATCACCACGCTCTACGTCGTGCCGGTTCTCATCGCCTCACGGATCCCTCACCCCCGTCTCACGTTCTGGGTGGCCGCTCTGGCGTCCTTGGTGACGATTCTGGATATGTTCGATCAGCCGTTCTTTGCATTGACTTGGGTCAGTGCCGTGAATCGGGCGTTTGCGCTCATGGTGATTTGGGTGACCGCGTTGTTGTGTTTGCGGCGGCAGCGCGACGAGGCCGAATTGTTGCGCATCAATGAAGATATCGAGCAACAGGTACAGGAGCGCACGGCGGATCTGGCCGCTGCCAACCAGGAACTCGAAGTGCTGCGCGCGGAAGCGGTGTCCGAGCTGGTCGCGATCGTCAAATCATCGGACGACGCCATTGTAGGCATGACGCTGAACGGCATGATTCAAAGTTGGAATCGCGGAGCGGAGCGGGTCTACGGGTATCGCGCCGAGGAGGTGCTCGGCAGGCCCATCTCTGTGCTCTGTCCCCCGAATCGATTGGATGAAGTGCCGACGATGCTCGACCGGATCGCGCGGGGAGAGCACGTGCGCAATGTGGAGATGGTGCAGCGCCGGAAACAGGGAGAGCGCATCGATGTGTCGCTGACCATCTCGCCGGTGAAGGATGCGGATGGGTGTGTCATGGGCGCGTCGGCCATCGCGCGCGATGTCACGGTGAAGCGGCGCATCGAAGCGGCTTTGCGGGAAAGCGAGGCCCGTTTCCGCATGATGGCGGACACAGCGCCGGTGATGGTGTGGATGGCCGGACCGGACACGCACATTACCTTTATCAACAAACGCTGGCTGGAATTCACCGGGCGCACGGTGCAGGAAGAGATCGGCGACAACTGGTTTAGCGGGATTCACGCCGATGATCTGGATCGCTGCCGGAAGTCCTACATGGAGGCGTTCAAGTCAGAGCAGCCGTTTTTCATGGAATACCGGTTGCGGCGTCACGACGGCGAGTACCGGTGGATCATGGATACGGGCGTCCCCTTGTTCGACGAGGAGGGGCGGTTCGGCGGGTACATCGGTACCTGCATGGATCTGACCGAGCGCAAGGATATGGAAGATCAGCTTCGCCGGATGTTGAAGGAAAAAGAAAGTCTGCTGCGGGAAGTGCACCACCGGGTGAAGAACAACCTGCAGGTCATTTCCAGCCTGTTGAACTTGCAATCGGCCTCCATCAAGGACCCCGTCGTCAATCAGCTGTTCCGCGAATGTCAGGTGCGTATTACCTCGATTGCGCTGCTTCACGAGACATTGCACCGCTCGCATGATCTTTCCCGAATTAAGATGGGCGACTACATCCGCACATTGACCGGTCATTTGTTTCGGTCATATGGGGTCGATCCGAACGTCATTTCGCTGGAACTGAACGTAGACGATGTCGAGTTCGATATCGACACGGGGCTGACCTGCGGGTTGATCATCGATGAGCTGGTCTCCAATTGTTTGAAACACGCGTTTATCGACGACAGCGGCGGAACGGTGCACATCGACCTGCTCGATCATGTCGACGGCACGTTTACCCTGTGCGTGAGCGACAACGTACTATATGCGGAAAGCAAGCACGCCGTGCGGACAGATCTCCTCTGTG
>JACOEM010000011.1 GCA_024998565.1 Nitrospira sp.
AAGGGTCGCGACCACCGAAGCCGCCGCCAGCTCTCCCCAAGGCATGGTGAATTCTCCCTGGAAGAGCGCGATGCCCACGGGCAATGTCTGTTGCTCCGGTTGAGTGAGAATGAGCAGCGCAAAGAAAAATTCATTCCAGGCATAGATCAGGATCAGAATCGCGGCGGTGAAGATCCCCGGCGTCGCTAGCGGCAACGTGATCCGGAACAAAGTACCCCAAGGACCACATCCGTCAACGCGTGCGGCATCTTCGAGCTCGGGCGGCAATTCTTTGAAGAAGCTGGCGAGAATCCAGATCGCCAACGGCAGGGTGAGGGCCACATAGGGCAACACGACGCCCCACCGGTGGTTGAGACCGCCGATTGTGTCGAGCAGTCGCCAGACGGGCCCGGCGATGGCCATTTGGGGAAACATCGACACGCAGAGCAACAGGGCCAGAATCCCTTGTTTCCCGGGGATGGTCAGCCGGGCCAGCGCGTAGGCTGCCGGGATGGCGAGCAAAAGGGCGAGCAGCGTGGTGGACCCGGCCACGACGACGCTATTCAGCACGTAGTCGAAGAGATGATGGTCGAAGATGGCAGCGCGATAGAATCCCAGGTTGCCTGATGGCCACCAGGCGGGAGGCGCAGCTTCGATCTCACCTTGCGACTTGAACGATGTGAGGACAAACCAGAGGAACGGTAGCAGACTCAGTCCCACCGTAGCGATGATGCCCAGCGCGAGGAGGAGACGTCGATTCATGGTTGCCTGCGCTCCAGGAGACTCGACCCGATGGCGCGCAGGTACGTCAACGACAGCGCCAGGATCATCAGGAACACGGCCACGGAGACGGCAGAGCCATATCCGATCCGGCCTTCCGTGAACAGGGTTTGGTAACCATAGAACTGGAGCACCTGCGTGGCGTCGCCCGGCCCGCCTTGTGTCATCACGAACACGAGATCGAAGACACGAAACGCATCCATGGTGCGAAACAGTAGCGCGAGCAACAGCGCGGGTTTTAGCAGCGGAAGGGTGATGTGCCAAAACCGTTGCCAGGCGGTAGCGCCGTCGACACGGGCGGCGTCGTAGAGATCGTCTGGAATCACCTGGAGGCCGGCCAGGATCAGCAACGCGGCGAAAGAGGATGTCTTCCAGACGTCCGCCAGTACGACGATGCCGAACGCCATGCCCGGATAGGCCAGCCAGGGGATATAGTCGGTGACCTGTTCGCCGAACAACAGTAAGTTGGCGAACCCGTATTGGTCATTGAAGATATAGCGCCACAGTTGCGACGCGACGACCGTCGGAATGGCCCAGGGAATCAGGATCGCGGCCCGCACGAGACCACGCCCGCGAAACCGCTCATGAATCACCAGCGCAATGATCAGTCCGCAGGCCAACTCGAGTATCGTGGAGAGGCCCACAAAGGCAAGGGTGACGACTAGTGCCTGTTGCGCCACCGGATCACGAAGCAGCGCCACATAATTGTCCAGCCCGACGAACGGACTGCCGAGCTGCGGCAGCCCGATGAAAATATTGTGCAGGCTGAGCCAGAGCGAATCCAACACGGGGTACAGTGCGAAGACCATTGTTACGAGCAGCGCCGGTGCCACCATCGTCCAGGCCGCCAGGCTGTCGCGATTTCGCAGGATTGAGGCGGTGCGGATCATGGCGCAGCCCTCGTGAGGGCGAGTAGCCGATCGATGTGAGCGTCGGTCACGGCCGCTTCCTGAGCAAGGTCGAGGTCGTCGATGGCAAGGGCACGGCTGAAATAACGCTGTAGTAAATGCGAGATCGCGGGGTACAGGGGGGAACGCGGGCGAGCCGTCGCGGAGCGGAGGACGGTGAAGTGGTTCCGGAGTTGCGGCGCTGCTGTCAGCAGGTCGGGATCGGCAAACAGCGCCTGACGGGAGGGGGCGATGCCGGCCTCCTGTGCGAACTTCTTTTGTATGGCCTGGCTGGAAAGAAACCCGATGAGCGCCCAGGCTTCGTTCGGATGCTGTGAGTAGGCGCTGATGCCGTAGAGCCAGCCGCCGAGTGCCGCGGCCGTGCGTCCCGGAGTGAATCCGGGAAGAGGCATCACGGCGACCTGTCCGGCGATGGTCGATCGAGTCCGGTTGTTGGCCAGTTCCCAGGCGTAAGGCCAGTTGCGGTGAAAGACTGCATGGCCTTGAAGAAAGACGGAGAGGGATTCCGGTTCTTGATAGGTCAACGCCGCGCGTGATGCAAGCCGGCCGATCACCCGGTCACGAACGAACTGCACGGCGGCCATCGCTTCAGGTTTAGCCAGAGTGGAATGTGTTCCATCCGACGTCAGCAGGCTCCCGCCGTGGCCGTCGATGAACTCCAGCAGGTTACAGACGAGGCCTTCGTACTGTTTGAATTGCGCCGTGTACCCGCGCAGGGTCGGGTTCGTCGATCGTTCCCCGGCGACGATGACGTCCGCCTGTCTGGCAACCTCCTCCCATGTCGCCGGGGGAGCGAAGCCGTACTTGGTCAGCAAGTCCGATCGATAGTAGAGCAGCCCGGCATCGATGCGACTCGGAACGCCGTAAAAATGGTCGGCATATCGGCCGACTTCAATAGTGGCGGGGAGAAATTCCTTGCGCATGGCCGGAGTAAATCGCTCGTCGAGCCGACGGGCCCAACCGGCTTCCCCAAACTCCGGCACCCAGATCACATCCATGAAAAAGACGTCGACCGTGGCGTCGCGATTTTTCAGCTTTTGCGTCAGGAGATCGTGATAGGCGGTCGAGCTGTGCGGGGCCAGTTCGCGCACGACCGAAATATGAGGATGGGTTTTGGTGAACTCGGCGAGGGCCTCGTCCCACACGCGCGGGTGATCGGGTTTCCAGGAGACGAATCGGAGCGTGATGGAGGCCGTCTGTCCCTTGGGCGGCGTGGCAGGTCCGGCGGCGATCGAATCGTTGAGTGGTGGACCGAAGAGAATCAACCAGAGAAGGAGTAGCGCCGCACGGCGTTGACGTTGATGACTGGCACGCAACAGATGGCGTGGTACGGACTGAAGACATGAGTCTGTGAAAAAGGCGCGCACAATGCGACGCATGACAACTCTAGCTTATACACAGTCCATCCGGTCTGTGCAAAGGTGCAGGGCTTCAGCTGTAGTGGCGATGCGGCGGCTTAGCTTTCGCGGGACCTGTCCGGAGGCCGCTCAGCGCCCGGGGCCGAACTGCAGACACAGGACAGGTCGGGTCCGGCCTGGCGTCTTGACTGACTGAAATCTTATCCCTGAGATCACCGGCCGGAACCTGAGCGTCAGGTAGTTGGCCTCCGGCACCTGGTGCACATTCTCTACCCTTCCTGCAGTCTCAACCCTACACCGGCTGCCGAAGCCGCGGTGGAGATACACATAAATTACTATGAGATAGCACGATTTCTTTACGCACGTCTGTTTGGCATGATCACTGCTCTTAATGAGTCCGGCTGGGACGGTGGTTCATGTCACGAGACGCCCGGTGAGCCGCTTTGCGATTGTCGAAAATGGTATTCCCTTAAGTCGCACGTGGGAGGTCATATGAAACGAGGTCTGCGCCAGTGGTGTTCTTTGCCTGTGGGTGTCCTACCTCGAATGCTGGTGACTCTTGCCGTGATGCTGATCGGAAGTGGGATGCTGCTTTCCGAAGCCCAGGCCCTACAAGCCAGTCCGACTAGTTTGACCTTTCAGGCCGTACAGGGTGGTCCCAATCCACCCAGTAAGACGGTGAAGGTCTATAAAAGCAGTAGTCGAAAGGTCAGTTGGAGCGGGAAGGACAATGCCGGTTGGCTGAGTCTTTCACCTACGTCCGGTACTCTGGGAAGTTCCACGCTGCTGACGGTGTCCGTCAATATCAGCGGGCTGGCGGCCGGGACCTATTCCGGAACGGTGACGATCACGACCAGCAGGGGAAGCACCGTGGCGATACCCGTGACGCTCAAGCTCTCAGCTGCGACTTCTTCAACCACCACCGGGACGACGGCCGTTCTGGCGTGGAATGCCAATGCCGAAAGCGACCTAGCCGGATATAAGGTCTATTCCGGGACGTCTTCCGGCCGGTATGGGGCACCGGTTGACGTGGGGAAGTCCACGTCCTATCAGTTTTCGAACCTGAAACTCGGCACCACCTATTACTTTGCCGTGACGGCGTACGATGTGAACGGGAATGAGAGCTTGCGTTCCAGTGAAGTGAGCAAGAGTATTTATTGACGGGAGCATCAGCCGGAGGATGACCCGGCATTTCAGGCCAAGCCTAACGCGGCGTTGCGGTCTTGGCCTTTGCCATCATCTTGCAGTAGGTACAGATTTCCGCGGTGGTCGGTTGGCCGCAAGTCGTGCAGGGATGGAGTGTGCGTTGATCCTTTTCCGCCATGGATTCCGTGGCGGGCCCCGGCTTGGTCTGCTTCTCGAGAAACCCCCAGTAAAATCGTTGTTTCGTGCCGGGTGATTCCGTCTCCAGCCGGTTGAGGACCTCTTTATAGAGGATCATCTTGGATCCCTTGGCCATCGGACATTCTTCGACGATGTAATCGATGCGATTGACGACTGCGTAAGCGGCGATTTCCCGTTCGGAAAGACGGCAAAGCGGTTTGACCTTCTTGGCGAATCCTTCGACCGATGCCGGCAAGGTGGGGCTTTGCTTGTCCAGATATTCATCCTGCCAGTGCAACACGTTGCCTAAGAGGCGAGCAGCCTCGTCATCCAGATTGTGGCCTGTGGCCATCACGTCGTAGTCCTGTTCCACCGCGGCGCGATTGAACTGATACCGCTTGATGGTCCCGCACGTCGAACAGGTCGGGCGATGAAGAATGGTGGCCAATTCACGAATGCCGGCGCCGGCTTCCTGCTCGACGACATGCACGATCAGGTTTGCTCCGTGGGCAGCGGCCACGTTGTCCGCGTAGTGCCGCACTTTCCGATGCGATTCTTCAGAGTAGCTGCCGATGCCGAGATTCACATATAGCGCATCGGCGCGGTAGCCGAGCTTGAGGAGGATGTGCCACAGCGCAAGACTGTCTTTGCCGCCGGAGACGGCCACGAGGATGCGATCCTCGGGCGTGAACATCTTGAACGATTTGATCGCGCGCGCGACCTGCTCGTGCACGAAAGTCGTGAAGCAGCCCTTGCAGAAGGCGGCATTGTGTCGCGGGAGGCTGATGACGGCTTTAGTCTTGCACTTGCCGCAGTTCATAACGGTTCCACAATCGTGAAGGGTGAGAGGAGATTCGCACCGTTCAGCCGCCGGAGATCACCGGACGGATTTCAATCTGGTCGGCGTCGGCAAGCATTTCATCTTCCGTGACGAGTTCATCGCCTCGGATGACGAGGTGCGCCTCAATGACCAAGTTGAGTTCGCGCAGCACCTCTTTGGTGCGTTTGGGCCCTTTGATTTCAACTTGGCGTTGCGGGTGGCTGAGGTGAACAAGCATGCGCGATGATACGGCTGAGTTGTGCGCGATTGCAATGCGTATGGGCCGCCGAGGTTCCGAAGGAGCTGGCGCGGGAGGGCGAGTCCGGATGAAAGGAAGGTCGCGCACCGTAGGAGCCACGGTGGTACCAACCTTCCCGCAGGAGCCGTGATGAGCCGCTGTTGGCTACTTGATGCCCGCGATGATCTGATAAATCAGCAGGCCGACCACGCTGAGGAAGAGGAGGGCGGACCCGATTGCGAGACGCTTATATTTTTGATTCTGGAGATCCAGTTCGCTGAACGTTTCGTCTTTCCATTCGAGGTGTTGCACTTTCACGATACCCTCCTACCTTCTTGGTGGTCGCGGCCTCCCCATCCCGTTACATGTGGATGAATGTCTGAATGTGGTGCGAGTGGGCGTTCGCCTTCCGGCGTTCCCCAATGTCCTGAACCGATTACGTGGATTTTATACTGTGTCGTACCTGCAGATGGCAAGAGAAGGTACTGGACAAAATTCACGTACCGACGGAGATTTGTCCAAGACCTGTTGTACAGCATCGCTGCTTCAGGGAGGGATGAGCCTATGATCGTGCGGGAATGGTGCGCCCGCACGATGGCCGAGGGGGGGAGGACGTGTCGGCGCCCTTAGATCTCGGCGTCTCGCAGCGCCTTCGCCGCTTCTTCCGGAGCAACGGGGTTAATGTAAAACCCGGTGCCCCATTCAAATCCGGCCACCTGGGTGAGTTTCGGGATGATCTCGATGTGCCAGTGATAGAAGTCTCCGGTTTTTTCGTGCAGCGGCGAGCTGTGTAGGATGAAGTTGTAGGCCGGTCGAGCCAGCACGGTATCCATGCGCCGTAGCGCTTCGCCCAGGATAGGCGCCAAGAATTCGAACTGAGCACGTTGGCATTCTTCGAAATATCCGGCGTGACGCTTGGGAAGGATCCACATTTCAAACGGAAAACGGGGCGCGTAGGGGGTCAGGCAGACAAACTCCGGGTTCTCCAGCACCACGCGGGTGCCTTCCGACGATTCCTGCCGCAGGATGTCGCAATAGATGCAGCGTTCCTTCTGCTGGAAATGCTGCCGGCATCCGTCGATTTCTTCGAGGACGCTGGTGGGTACGACCGGCAAGGCGATGAGCTGAGAGTGGCTATGCTCCAACGTGGCGCCTGCCGTGGCGCCCTGATTTTTAAAGATCAGAATATATCGCAGCCTCAGATCCTTCTTGAGGTCGAGAATCCGGTCGCGATAGGCCCAGAGCACATCCTCCACCCGGTTTGCCGGCAGGTCGGAGAGGTGTTCCTTGTGATTGGGGGTTTCGATGATGACTTCATGGGCGCCGATCCCGTTCATGCGGTCGTAGAGGCCGAGGCCTTCGCGTCCCATGTCGCCTTCGACATGCAGCGCGGGAAACTTATTGGGGATGACTCGCACGGTCCAATTCGGGCTGTCCGGTTCCGAGGCATGGGGCCGATAGGCGAGGATCTCTTTCGGCGTCAGACGTTCCTGGCCCGGGCAAAACGGACACATGGACGCAGAGGGAAGCGGCGCCGACGGCATAGACACGTCCTGGGGGCGTCCACCCCGTTCGGTTGAAATGATGACCCAGCGGCCGACGATCGGGTCTCTTCTCAGTTCAGGCATCTCGACTCCTCTAGTTGTCAATGGTCACTGCGCAATGCTCGATGTCCAATGACGGGGCGGATGGTGACGACCTCATTGAGCAGGGAGCCTTGAGCATTGTTGTTCAGACGCGCCACATCGTGGCTTCAAAGTCGTCTCCCGGCCGGTTGAAGGTGGCCGGGCTGTGGTGAGGATACCGCGCGATTTCCATCCCATGTTCCGACACCGTCAGGGTCAACCGTAGTTCTGTGTCGATCTCGATGCCCAGTTCTTTGAACGGTATGCCCAGTTCCAGAATTTTTCGCCGGCAGATCGTGCGGTAGGAGCCCCTGTCGCGATAGAGGCCGGACTCGTCCGCCCGGGAGAGCAGAAAGGTGTCCGCGCCTTCGGCCGTGAGGGCAAACGACAACTTATATTGCTGGATGCCCGAGCCGATGAATAGGTCTGCGGTGCAGTGCTCCTGGCGCGTTTGAGTTCGTTCATCGAGATCCAGCCGGAGGTAGAGATGTTCGCGGTCGAACCCGAAGAAAATGGAGGTGAAGAGTCCTTCGGACTTCCACATGGCTCCCAGCGGGGGCGTCGGATTGATAGTGCCGGCCCCGCGCCATTCGAAAAAATTGGAGACCATGCCGTCGAGGGTCGGGGTGATGAGCGCCAGCGGGAGTTGCACCAGGTCCAGGCCTTGCGGCGTGCGGGCCTCGACCAGGGGCTGATTCAAGATGTCGGGCGGCGTCACCCCGGCATAGGTCCAGACGTTGCGCAGGTGCGTGCGGAACAGGCGGTCGAACTCCTGTTTATAGTCGGTATCGAAGTCGTCGCCGTACCACCAGAACCAGTCGCTGCCTTCGGCGGCATAGAGTTCGTCCCAGGCCGCGCGGGCTTTGTCCGGCGCCAACGAGGGCGTGAGGTCCACGAGACGGGCCCGCGTGTGCTGCAGGAGGTCCCAGCCGCGATTGTCTTCCTGGTGGCCGATCCAGATTTTAAAGTCCTGGTTGATCCAGGAGCCGGAATGTAACTGCTCGAGGCGTTGAGGGGGTGGAACCGACTCCAACGCGTGGCTCACGGTGTTCAATTGCACGCGAATGCCATGGCCGATATGCAGTCCGTCCTGTTCGAAGGCACGAAACAGCAGGGAGAGGAAGCGCTCGCCGCCGTCGTGATAATGCTCCCAGGGATTCTCGCCGTCGAGAATCACGGCCAGGAGCCCGTTCTCCAGCGGAATGTCGTATGCAAGCCCGCGGATTCGCCGGAGTACATCGTCGGCGGCCGACTCCGGGGTCGTCTTGTGATAGACGAAACCGAAGGCATCGGAAATATCCCGGTCGCGGAACACCATGGTGAGTGGCTGCTCCGCGGTGCCGACTGCGTAGGGCTGATAGAGATGATAATGACGATTCCAGGCCTGGTCGGCCATCTGGAGCGACCGGTAGAGGATACCTTCGTCCGTCGCCAGCCAGCGAATCCCGGCTTTGCTCAGGATGGGCAACAACTCAGGACAGACTGATCCTTCGGACGGCCAGAGCCCGGCCGGTGCACGGCCGAACGTGTGCGTATGGTACTCGATCGCCCGTCGCACCTGGGCGTCGGCGTCGGCCGGAGCATGGAATCGAGCGGGCAGCGGCAGGTCCGGCCTGGCGCGGCGAGTGAATTCCGAGTCGATCACAAGCGGAAGAATCGGGTGGAAAAACGGCGTGGTAGTCAACTCGATCTGTCCACGCTCCTGGAGCGCCTTATACATCGGAACAATCTGCCTGATTGCGGTCTGTTGCAGCGCCAGCACTTCCTGCTTGTCTTCTTCCGTGAAGCCCCGATTCTTCGCGCGCAACTCCGCCAGACGTGGAAAGCGCTGCAGGCTGCCGTAGCCGAACCAGGCGAGATTGTGCCAGACCTGAAGGTCCAGAAATTCCTGCGTCGAAAACTGCCTGGCCAGACGATCGAGGTCTTGCCCCTGGACGTCGACACCACGTTTCACCAGCAGTTCCTGATAACGGGGGAAGGGGCGCACCATGGTGGCCCAATTGGCGGAAAAGAAATGGCGGATCAGGAAGGCTTTTTCAGTCGGGGTCAGCTCGGCCGCCTGGCGTTGTGCATATTCCAGAAAGAGATCGCGGACGCGGCCTGTGGAGAACTCCTCCAGTTGCAGCAGCAGCGACGGCGTGAAGTTAAAGGTCGAGCGAGCCTCCGGAAATCGCTCCAGCAGGAAGGCCATGTCGAAGTAGGCCTTGGTGGCGTGCAGACGCACCCAGGGCATACTCGCGGACCCCGTGAGCGGGTCCGTGTAATACGGCTGGTGCATATGCCAGAGGAAACAGAGTTGAATGGTTTTCATCGGGAAGTTTCTTGCAGACTCCGGGGCAGTATGTCATAGGGGTAGGAGTGTTGCAATGAAAGGGCCGGATTGAGGTGGGCCTGTTTTCTTTCCGCCCGGGTGAGTGCGATCATGCGGTATGGGACCGGCGGTGGTGCGAAACGGGGAGCCAGGCAGAATGGAATCGAATCAGATGGTTTCGAGCGAGATACGTACAGCGCCGCTGGTATCGTCTTTTTCGATCCTGCGGTATTGGGGACCGGTCTGTTTGTATGCCGGACTCATTTTCTTCGGGTCTTCTGTTTCCAATCCACCGGAATCCGTTTCGTCGCTAATGGAAAAGATCTCCGACAAGATCTTGCATCTCTGCGAATACGGAGTTTTTGGGGCCTTGGCCTATCGGGCCTGTCGGCACGGAGCGGGTGCTTGGGTGGCCCGACATGCCGGCATCGTAGCGGTGGTCGGTTGTGCGCTCTACGGCCTGAGCGATGAGATCCATCAATTGTTCGTGCCCCTTCGTCAGGGAGATCCGTTGGATCTGGTGGCCGATTCCGTGGGTGCCACGCTCGGGGCCTGGACCTGGCGTCTCACAGAGCGGCGCGCTGTTCAGTCATCCCTGTAGCCTCGGCGCGTTTCGCCCGATCCTCTCCCATCGATTCTTGCCGCGTTGTTTCTCCGATCCTCGCTCCTTTCTCTGCGTGATGACGGTGCAGATGGTCCGCTGAGCCTGCCTTGCGTTTCCAGCTTCTACCAGGCGTAGGCCTCGGGGGCGGCGCCGCCCGGGCCGGGGAAGATTGTGTCCAATGTCTTGAGGTGTTCCGGAGTCAGCGTCAGCTCCAACGCCGCGAGTGCGGATGTCAGCTGTTCCTTGGTGCGAGGCCCGATGATGGGGGCCGTCACGGCCGGTTGATGAAGCAGCCAGGCGAGGGCGACGGCGGCCGGCGTGGCATTCACGGTCCTGCAGAACTGTTCATAGGCTTCCAGTTTTGTGCGATGGGTCTCGATATCTTTCCGGACGTCTTCGTCTGCCCGCCGTCCGGTTGTGTGCGTGCTCAGCGCCCCTCCCAGCAGACCTCGCGCCAGGGGACTCCAGGGAATGATGCCGATCCCATAAGCCTGACAGGCCGGGATGACCTCCAGTTCGACGGTTCGCTCCAGGAGGTTGTAGAGACTTTGTTCCGAGATGAGCCCGAGAAAGTGGCGTGACTTCGCCATCTCTTGCGCCTGCGCGATGTGCCAGCCGGCGAAATTGCTGCTGCCGACGTACAGCACCTTCCCTTCGCGGCAGAGTTGTTCCATCGCCTGCCAGATTTCCTCCCAGGGGCATTCACGATCGATGTGATGCATCTGGTAGAGGTCGAGATGGTCTGTCTGTAGACGCCGGAGACTCTCTTCGCACGCGCGTTTGATATGCAAGGCAGACAGGCGCGACTGGTTGGGCCAGTCGCCCATGCGGCCATAGACCTTCGTGGCCAGCACAATTTTCTCTCGTCGCCCGCCGCCTTGGGCGAGCCAACGGCCGACAATCTGCTCCGTCACCCCTTCGCCGACTTTCCAGCCATAGACGTTGGCGCTGTCGAAAAAGTTGATGCCCCGTTCGAGTGCCTGGTCCATGATCGCAAAACTGTCGGTTTCGGAGGTCTGCGGGCCGAAGTTCATGGTGCCGAGACAGAGGCGGCTGACCCGCAGGCCCGAGCGCCCGAGATGAACGTAGTGCATGTGCGTCTCCTTGGGGTAGAGCAGATAGGATACCGGCTCGTGGTGAGGGCTGGCAACCAATCGGCAGACGAGGGTGTATGCAGCAGGTGACTTTCTGCTGGCAGTTCAGCAAGGTTTGGCTATAATGCCGATCGTATGACAACGACAAATCCAGCCGCTCCCGCGGCACCGCTTGCCCCGCCGGATCCTGCACGAATTGCCAAGACAGTTGCGACCAAGCTGCCGTTTCGCGACGATGTGACGGGGTTGACCCCGCTCGCCGGTGACGCATCGAATCGCCGATACTTCCGGATCGCCTTGAAGGGGACGCCCTCGGCATTGATCCTCATGCAGTTGGCCGATCCGGAGGGTTTCAAAAAGTCTGAAGAAGCCGTCAGCGGCGCGTCCGCTCAGATTGCGGAACTGCCCTTTACCAACGTGCTCACGCATCTGCAGCGCACCGGTGTCACCGTCCCGCAGTTGCACTATTACGATCGCGAGGCCGGCTTCCTGTACTTGGAGGATTTCGGGGATCTGACGCTGGCCGAAGCCTGCCGCGATGCGGATCGTGCCCGCTTGGTTTCGCTCTACCGTCAGGCGATCGATCAATTGGTGCGGCTCCAAGTGAAGGGGACGCAACCGCCCGCCCCCGGCTGTATCGCCTTTCACCGGCAATTCGATGTGCCGCTGTTGATGTGGGAGTTCGACCACTTCCTCGAATATGGGATTGTCGCGCGGTTAGGGCAGCCTATGAAACCGGCCGACGACAAGGCGGTCCGCGCCGAGTTTCAACGTATCGCCGAATTGCTGGCCGGGCAGCCGCAGGTCTTCGTCCATCGCGATTACCATTCACGCAATCTCATGGTCGACGGATCGCGCATCGGGATCATCGATTTTCAGGATGCCCTCATGGGCCCGGCGACCTACGATCTGGCCTCGTTGCTGAAAGATGCGTACATCGAGCTGGAGGATGCGGTGGTGGACGGGTTGGTCGATCATTTCCTCAATGGCCTTGTCGCCCACGGGCAAGGGTGGGCGGATCGCGCGGCGTTTCGCCGCCTGTTCGACTTGACCAGTATCCAACGCAACCTCAAGGCCGCCGGCCGGTTTGTCTACATCGACCGGGTCAAACACAACCCGAAATTTCTCGCCGACATCCCTCGCGTTCTAGGCTACGTGAAACGGAATTTGTCCAAATACCCGGAGTTGGCCACATTACGTCAGCACTTGGCGCCCTACGTTCCTGAACTGCAATAAGCAGTAAAACGAGAAACGACAAACGTGAAACGGGCCGTGAGAGAAGAATTCTGCACGATCATGTCTCTTTCACGTTTTACTTTTCACGGTTCACCTTTCACGCTTCATCTTTCACGGTTCACCTTTCACGTGTGCTGCACATGAACGCCATGATCCTCGCTGCAGGCCTCGGTACTCGCCTGAGGCCCCTCACCGACGTGACGCCGAAACCGCTCCTTCCGGTGGCCGGCACGCCGATGATCGTCTGGAATCTGCTCCTCCTGAAGCGTCATGGCATTCGCGAGGTGGTGATCAATCTCCATCATTTGGGCGCAATGATTCAGCAGGCGCTGGGTGACGGCTCGGCGTTCGGGATGCGACTCCTCTATTCGCATGAGCCGGTGATTCTCGGCACCGGCGGCGGGATCAAGCAGGCGGAGCCGCACTTTCACGGTGAGCCCGTGTTGATTCTCAACGGCGACACGCTGTTCGAGCTGGATCTCGGCGCATTGATCGCGTTTCATGTGGCGCAGCAGGCTGCGGCGACCCTGGTGCTGCGACAGGACCCCGAAGCCGCGCGGTGGGGGTTGGTCGAGGTGACGGACCGGGGTGAAGTGGTGCGGATCACCGGGCGCGGCCGTACGGAGACGCTACCAACGACCGGTCGCATGTTCGCCGGCATCCATATTCTGCATCCGCGTCTTTTGCGTGAGGTACCGGTGGGGAAAGAATCCTCGATCATCGACGCCTATGTGCGCGGCATTCAAGAAGGGGAACGGATCGTCGGGTACGACTTCAGCGGCTATTGGAGCGATGTCGGCACGCCTGAACGGTATGCGCAAGCAGAACGGGATGCGGCAGCCGGGTTGCTGAATCTCACCTCCAGAACGTCCGATGGTGTGTCTCACGGGACACCCGTGAAGCGTGAAAAATAACACGTGAAACGTATTTCGTTGGGGGCGAGAGTGTGTGGACCGCGGCGGTAGGAGGAGATCTGTACGGTAGGCTCCAAGTCCCACAGCTATCGTCTCTATTTTCGGACGCGAGACGAAGGACCGCTTCTTCCGTGTAGCCGGAGGCTCAAAAAGGCCGTTCAGCAAGGCCGCAGCAATGCGAGGAGGCGAGGCGTACCCTTGCGGTACGTTGAGCTTCGGAGGTTCACGACGCGAAAAATAAAGCGCGTCACGTTTGTGAACGCCGCCGAGACGGTGAGGCGGCAGTGTCTTGCGAGAACGAAGCTGACGGTCGTGTTGCCCATCCTGCCTGGTTACTCGTCTGGAGTGGACTTTCGCTGCTTAATCAGTCGCGCAAGGTAGGTTCGCTGCAGGTCTAGAAACTCCGCTGCTTTTGTCTGATTCCCCGCCGCTTTTTCCAATGCCCGCTCAATGATATAGGCACTGTGCGCTTCCATGGACTCATGGTACGTGAGGTTCAGGTAGGGAAGACCGTGCTCTGAACTTCCCTTTCCGGCTGCGTCGTCGGGAGATAGGGCCAGAAATTCAGGTTCGATGACGTCGCTGGGACTGAGCACTACGGCGCGTGAGAGGACGTTATCGAGTTCGCGGATGTTGCCGGGCCAGGGATAATGGGTCAGCGCGGCGCGCGCCGCCGGGCTCAGCGAGACTCCGGGACGTTTGGCTTCATAGGCATGGCGCTTGAGGAAGAACTCGGCCAGCCGCACGATATCTTCGCTCCGTTCCCGTAACGGCGGGAGCGTAAAGCTGACGACGTTGAGCCGGAAAAAGAGATCTTCCCGGAACTGCCCCGCCTTGACGGCCTGCTTGAGATCCTTGTTGGTCGCTGCGACGAAGCGAATGTTGACGGAGACCGAGCGTGTGCCGCCGACCCGTTGAAATTCCTTGTCTTGCAGCACGCGCAGGAGCTTGGCCTGCAGCGGCAACGGCATGTCCCCGATTTCGTCGAGAAACACCGTTCCGCCCTCGGCCATTTCGAGCTTGCCCTTTTGAAGCCGGTCGGCGCCGGTGAAGGCGCCGCGCTCGTGACCGAACAGTTCGTTTTCGAGCAGCGTTTCCGTGAGCGCCACACAATTGATGACGACCATGGGCATGCTCTGGCGCGGACTCCATTGATGGATGGAGCGCGCGAAGAGTTCCTTGCCGGTGCCGCTTTCCCCGAGGAGGAGAATGCTGGCGTCCGAGTTGGCGGCGCGACGCGCGGATTCGATGATGGTCTGGATCTTCGGGCTGTCGCCGACGATGGTGGCATACCGGTTCTGCACGTCCGATTGAAGGGCGGCCACCTGCCGCTTCAGGGAGTCCCGCTCCAGCGCTTTTTGAATCACGATCAGGAGATGGTCTTTTTCGAGCGGCTTCGTCAAGAAGTCGTAGGCCCCATGGCGCATGGCTTCCACGGCGTCGGGAATGGTGCCGGCGGCGGTCATGACGATGACGGGGATGTCCTCGGACTGCTTGTTCTGGGCCATGCGTTTGAGCACGTCCATGCCCTTGAGGCGGGGCAGATAGAGGTCCAGCAGCACCAGGTTCGGGGATTCCTGCTCGATGAGCTCGATGCCGCGCAGGCCGTCGGAGGCCGTCAGCGTCTTATAGCCGCCCGCGTCCAGACGATCCTGCAACATCGTGACGATGTCCTGGTCGTCGTCGACTATGAGAACCTTGGCCTTCATCGGTATCGCGACTTGCTAGCGGCGATCAGCCATTCGCACTTCGCAGTTACCCTTCCATCACATTCATGACCAAACCGGTGAGCGGCTTGGGGAAGAAGTAGGTCGACTTGTGCGGCATCCGCTCGCCCGCCGAGGCTACGGCCTTCACTTCGGCGACCTTGGTCGGGTTCAGCAGTAAGGCGGCGGTGCCGGTCCCCTGGCGCACCCAATTCAGCGCCTCGTGATCGTCTTTCGAATACAGCATCGCTTCCTGCTCCTGCTGGGTGGGACAGAGCGTAGTGACCACATGCTGTTGCAACAGGGACACATCGAGCCGGTCGCGCGGGGAGGCGGAGGCCGACGGGCGTTGGGCTTCTCGCAAGGTCAACAGGTAGTACTGCGGATCGTTCTTCAGCGCCAGCCCGAACATCGGCACGGACTGCCCGCGGCTGCGCAGGGTTTCGATAAATTGCCCCCGCACCTGGGCCTCATTGCCGGCCTGAAAGGGCAGTGTCGTGACTTCGAAGACGGGATCGAGCATGCGCAACAAATCTTTCGGGGCCGGGACGCCGGTTGTGAGCACACGGTGCGTCGGCAACACGGTCAGGCCCTTGTCCTCAAGGCTGGCGAACAGCATGAGGACATTGTCGTAAGGCTGGGGGCCAGACGGGGCATCGGCTTGCTGGCGTCGCGCGCGGCGATAATTGAGCGCCGTTTCATAGCGATGATGGCCGTCGGCGATGAAGAGCTGTTTCGTGTGCATGATCTCGACGACCTTGGCGAGCACCGCCGGATCAGTCACGCTCCACAGCCGCTGGCGGAACCCCACGTCGTCCTGAAAGTCGATGCGTGGTTTGTCGGAGGCGATGGACCGCTCGATCAACGTAAGCACGTCGTTCTGCGGATCCGAATAGAGCGAAATGATCGCACTGAAGTTTGCGCGGCAGGCTTCGAGCAAATTGAGCCGGTCGGTCTTGGCTGCGGCGCGTGTATTCTCGTGCGGGTAGATCTTGCCGGACCCGAACTCTTCCAACTCCACGGTGGAGAGAAAACCTTTGAAGACCTTCGTCGGGGTGCCGGGGGCTGAATAAGGCGGCTGGTATTCGATGGTGTGGTAGTAGATGGCCGGCTTGTCGTCCCGACGCAAGGCGCCGGACTTGAGCCACTCCTTAAGGGCGCCCGCGGCGCGGAGGTACTTGTTGTTGCCGGTAGTATCGCCAGGCTGTTCATAGCCGAGTTCCAGGCGGATGACGTTGTTCGGATGGCGATCATGCAAGGTCTTCTGCAACGATGCGTCGATAATGTCATAGGGAGGTGCCACCACCTGGCGGACGTCGCCGACGGTCGCAGGATTGTAAAGTGTACCGTGAAAGGGAATGACGTGTGCCATGCGGGTTCCTATCCTTTTCTCTCGTGGGTGCGGTGTGGTCCTGTTCGCCCGGCGGTGAGCCGGGTGTGTCGCTGAACGAGTACGCGCTGTCAGCAGAGCGTGGGCGTTGTGAAGCCGGGCGGCGGCAACTCAGCGGTCGCGAGTCACCATGTAATCGGCGGCGATGGCCAGGGCGCGCTTGGCGGTGTTGTCGTGGAACAGGTCGAGATCGCGTTTGGCTGCGGCGACGAACGCGTGTGCCCGCTCCATGGCGTAGGCGATGGACCCATACTCCTGCATCAAGCCGACGATACGGCGGAGTTCCTCGTCCGTGAGGGTGCGAGTCTCCATGCGATCCTTGATCAGCTGCCGATCCGGCTCTGAGCAGTGCTGCAGGAGGTGCAGCAGCGGCAGGGTCGCTTTGCCTTGCCGCAGGTCCTGCCCGAGTGTTTTGCCCAGGTGTTCACCGTTGGCGGTATAGTCCAGCGTATCGTCCGCCAGTTGGAATGCAATGCCCAGCCGCTGCCCGAACCGGAACAGCGCTTCTTGTAACTCTTCCGTGGCGCCACCGACGATCGCGCCGATTTTACAGGATGCCGCAATCAGTCCGGCGGTCTTATGTTCGATGATGCGGAGATATTCCGACTCCGGCATCAGCGGATTGCCGTTGTAATACAGCTGCAGCACCTCGCCTTCGGCCATTTTACGGCAGGCTTCCGAGAGCGCCTCGTTGATGCCTTGATTGCGGAAATCGACGATCTGACAGATCGCGCGCGAATAGAGATAGTCGCCCACGAGAATACTGATTTGGTTGCCCCAGACTTTGCTCGCGGTCCGGCGGCCCCGGCGCAGGTCGGCGTCATCGACGACGTCGTCGTGCAGCAGGGTGGCGGTATGGATGAATTCGACCAGGCTCCCGAGGGCTTGATGGTCCTGGCCGGCGTATCCGCAGAGATGGGCGCTGAGGAGCACGAAGAGGGGACGGACGCGTTTGCCGCCGCTGTTCAGGATATGGGCGGCGACGGTGTTGACGAGGGCGACGCTGGAGTCGAGATTTTTCCGGATCTGTTCTTCGACCCCCTCCAGTTCTTCGCGATACACGTCCCACACATCGGCCATGCTGTGGAGCGTGAGGGTGGTCGGTCCGTTCGACATGGAGCGGATAGTAGGGCAGGAAACTCCACTAAGTCAAGCTCCTGCCGATGCGTTTCTCGCGTCGATCGCGTGGTCGTTCTCTTGACAGTTTCCAGCCCCATCCAGTAAGGTGACTCCTCGCTGAATTCCCCGAACGAATGGTAGCAGTCACCGTGGTCGTGCGACAGCTTCAACGTCCCCGAGAGGGGAGTCTGTTCTCCAGGTAATTGCCTTCCAGCTTGACGAGAAAAACGTGTCATGAATGTACCAGGGCTTCCTCCCAAACAAGGGTTATATGATCCTCAGCACGAAAAAGATGCGTGCGGGGTCGGGTTTGTCGTCGATATCAAGGGCCAGCGCACACATCAGATCGTGCAGCAGGGCCTGCAGGTCTTGGAGAGCCTGACTCATCGAGGGGCGCAAGGGTGCGATCCCTGCACCGGCGACGGCGCAGGCATTCTCCTTCAAGTGCCGCATGAGTTTTTTAAGCGCGCGGCAAAAGACTGCGGGATCAAGCTGCCCGGAGCAGGTGAATATGGCGTGGGCATGGTGTTTCTGCCGCCCGATGCCGATGCCCGTGCGCAGTGCGAGACGGTGTTCAACCGCGTCATCAAGGATGCCAACGCCAAGCTCCTCGGCTGGCGCGACGTGCCGGTCAAGAGCGACGCGATCGGCGAGCTGGCCCGCACGACCGAACCGTTCATGCGGCAGGTGTTCATTGCGCGCGGGATTTTCACCGACGACGAATTCGAGCGACGCCTGTATGTGATCCGGAAGTGCGCGGAGCGGGCGGTGCGGGAATCCGCCATCGAAGGGCGTGAGTACTTCTATATCCCCAGTCTGTCCAGCAGCACCATCGTGTATAAGGGCCTGTTACTGCCGCATCAGATTCCCCAGTACTATCAAGACCTGACCGACAGCAGCGTGACGAGCGGCCTGGCCCTCGTGCACTCGCGCTTCAGCACGAATACCTTCCCGACCTGGCCGCTGGCCCATCCCTATCGCTACATTTGCCACAACGGTGAAATCAACACGTTGAAGGGCAACGTGAATTGGATGCGCGCTCGACAGGGGCGGCTGAACACTGAACTGTTCGGCGAGGACCTGCAGAAACTGTTTCCCATCGTGTACGAGAACCAGAGCGATTCGGCCTGTTTGGACAACGCGCTCGAATTTCTGGTGCTCGGCGGGCGGTCGCTGCCGCACGCGATGATGATGTTGATTCCCGAACCCTGGGTCGCCAATCCGCAGATGGACCTGGATCGCCGTGGATTCTACGAGTACCACGCCGCCATGCAGGAACCCTGGGACGGACCGGCTGCCGTGTGTTTCACCGACGGCAAGCTGATCGGCGCCACGCTGGATCGAAATGGGCTCCGTCCCTGTCGTTATCAGGTGACTACCGACGGTCTGGTGGTGCTGGCGTCCGAAGCGGGCGTGCTTCCGATGGACCCGCAGCGGATTCGGCAGAAGGGCCGTTTGATGCCGGGACGGATGTTCCTCGTGGACACCGTGCAAGGCCGCATTATCGACGACGAAGAAGTCAAAGCCGATATCGTGCGTCGCAAGCCCTATCGCTCCTGGGTGGCTCAGTATCGGATTTCGCTCGATGAGTTGCCGGATCCGATCAACGTGCCGCAGCCGGATCATGCCACGATCCGGCAGCGCCAGCAGGCGTTCGGCTACACCGTCGAAGAACTGAAGATGGTCATCACCCCGATGGTGGTGGAGGGGCAGGAGGCGATCTCGTCGATGGGCACGGACACGCCGCTGGCGGTGTTGTCGGATCGGCCGCAACTGCTGTTCAAATACTTCAAGCAACTCTTTGCGCAGGTCACGAATCCGCCGATCGATCCGATCCGCGAAGAGCTCGTGATGTCGCTCACGACCAGCATCGGGCCCAAGCCTAATCTGATGGATGAACATCCGGAATCCTGCCGGCGCATCCGGGTGAAGCAGCCGATCCTGACGAACGCCGATCTGCAGAAGATCCGCGAGATTAACGACCCCAATTTTAAGAGCAAGACGCTGAAGATGTTGTTCCGCGTCGCCGAAGGCCCGGAAGGGTTAGGCGCGGCGGTTGACGATCTCTGCCGCCAGGCCTCGCAGGCGATTCGCGAGGGGTACAAATTCCTCATCCTCAGCGATCGCGGGGTCAATGCGGACTACGCGCCGATTCCGAGTCTGCTCGGTGTGGCGGCGGTGCACCATCACCTGGTGCGGGAATGCACGAGGACCGAAGTGGGCCTGACGGTGGAAACCGGCGAGCCGCGCGATGTCCATCACTTCGCTTGCCTGATCGGTTTCGGAGCCGGGACGGTGAATCCCTACCTGGTGTTCGAGTCGCTGGTGGACTTGGAGCGTGACGGCTATTTCCCCGAAGGGCTCGACGCGCCGACGGCGGAAGGCAAGTTCATCAAAGCCATTAACAAAGGCTTGCTCAAGATCTTCTCGAAGATGGGCATCTCCACGGTCCAATCCTATTGTGGCGCGCAGATTTTCGAAGCGATCGGACTCAATCACGAATTGATCGACCGCTATTTCACCGGCACGCCGTCGCGGATCGAAGGCATCAGCATCCGGGAGATCGGTGAAGAGACGTTGCGACGGCATCGCGTGGCCTACGAGCCGGCCCCGATCCGGCAGTTGGATTTCGGCGGCGAGATTCACTATCGCATCCAGGGCGAGCACCATAATTGGAATCCGGACACCATCTATAAGTTGCAGCATGCGACCAGGAACAACGATCCGAAGACGTTCGCCGAGTTTTCGCAGCTGGTGAACGATGAAAGCAGGCGCCGGTCGAACCTGCGCGGCTTGCTAGAGTTCAAGTTCCAGCCTGAGGCGATTCCGCTCGATGAGGTGGAGCCGGCGAAGGACATCGTGAAGCGATTCACGACCGGTGCCATGTCGTTCGGGTCGATCAGCAAAGAAGCCCATGAGACGCTGGCCATCGCGATGAACCGGCTGGGCGCGAAGAGCAACACCGGCGAAGGCGGCGAAGATCCCGAACGGTTCACGCCGCTGCCGAACGGCGATTCCAGAAACAGCTACATCAAGCAGGTGGCGTCGGCGCGGTTCGGAGTCACGAGCCACTACCTCGTGAATGCCAAGGAACTGCAAATCAAGATGGCGCAGGGAGCCAAGCCGGGTGAAGGCGGACAGCTGCCCGGTCATAAGGTCGATGAGAACATCGCGCGTCTGCGGTATTCAACGCCGGGCGTGCAGCTCATTTCTCCGCCGCCGCACCATGACATTTACTCCATCGAAGACCTGGCGCAGCTGATCTTCGACTTGAAGAATGCCAACTCCGAGGCCGCCGTCTCGGTCAAGCTGGTGTCCGAAGTCGGAGTCGGCACAGTAGCCGCCGGCGTAGCGAAGGCCCATGCGGACAAGGTCCTGATCAGCGGCGACTCCGGCGGAACCGGGGCTTCTCCGCTCTCGTCCATCAAGTATGCTGGGGTACCCTGGGAGCTGGGATTGGCGGAAACGCATCAGACGCTGGTCCTCAACGACCTGCGCGGCCGGATCCGGGTCGAAACCGACGGCCAGATGAAGACCGGACGCGATGTTGCCATCGCCGCGCTCCTGGGCGCCGAAGAGTATGGGTTTGCGACGGCCCCGCTCATCATCGAAGGCTGCATCATGATGCGGAAGTGCCACCTCAATACCTGCCCAGTCGGCATTGCGACCCAGGATCCGGTGTTGCGTAAAAAGTTCACCGGCCAGCCGGAGCATGTCGTTAATTTCTTCTTCTTCATCGCCGAAGAGTTGCGGCAGATCATGGCCAAGCTGGGATTCCGGACCATCAATGAAATGGTCGGCCGCGTGGACAAACTGAAGATTCACAAGGCCGTCGAACATTGGAAGGCCAAGGGCTTGGATCTGACGCCGCTGCTCAAGATGCCGGAAGTCGGTCCAGAGGTGTCTCGCTATTGCGTACAGAAGCAGGATCACGGCATTGCGGACATTTTGGATCGGAAGCTTATCGAGCAGTGCCGACCGGCGATCGATCGCGGCGAAAAGGTCATGCTCGAACTGCCGATCAGGAATTTGAATCGCACGGTCGGGACGATGCTCTCCAGTCAGATCGCAAAGAAATACGGGTTGGAAGGGTTGCCTGCCGACACGATCACGATCAAGTTTAATGGATCAGCCGGCCAATCGTTCGGAGCGTTTCTCTCGCGCGGCATCACGCTGGTGCTGGAAGGTGAGTCGAACGATTACATCGGCAAGGGCCTCTCGGGTGGCAAGATTATCGTCTTCCCGCCGAAGAACGCGATTTACACGCCGGAAGAAACGATACTCGTCGGCAATACCTCGCTGTACGGTGGAACGCAGGGCGAAGCCTATTTCTACGGCATGGCCGGGGAACGGTTCGCGGTCCGAAACAGCGGCGTGCGGGCCGTCGTCGAAGGCACCGGCGACCATGGCTGCGAATACATGACCGGCGGAGTGGTGGCGGTATTGGGCCGCACGGGCAGGAATTTCGCCGCGGGTATGTCCGGCGGCGTGGCGTTTGTGCTGAACGAACTGGATAAATTCCAGTCGCGCTGCAACCTGGGCATGGTGGAGTTGGAGCAGGTCACGAGCGACGACGATAAGAAGTTGCTGCACGACATGATCACCTCCCACTTCATGTATACCGGCAGCCGGAATGCTAAGCGTATCCTGGATGGTTGGGATGCGATTCTGCCGAAGTTCGTGAAGGTGATGCCGATCGACTACAAACGTGTGCTGGCCGAACGGAAAGCGGCGGCGGCTAAAGTAGCCAAGTAATACAAGCGAGAGACGAATACGCGATGGGTGATCCAAAAGGCTTTCTAAAATACGCGCGTGAGGGACCGAAGCGGAAACCGGTCGAGTTGCGTGTGCTCGATTGGAAGGAAATGTACGAGCCGATCGCCGAGGACAAGCTCAAGGTCCAGGGCGCCCGTTGCATGGATTGCGGTGTGCCGTTTTGTCAGGGCAATACCGGTTGTCCGGTCGTGAACCTGATCCCTGAGTGGAACGATCTCGTCTACCGCGGGCGCTGGAAAGATGCGCTCAAAGCCCTGCACACCACGAATAACTTTCCTGAGTTCACCGGTCGGCTCTGCCCCGCACCCTGCGAAGGGGCCTGCGTATTGGGGATCAACAGCGATCCCGTGTCGATCCGTGTGCTCGAATGGAACATCATCGACCGTGGCTTCAACGAAGGCCTGGTCGAACCGGCCATGCCGGTCAGAAAAACGGGCAAGACCATCGCGATCATCGGATCGGGACCCGCCGGTCTGGCGGCTGCGCAGCAACTGGCGCGGGCGGGACACACGGTGACGGTGTTCGAGAAATCCGATCGCATCGGCGGGTTGCTGCGCTACGGGATTCCCGATTTCAAAATGGAAAAGTGGGTGATCGACCGGCGGCTCGAGCAGATGAAGGCCGAAGGGGTGGAGTTCAAGACCGGCGTCACCGTGGGGAAAGATATCACCGGTGAGCAGTTGCGCCAGCAGTTCGATGCCGTCGGGTTGACCATGGGTGCCGAGATGGCGCGTGACCTGCCGGTCCCCGGTCGGGAACTCAAGGGCATCCATTTCGCCATGGAGTATCTGACCCAACAAAATAAGCGAACGGCGGGCATTTCCGTCTCCGAGGAACCGATCACCGCCAAAGGCAAACGGGTCATTATCATCGGTGGTGGCGATACCGGGTCCGATTGTCTGGGAACCGCGCATCGCCAGGGTTGCAGCGAAGCGCACCAGTTTGAAGTGTTACCGGAGCCGCCCCCGTCGCGGTCGAGTTCCACCCCCTGGCCGCTCTGGCCCATGCAACTTCGCACGTCGCATGCGCACGAAGAAGGTTGCGACCGCCAGTGGAGCGTCTCCACGACCAAGTTTACCGGCCACAACGGCCACGTTACCAAGCTGCATGCCAATCGGGTCAAGTTCGAAGGCGGCAAGTTCGTCCCGATGCCGAATACCGACTTTGAATTGGATGCGGACCTCGTGTTGCTCGCCATGGGCTTCACGGGCCCGGTCAGAAACGGTTTCCTCGACAGCCTCGGCGTCACCTACGATGCGCGCGGTTGCGTCACCGTGGACGACAACTTCATGACCAACCTCGACGGCGTCTTTGCCGGCGGCGACACCAAGCGCGGCGCCTCCCTCATCGTCTGGGCCATCGCCGAAGGGCGCAAGATGGCAGCAGGCGTCGATAAGTATCTGCAAGCCAACAAGTCAGCAAGAACTGGCCGCTGAAAAAACCTCCCAGCGTCGTTCTCGCTTCGCTCAAACCCTCAACGTACCGAAACGGTACGCCTCGGATTCTCGCTCGCTGCGGCCTCGCTGGATAGGCTCTTTGAGCGGCCTGGGCTGCCTAGGCATACTTCGCCGGTACCCTCGCCAGAGCCCTCGTCTAACCTATATTTCAAATTGACGCTTAGCAAAGCCGCTCGACATGAACAGCCAGTCGTCCGATCGGACTAATACGACCAAATCCTGCTCGTGGCGACACTTTCTGCTACGTCGGTTCAACGGCTTGCATGGCTGGAAGAGGCGCTTCATCGGGCGTACGCAAGTGGTGCGTTGAGTACTAGATCACCGATTGCCAAAAGTGATTGGGCTGCGGTATACCCGCTATCCCTCTGATTGTCAGGGCCGTTGCGAAGGGCGCAGGATGGCGGCAGGCGTGGAGAGGTATTTGCGAGCGAACAAGTCCGCGAAAGCAGGCCTACGTGAAATCCTCCCAGCTTTGCAGCCTAGCTGAGGTCTGGTCTATGCGTTTCCCTTCAGGTAGACCCGCCGATCTCAACAACGTAGAATGCCCACGTCTCTTACGACCATTTCTCAGTTGTCAGGTTCCCGAATGGCTGAAACCACATTGCCGCCCTCTTCAGCCAAAAATAATGTTGTCGCACCCTTAGTCCAATCGGATATATCTGTGCCAGCATCTACGGAATCCGTCGGTGCAATCGTGGAGGTTCCACCATTCCATGAGTTTGCCGACATCATTAAACCGTTCACTCCTGACGCGCTAGCCAATGGATTCTCCACGCTCGTTGGTGCACTTATTGGTGCCATGCTTGCATACATGTTGCAACGGCGGTTTCAGCGCTCCTTGGAGCATAAGAATGCGCTTACAGCAGGTCACAGGCTAATGTTTGCATTGCTTCAGCAAATCAATACTATCGTTCTCATTCAGCGTGATTATGTGGAAACTGAGCTGAACAATCCTGGACGATTTCTTTCAATTCCGGCAACGCCTCAATTTGATACCACAAAGAATGTTCTAGATCTCCCCGAGTTGGCTTTTCTTCTGCAAAAGCAGGATGGGCGAGTCTTACTCTATGAGTTTTATATCGCACAGCAAAACTATATTGAGGCGCTGAACCAGTGGAATCTTCGTTCTGCCTTGCACCTTGAAAAAGTACAACCGGCTCTAGCCTCTGCTGGTATCTCGAGTGGGGCAACAATAACTAGGGAACAGTTGATGACAACATTGGGAGATCACTTGTTTGGCCATATTTTGAATTCGACCGACAACTGCATTGAGTCGCTACGTCGTGCGTTTGACCTGCTCTCAAAAGTTAAGGTCCGAGTTCGGACATACTTGGTTCGCCGATTCAAGACCGATGATTTTGCCGATTTTGACTATCCTGATACTTATGGATTAACAGATAGACGCGGGTGAAGGCCGCTGTTCTCCGAGGTCTGATTTTTTTATTCGAAGCGACTTCCTGCGTCCAGTCCCCATCAACACCGACTTCCTCTCTGCTTGCTTCTCTTGAAATGTGTGTGTATTATTTTGAAAATTGTACACATCTTCCGCGGAGGTTCTATGCGCACCAACATCGTGATCGACAATGGCTTGATGCAGCGCGCAATGAAGGCGACCGGGCTCTCCACTAAGAAAGCCGTGGTGGAGGAGGGCCTTCGGTTGTTGATAAAGGTGAAGGGCCAGGAAGGTATTCGCCGTTTACGTGGAAAAGTTGAGTGGGAAGGAAATCTCGGTGCGATGCGGGAAGGTCGGATTAAGGCTGCTTCATGATAATTGTCGATACGACGGTATGGGTCGATTACCTGCGAGGAACACGCACTTCCCATGCTGACTGGCTGGACTCTCAGCTGGCGAGCGAACGCCTTGGTCTGACCGATTTGATCCTATGCGAAGTATTGCAAGGTATCACCAATACCAAGCAGTTTGAGGCGGTGCAGGAGGAGTTGCTGAAGTTAGCCGTTTTCGAGACAGGGACGGTCGCAATCGCTGTCGAGGCGGCGCTGAACTACCGGCGGCTCCGTGCTGCCGGGCGAACAGTTCGGAAGACAATCGATTCCCTCATTGCGACATTTTGCCTGATGGAGGGGTACAGCCTGCTCCACAATGATCGTGATTATGATCCGTTCGAAGATGTGCTCGGATTGAAAGTCATTCATCCCTAAGAAGGACAATTCTCTTATGTCTGATCAACAGTATCCCCGCAGTCCAAAAGTCCTCCTCGGTGGCATTGCCCATCTGGGGCGGTTTATCGACAAGGTTCGCTTGCGGCATGCAGGCAAGATTCAGGACTACAATTACATCACGGTCGGGTTCGATAAGTATCTGATCGATTTTCTGCAGATCGATCCGAAGGCTTTCGAGCAGCAGGTGCTGGCCGGTGAGAGTGATGAGAAGTTGTTGGGTTGGGTGAGGGCCAACGGCCGCAAGCATTCCGACGAAGAAATTGTGCAATGGTCGAAGGGGCTTCTGGCCGGGGGCCCGAAGGATGACGCGGCGAAGCAGCGGTATCAGGGGCGTCTGCAGGACATCGCCACGAAGCGTGGTGTGCCGGTGGCGGCGCTGCCTTCCGCAACCACCTGGGTCGATGCGATCGAGCTGGACGAAGGACGGATGTAAGATTGCGGCCGGGGTGTGCGGCGAGTCGCTATCGCACCTCGGTCCATCCGGTGGATTGCGACTTGAAGATGACGGTGCGGGATGAGGTCCGGACGACCATGCCGTTCTGACTGCCGTCGACCGACAGGACGCGTTCTTCCGGCGTCCAGGCGATATTGAAGAAGCCGCCGGTGTAGGTCGAAAATCCCAGCGCGCGTTCGTTGGTGATGGCGACGGCCACGTGCCCGTGCCCTCGTAGCTGGACGACCTTCTCGTTTGGCCCCAGCGACAGCGTCGTCCAGTGCCCCCGCGTTTCTTGAAATCCATACACCTGTTGATTGCTGTGCGCGAGAATCAGAAACGGCAGTAGTTGATGCCGCCCGATCCGCTCTTCGACTCCGAGCGACACCTCCCTCCACTGCCGAAGGCCGGCAGAAAATCCTAACAATCTGGTCGAGGTCTGGACGAAGCCGGTATGGCCCTTCGCACTGGATGTAATGACGGACTCGCCAGGTTCAAGCGATTCTTCGACGCCGCCACCCGCGGCCGACCAGGCAATGACCTTATCGGCGGTAGGCGTGACGGTCACTTGCCCACCTCCGCCCCGGCTCTGCGAGAGAGTAGGCATCAGCAGCAAGCCGGCGATGGAGACCATGATCATGGCCGGTATGAGAGCGATCAATCGACGCATGGATGTTCTCCCTGCGTCCCAACCTACCACAGCATTCCCCGCAAGCGAAGGTTGAAGTGTTCAGTCCTGTCGCGTTGTGTCAGATCTATACAGTGATGGTAGGTTGCTTCATGGTGCGGTCATGGTAGAAATGGTCGTCCCTATCGGCAGAAAAGAGGCGATCAAGTCGGCAGAAAAGAGGCGATCAAGTCGGCAGAAAAGAGGCGATCAAGTGAGATCCCGGTGGGTCATACTCTCATGGTCCCTGGCGCTTGGCGCTGGACTGCCGCTACTCGGTGTCTGGTGGGCTGGTAGGCCCGTCGCGTCTTATCTCGAATTTCCACCGACGACGCAGTTTGTTGCCCACGAGCCCTTTTCCTGGCCGATCTTCACGGTGCTGGCAGCAGTGATCATCGGGATACTTGCCCCGTTTTGGTCGTACGTTTTGCGGACGCAGCGACCTGGCTTGCCGGCAACGGCCGATCCGAGTCACGTTTCACGTGTTACGTTTCACGAGCGCCGCGCGTCCCTGGGCCGCTTTCCCTGGTGGGGCTGGCTCGCGTTGTTCTGGACTCTGGGCATCTGGTGCCTGGCCTGGACCCGATTCGAGTGGATGCACTCACTTCAGCCCCACACCTTCGCCCCGCTCTGGTTGGGCTACATCGTGCTGGTGAATGCGCTGACGTATCGTCGCACCGGCCGTTGCATGCTGCTGCATCGTCCGCGCTATTTCCTGTCGCTCTTTCCGCTCAGCGCCGCCTTCTGGTGGTTCTTCGAATATCTGAATCGCTTCGTTCAGAACTGGCACTACGTCGGTGGAGGAGAGTTGACCGAATGGGAGTATCTGGTGCGCGCGACGCTGCCCTTCTCGACGGTGCTGCCTGCGGTGCTTGGTACGGCAGAATGCTTGACCGCTTCACCTCGATGCTCTGCGGCGCTGGATCGGTTTGTGACGCTCGAATTCAAGAATCGTATGAGCTGGGGATGGGGGCTCTTGATCGGTTCGGCCGTCGGCCTCTTTGGTATCGGTCTATGGCCGGACTATCTCTTCTCGCTGGTGTGGGTGGCGCCGCTGTTGCTGATCACGTCGCTGCAATTGATTCGTGATGAGCCGACGATATTCAGCGAGACCGCGCATGGCGATTGGCAGACGCTCTGGGTGGCGGCGCCTGCGGCGCTGATCTGCGGCTGGTTCTGGGAGATGTGGAACTTTTATAGCCTAGCCCGATGGGAATATGCGGTGCCGTTCGTACACCGGTTCAAACTGTTCGAGATGCCGCTGCTCGGGTATGCCGGCTACCTTCCGTTCGGGCTGGAATGTCTGGCTGTGGCGGACTTGTGCTTGTCGAGAAAGTTTTCGGGAGGCGTGGCTTATTACCGTGTGGTTGAAGGGGGCACCGATTTTGCGCAGCGAAAGCCGACGGTGGCGGAGCGCTGATCGGCCGGCGCGCCGCTGCGGGTGGCGGTCCTGAGCATGATCGGACGACTTTTCCAGGACCCGCCGCGCAGGCTCTTGTAGCGGCCGCTGGTCGGTCCGGGCGGATTTCGTTCCGGCATGTAGGCGTAATAATCGAAGCCGAACCAGTCGTTGACCCATTCGGCGACATTCCCCGCCATGTGGTGAACGCCATAGTAACTTTTCCCCGCCTCGCCGCTGCTCACGGGCGCCAGGATCGGGATCTCATGCACGTGATGTTGCCCGAACATGGCCAGTGTGCTGTCGGGGAGGGTGTCTCCCCAGGGGAAGCGATTTCCGTCCGGCCCGCGCGCGGCTTTCTCCCATTCCGCTTCGGTCGGCAGGCGTTTGCCCAATGAGCGGCAGAGGCTATCGGCTTCTTTCCAGGTCACGTAGAGCGCCGGCCACTGGGCCAGCGTCTCATCGGTGACGGAGTGCACTGTGATCACGTGCCAGATGAGATGTTGGAGATCTTTCGACGGGTGGAGCTTGTGGGCGAATAGATACGATAAGTATTCCCCGAGACTGATTTCGTCGCGGTCGATTTCGTAGGCGTCCATCCAGACGCGGTGTTGCGGGAGTTCCGTATCGTCGAACTGTGTGCCCATCCCATAGGGATCGTCATCCACGCGGACGCTGCCCAGCAGAAACGGTCCTTCGGGAATGAGAATCGTCGGCGAACCGGCCGTGAGTTTGGCGATGGACGTCAGGTGTTTGGCCAGTTCGGCGGAGGGCGGCGGACTGGGGGCACGATTGGCAGCCGGGAAACTCGGGGTGGACCAGGCTGAGGCAAGGAGCAGGATGGCAAGGCCTACGCAGCGTGGAATGGAGGCCATTCCCGATAGGGCGAAACGGGCAGACATTACAATTTACTCGGCGAGGCGACGGCTTTTCCGATTTCGGCAATGAGCCGGCGTTCGATCTCTGCGGTTTCCTCCGCATCCACCGCCAGGATGCGACCGCCCTGCGCCAGGCGCTCAAAGTCGGCTTTCACGCTCAGGCGGGTGACGTTGGACGGCATGGCTTGGAGCGACACCACATACTGATTGCGCGAGCCTGAGGTTTCCAGCGAGGTCGGGGTGGTGACCTTGCGTTCGGTGACGTAGATCGTTTTCTGGTCGGTCTTGACGCTGACTTTCACGCGATAGCCGTTACGCGCCAAGGCCTCCTCGGCGGCTTTTCCGACTGCGGAGAGCGGGCGCGGGATGTCCTCGATTTGCGCCCCCTTCTCTTCGACGCGGATATTGTCCGTGGCCTGGGCCGCCTTTGCGGCCGTTCGCTGAATTTCTCCCGACAGTTTTTTCGACTCGGCCAGTTGGGAGTCGAGTTTCGTCCCGAGCGCCTTAGCTTCCGCCTGCAGTGCCTTCGCTTCGGCTTGAGCATGCTCCGCCTGCTTCTTGGCGTCCCGCAATTCCTGGTTCAGCAGATCGATCTGCTGCTGCATGACCTTGTTGCCGTCCTGCAGTGAATTCAAGACCGATTCCTGCTTTGCCAGTTGCTTGCGAAGGTTTTCGTTTTCCTGGCGAAAGGGCGACTCATCGGGTGCGCATCCGACACACCACGATAGTACTGCGAGGCCGAAGAGAGGTGCGAGCGATCGCTGGGGAGGCTTGATCATAGTTTGGGTAAGACCCTCAGACCAATACCAGAGTTTGGCCCCCCTTGTCCATCTTCATTCATGTTCCCGCCGGTTTGACCCGTCACGAAACAAGCGGCTATTCTGTGGTCATGGCGTTCTGGTGCAAGGTGATTGTAGTGGTCGGTCTGGCGCTGCTGCGGCCTGAGGCGGCGATCGTTTTTTCCGCCGCCGCACCGGAGGCGGAGCAGCCGCAGCCTGTACCGGCTGAGGAGTATCCGTTCTATGACCTTGCCGTCGAGGAGAAGTTCCTGACCTCTCGCACCAGGCTGGTCATTATCGAACGGATGACGGCGATCCGCCTGCATCCGGAGGAGCCGCAGTTGCCGACGGCGGCCTGGTTTGCCGAGCAGGAATTTTTTGACGGTCGTCTGCCCAAGGATCTCATTCGGGATTTCGTGGCCAAGGCACAGCGACCCGCTCGATTGGATGCCCGCTTTGCCTTCGGTGTGCGTTACCGGTTCGTTTCCGGCGAGGGCGTACCGGACACGGAAGCTGCGGTGCCGGTTCTTCCCGTTGCCTGGCGGGTTGAGGGGGAGGGTGACGGGGATGCGCTCGAAATCCTCGACCGGCTGGCCTTCTCTCGTGTGGGACTGACGTTGCGGGGCGACCAGGCCCTGCTCTATGTCGCGAATCAGCGGCCTAATGCGACCGGTGCCGGATTCCTGTTCTGGTTCGTGCGCCGACAGGGGCGTTGGGAGATTTACGATACCGAAGTGCTGTGGGTTGCGCAGCCGGACCAGAATCCTTCCGGCCGCCGATAGCAGGAGCTGGTGGGTCGTGGTGCTCGTGTGGTTCATTGAGGAGTGTGCATGATTCGCAAGACCTTTTCCGTTCCACCGCTCGGTTGTAACTGCTCGATCATCGGAGATCCGATCACCAAACAAGCGATTGTGGTCGATCCGGGCGGGGCGCCGGAGCGCATTCTGCAGGAAGTCCGCGCGATGGGATTGACGGTGGTGAGCATTGTGCACACGCATGCGCATTTTGATCACTTTCTCGCATCTGGGGCGATGAAGCAGGCAACCGGCGCCGCGCTCTGCCTGCATCCCGATGATCTTCCTCTCTGGGACATCCTGGAGATGCAGTGCCGCATGTTCGGGGTGCCTTATGTCCCGGCGCCACCGCCGGATTATTGGTTGAAGGATGAAGAGCGGTTGGCGGTCGGCGAGTTGGAAGGGATCGCGTTGCACACGCCCGGGCATACGCCCGGGTCCATGTGTTTTCACTTTCCTGCTGCGAAGGTGGTGCTGGCCGGGGACACCTTGTTTCGCGGATCCATCGGCCGCACCGATCTCTGGGGCGGAGATTTCAATGCCATCGAACAGTCGATCCGGGAACGATTGTACACACTCGACGAACAGACCGCCGTGGTGACCGGGCACGGGCCCGAGACGGAAATTGGTAGGGAGCGAGAGACCAATTCCTTTGTGCGAGCCTAGCAGGACGCGGAAAAAGTCCACCAGCGGCGTTCTCGCTTCGTTCAGAGGCTCACCGTACGGCGCAGAGTACGATTCACCTCTTCGCTCGCTGCGGCCTTGCTGGACGGCCTTTTTGCGCATCCTGCTGGCGATTCTGACGCTGCCATGGCATGCGAGCTGTCCGGGATGTATTAGGCAAGAATTGACTTTTCCACAGTGTGGTAGCAGCGGGGGCTCATAGCAGCTCCCATGTGAACCACAGGAGGGAACCATGAGCGCGATAACACGGTGCTGGTTGGTGTTTCCACTCCTCTCACTGGTGCTGGCGCTGCCCGTTTCCGATCCCAAAGCCGGTGCCGGCGAGGCCGGCGGTTCTCCCACTGTGACCATCAGCGATGTGCGTGTCCGGCTCTCCGACCATGGCCCCGTGGTCCTGCTTTCGGCGGACGGAAAGAGTATCCCCATCTTTGTCGATCACACGGTGGCCGCCTCCATTCAAGCGGCGTTGACCGGTGAGAAATTGCCCCGCCCGCTTTCCCACGACCTGATGCATACCATTCTCGAGTCGCTCGGCGGTCGTGTGGTCCGGACCGTGATTACGCTCAAGGCAGGAACGTATTACGGAAGTTTAACCGTGGCGTTTCAGGGACAGGAAAAGGTCTTCGACAGCCGGTCCTCAGACTCCATTGCTTTGGCGATTCACTTTCAGGCGCCCATTCTCGTGGGACGAGACATGTTGGATGCGGTCGGCACGTCGATAGGGGAGCCCAAGCCGGAAGCCTTGTAGTGTCGCGAACCCTGCCTGTCCGCTTTGCATCGTTCCCCCTGCGCTTCGCAGGACCCTTTCTGCCAAGAATCAGGCAGTGCTGGTGTTTTAGCGGGTTCTGGCCTATCGTGACGGGTGATGCGACGCAGCCCGTTGCTCAACGGGCACGGAGGCCGAATTCACGATGAAGAATCAACGCAAGCATGAACGTGTTCACGTTCAGTTTCGCAGTCATTTTTCGATGAAGGGGAAGATGCTGGCCGGGGACGGGGATCTGACCGATCTGTCTCCAGGCGGCTGTCGAATTCTCAGCCCGGTGCAGGTGCTGGTCGGCGCCGAGGTGGAGCTGTGCATTTTCCCGGGGGACAGCGCCAACCCCATTCTCATCGATGGAGCCACCGTGCGCTGGTGTCGGCCGAACGAATTCGGTCTCTCGTTTACGAAGATCCGAGTGCCTGTGCAGCGCCAACTGACCGATGTCTGGCGCAAACTCGCCAAACCAGCCTAGTCCCGTTGTACTCTAAGAACCAGTCCCGCAGCTGTTGCGTCGGCGCAACTAGCAGGCTGCGGAACAACTCATTTTTTTGCATAATACGTCGCGATCAACTCACGTGCCGTGTCGGCGGTAGAATCACCGCAGGATGCGCAAAAAGGCCGTCCAGCAAGGCCGCAGCGAGCGAAGAGGCGAATCGTACTCGTGCTGTACGGTGAGCTTCTGAGGTTCACGACGCGCTGAATAAAGCGCGTCACGTTTGTGAACGCCGCCGAGACGGTGAGGCGGCAGTGTCTTGCGAGAACGCCGCTGGCGGACTTTTTCCGCATCCTGCTAGATCTTCATGGCGTCGCGCACTTCGGCCATGGTCTGCGATGAGACGGCCGTGGCGCGGCGGCGCCCGTCTTCGGCGATCTCGTCCAGGCGCGACGGATGCTGGGTGAGGGTGGCGCGGGCGTCCCACATCGGCGCCAGGCGCTCCACCACGCGATCGGCCACCAGCTTTTTGCAATCGATGCAACCGATCGCCGCCTTGCGACAGTCTTGATTGATCTGCTCGATCACCGGGAGCGGGGAGAAAATCTTGTGAAAATCGTAGACGGGGCAGATATCCGGGTTGCCGGGGTCGTGGCGTCGCACCCGCGCCGGATCGGTGATCATAGTCTTGATCTTTTGCCGGACGACGGGCTCCTGATCGGAGAGGTTGATGGCGTTGCCGTAGCTCTTGCTCATCTTGCGCCCGTCTGTGCCCAGGACCTTCGCAAACTTGGTGAGGTGCTCCTGCGGGTCGGGAAACACCGGGCGATAGAGACTGTTGAAACGGCGTGCGAGTTCGCGCGTGAGTTCGAGGTGCGGTAACTGGTCTTTGCCCACCGGCACGAAATCGGGTTTGTAGAGCAGGATATCCGCGGCCTGCAGAACCGGGTAGCCCAGAAATCCGTAGGTGCTCAGGTCGCGCTCCTTGATCTCTTCCTGTTTCTCCTTGTAGGTCGGGTTCCGTTCCAGCCAGGAGACCGGAATGATCATGGAAAACAACAGATGGAGAATGGCATGGTCCGGCACCTGGGACTGGACGAAAACGGTGGCGCGCTTCGGGTCGATCCCGGCTGCCAGCCAATCGATCAGCAGTTCCCGCACATATTCTTTGATGCGGCTGGTGTCGGCGTAGTTGGAGGATAAGGCATGCCAGTCCGCCACGAAGAAGAAGCACTCGTACTGCTCCTGCAGCGCGTTCCAGTTCTCCAACGCGCCCAACCAATTGCCAAGATGGAGCAGGCCGCTCGGCTGCATCCCGCTGAGTACCCGCTTCTGACCCGTCGTCATACCATCACTCCTGTGTTCTCGCAGAATGCTGAAAACGCCCGCCGGCCTCGTTCTTGCCCTGTCTCGGCTCTTCGCTCGCGGCGGCCTTGCCGGACGGTCCTTATGAGCATTCTGAGTCGCTGATCGATCTCGCCGGAAATTTCAACGGTTCGATTTTCTTACCACCGGCGCCGCATCCGTCAGTCCAGCGGGACGAACTTTCCCTGCTTGACTTGAATCAGAAAGACCCGGCGATTGAGTGTGCCGTCGGGATTGAACCCGCTGGGGCCGCTCAGAGTCGGCAGGTCATGTTGCATCATCAAAAAGTCGCGTACGGCCTCTCCGGAGGTCGCACCTCGCCGGATGGCTTCCACGGCCAATCGCGCGGCGTCATAGCCCTGAGCGGCGAAGAGCGAGGGCGTGGCTTGAAATCGCTTGCGATACCGTTCCACAAATTCCTGTACCACCGGACTGCTGCTCTCGGCGAAAAATCCGTCGGCAAAGACGCCTCCCTCGACGGTTCGATCGGCGACCCGCGCGAAATCAGGAGTGTTCCATCCGTTGGCCCCAAGCAACGGAACCGCGATGTCAAAAAACGCCAATTGGGCTGCCAGCAGCCCTACATCCAGCGAACGTCCCGGGATGAAGACCGCGTCGAACCCCGGTGAGTAGAGCAGGCGCTTGCCTTTCTTGCCTCCCTGTCTGATCCCGGTTTTGGCCGGATCGTTGTCGACTTGCACTTCCACGCCGTATTTCTTCAGATCCTCGGCTTTGAGCTTGCCGATCACGGCGCGAAAGTCGCTGTCGCCTTCCTTGTAGGGCTCGCTCACGATCAGTTCTCCGTCCTGTTGCCGGATTTCTTGCGCGAACAAGCGGGCCAGGTCGCGGCCGTAGGCGGTATCGGGATAGAGAATGGCGACGCGTTTGAACTGTTGCTCCTTGACCGCGTAGTCCGCCACACGTTTGGCCTGATGTCCGTACGTGAGTGCCGTGCTGAAGACGTAGTTGCCGAACCGTCGCAGGTTCGGGGCGGTGGCGCTGGGCGTGATCAGCGGAATACGTGTCCGTTCGGCCATTTCAGCCATCACGGGCAGGTTCTTGGACAGGAGCGGGCCGATCACGGCGAGCGGACGATCGTCGGACAATACGCCGGAGAGTTCATCCAGAAAGGCCGTCCGGTCGGATTCCGTATCCTTCACGATCAGGCCGATGGACGGACTTTCACCGCCGTCCTTCGGTCGTTCCAGCGCGAGTTGAATCCCGTTCAAGACTTCGGTGCCGAACGGTGCCAGTTTTCCGGACATGGGAAAAATGGCGGCAATGGAGTAGGGATGTGATTTGAACTTTGTCCGCACCACCGCCTGGAGGTCGGCCGCTTTTGCGGCATAGGGATGGTTGGGGAAGCGGCTCAGGAAGAGGCGCAAATCCCGTTCGACCAGATGATCTTCTCCGGCGGCGGTATGGAGCTCGATGAGCTTGATGGATGCCAGATCTCCCGGAAATGATTTCGGGTAGGCCTCTCGGACGCGCACGAGCGCCGGGGCGTCGAGTTGCTCATTGACGAGTTGCCGGATCTGGCCTTCGGTGTCGTGAGCCTGGTCGCCGGCATCCAGCGGAATCTCATCCAGCCAGGCTTGAATGGCTCGGAGGTAATCTTTCTTCTGTGCCTGGAAGTCGCCGGTGAGCCGCAGCGCATCGCGCTTGATGGCGGGATCGGCGGAGAGGCTGCGTACCTCGGAGAGCAGCGGGAGCGCCAGGTCGAGATTGCCCGCGCGCGCGTGAGTTTTAGCGAGCAGCAGTTTGGCTCGATCGGCCAGGTCCGAGCTGGGAAATTCGCCGAGCAGCTGGTTGACGTAGCGGACGGTTTCCGCATGTTCCTTCATGCCGAACATGGCGGCAGCCATCAACAAATAGGCGTCGTCGAGGAGGTCCGGCACAGGGCCGCTTTCGATGAAGCGTCGCAGCATGACCGCTGCGGCTTCCGGTTGTTCCGAGTCGATCAGACGTTTGGCCTGGTCGAGGGCGGACTGGCCGGCGGCAGTTGGTGGTTTCGATTGTTCTGTGCGGGGCGGTGCTGGATTCTTTTTGGCCGGGGCTGCCTCACCGAGCGTGACGAGGCCCGCGAGGAACGCCACCGCGAGGGCGACGCTGCACGCGCGGAGATGCGGGGCGCGGGGTACTGATCGAGGAACCATTGACTCCTGTGCATGGCGAACGCTCTCGCCGCAAGTGAGGCTACTATAGGAAACAGGTGCGGGGGTGTCAAGGTAACTTGAGGACGATGCGTTGTGTTCGGAGAAAGGCTTGGCTATAGTCGGCGCAGCCTGTTCCTCGTCGCATCCAGCGAGGGTATTTGCCATGAGCCGTGAGTCGGAAGACCTGTCTGCGCCGGTCCCGGAGCGACTCCCGTTGGGGCCGTTCATCGAGCGCTACTGGGATCATGTGCGGATCGCGCGGGGCTTGTCGCGCAATACGTTGCTGGCATATCAGCGGGACGTCGCGAGCTTTCAACACTACCTTCGCGATCAGCAGGTCTCTGATGTGCGCGCGATGTCGCCTCCGCTGCTGGCCGGATTTCTCGATCATCTGCATCAGTCGGGCCTTGCGTCGTCGTCCCGTGCGCGCGCGCTTGCCGCAGTCAGAAGTCTCTTCCGCTTTCTGAAGCAGGAGGGGATGATTGCCGCCAACCCGACCGTGAGTGTGCGCAGCGCCTCGCGCGCCCGACGGTTACCGAAAACGCTCAGTCCCGAGGAGGTGACGCGTCTTCTCGATGTGCCGCCCCGTCCGTTGCCGGAAGATCAGCGTGATCGCGCGATGGTGGAGGTGCTTTATGCCGCCGGAGTACGTGTGTCGGAATTGATTTCGCTGCGGGTGGACCAGTGCAATCTGGATGTCGGCTATATCGGCATTACCGGCAAGGGCGATAAGCAACGTATCGTGCCGATTGGGCGGCCGGCGATTGAGGCCTTACAGGGTTATCTGCTCGCTGCGCGACCGGCGTTGCTGAAACAGCGGTCGTCACGATTTGTGTTCGTGAGCCGTCGCGGCACGCCGCTCACGAGGCAGGCGTTCTGGAAATTGCTCCGCGCGCGTGCGCATCGGGCCGGCATCAAGAGGATTCCTTCACCGCATATGCTGCGACATTCCTTCGCCACGCACTTGTTGCAACGGGGCGCTGACTTGCGATCCGTGCAGGCGATGTTGGGTCATGCCGACATCGCGACGACGCAAATTTATACGCATGTGGACTCGTCACAGTTGAAAAAAGTCCACACTGCGTGTTTCCCGCGCAACAGATCGCGCCGGTGAGTGTCGGCTTTCGCGGCGTGCGTGATTGGGAATCTCGCGAGAGAAATTTTGGCATTGCGAGAATCCTGCAAGAATAATGCAGCATTCCTGGTTGACACTGCTTTGTGGAGTTGATAGCATCCCGAAAATCTGCCGAGAGCGAGAAAAATCGGGCGGATAGCTCAATTGGGAGAGCGCTGCCCTTACAAGGCAGAGGTCACAGGTTCGATCCCTGTTCCGCCTACCAATGAAGAAATACAGGGAATTGCGCGTAAGGCATTGCCTTATCCATTAGTAGTGATGTACAAGAGTACACTCTACCGTATTTAGACTGTTTGATTCTGAAGATCTGAACTCTTCTTCCGCCATCTTGGGTTGCGTGGGGCCGTCGTTCAGCCTGGTTAGGACGCCAGATTGTCAATCTGGAAGTCGCGGGTTCAAATCCCGTCGGCCCCGCCATTCCCCCAGCTTTTGGTACAATCCATGCTACCGTTTTCATGCGACGCCATGTGAAGGGAAAGGTCTAGGCTCATGTTCCAATCAGGCGTAATGGGGTTGGTGGGCTCGCTGGGGGCGGTCTCGAAAATCGTTCTCCTGCTGCTCTTTGTCGCGTCGATTCTTTCCTGGGGCGTGATTTTCTACAAATGGCGGACTTTTAAAGCGGCGGATCGCGAGGATCAGCGGTTTTTCAGCGCGTTCACGAAGATCCGCGACCTCGATGAATTGTATCGCCAATCGAAGCGAGCCGACGGCAGCCCGAGCGCGCGTGTGTTTCAGGGCATTATGGATCGCGTGCTGACGGTGTCCGGAGATGGCACAGTGAGTGCGTCTCAATCGGCCGGTGCCTCGAAGGAGCCGGTGGCTGCGATCGATCATCAGTACATGGACAAGACCGTGGCCTATCTGGTGCAGAACCAGGTCTCGCATTTGGAATCGTATCTGCCCGTGCTGGCCACGACGGGGAACATTACCCCCTTCATCGGATTGTTGGGGACGGTCTTAGGCATCATCGACTCGTTTCGTGAGATCGGGACTCAGGGGACTGCGAGCATCGCGGCTGTAGCGCCCGGCGTGTCCGAAGCGTTGGTGGCGACGGCGGCGGGATTGTTTACCGCTATTCCTGCCGTGATCTTCTACAACTATTATCTGACCCGCATTCGCAAGACCGTCTTCCGGATCGAATCGTTCACGGTGGAGGCCATGCGTTCATTGCAGACTCGGATGAAGCAGGCCGCGGTTGGGGGGCAGTTGTGACGTCGGAGACCAGGCACCGGCGGTTCATGGCGGAGATCAACGTGATCCCGTTGGTGGACGTGGTGTTGGTGCTGCTCGTGATTTTCATGGTCACCGCCCCGATGTTGTATCGCGGGATGGATATCAACCTTCCCAAGTCCGCCAGCAATACGATTAAGCCTGAAGCCAGAGCGGTTTTGTCCATTGAGCGCGATCAGCGTTTGTATTTGGATAAGGATGCGGTGAGTGTCGTGCAACTCGAGCGGAAACTGCGGGCCTTGAAAGATCAAAGCCCCGATGTTTCGCTCTATCTCCGCGCCGATCGGGACGTGCCGTACGGCATCGTGGTGCAGGTAATGGACAGTGTGAAGAAAGCCGGGATAGAGAAGCTTGGTATGGTGACGGAGCCTACAGGTGCCGAACGCGTGAGTGAGTCGGTCGCGACCCCCGCGCAGCCACGCAAAAGATAGCGGCGCCGCGACTCGCGCGCCACACGGTCGTATCGCAAGTCATGACGTTCCAAGCCCTGCCAAGACATACCGCGCTCTTTCTGATCGGGGAGATGGGGGAAGCCGGAAGCGGCCGTCTTCGCAAGACGGTTGTGGTGTCCCTAGTACTCCACCTGTGCCTCCTGTCCGTAATTATGGGTGCCAAGTTCTTTAAGAAAACAGAACGTCCCTTGTCGGCGGTGGAAGTCTCGTTGGTCACCTTGCCGCCCGTGGAAGCGAAGCCCGAACCAAAAGTTGAAAAAGTCGAGAAGGCGGTTCCGCATTCCACTCCCAAACCGGTTCAGTCTGCTCCGATTCCCGTGCCTCCTAGGCCGGTGCAGACCCCAACACCGCCTCCGATTCCGCCTCCGGTCCAGGCCGCCCCGGTAGCCAAGCCCGCGCCGCCAGCTCCGGCACCGGCTCCTGCGCCTCGGTTGCAGGCTCCTGTGCTGGCGGCGCCACAGCCGGTTCCGCAGGCTGCGAAGTCGCCTTCTTCCGCCCCTGTGACCAATCGGGCGGATGTGCTTCGGGATGTGATGAAAGATATCGAGTTGCCGCCGAACGCGCCGCAGTACGGCGATCTGGCCCCGATGAAACCGGCAGAGGTGAAAAAGTCTGCTCAGCCGAAAGTGGGTGGACCTGAGCGATCTGACCTGGATGCGATGCTGAAGAAATTGAACGTGCCTGAGATGGCCGCCGCCCAGACCGCGCCTCCGCAGGAGCCTCCCAAGCCAGCTGTGCCTCCCACGAAGCGCGCTTCTCTCTCTGAGGAGATGAATAACGACCTCGATCGCGAACTGCAGGATTTGAAGAAACTGCCATCCCTTCCGCCGGTCAAAGCGACTGAGCCGGTGCGGGAGGTGAAGCCGATGTTCCGTGAACCGCAGCCGGTCGCCAGTGCTCCGCCAGTGACCGCGAGTGTCCCCCGCAGCAAGCCTGAAACTCGGTTGCGCGTGGCAGGGATGCCGGGATCGAATCAATACCTGGCCCGTGTGCAGGCACGAATCAGCGGTTTCTGGACGGCGCCGCCGGTCGATCTTTCAGGAAAGGCTCTGACCGTCACCATACGGTTCCGTTTGGAGCGCGATGGCCGGGTGGGGTCGGTCATCATCGAACAGTCGTCCGGCAACGATTATTATGATATGGCTGCGCAACGGGCCGTGCAGAGCGCGATTCCGTTGCCGCCCTTTCCGCCGGATCTGACGGATTCCTACTTTGATGCCCACTTTACTTTTGCCGTAGGCGAGGCTGCAGGATGAATCGTGTGATCATTGGTCTTATGATTGCCCTCTGTGTCGTGGTGGGAGCCGGTCTCTTCGGGATTCTGGATTCCCGCGCGACCGATGTGTTTCTGGAGGCGACCCGGCCGGACTTTCAAAAGATTCCCATTGGAGTATTCGGTTTTCAGAACGGCGGCGGTCCTGAATGGCTCGGGGGCCGGATCGAGGAAGTGCTGAAGGCGGACCTTCAGCGGTCTCTGGTCTTTTCGTTGGTGGATCTACCTGCCATCGGAGTGAAGGCTCGCGAAGTGTCGACCACCGACAAGGCGATCTTTAAGCAGGCGGCAGAGAACGGCGTCTCTGTGCTGGTCTGGGGGAAGTCGGGCCAGAAGAACGGCAGCAAAGAGAGTGAGCTGCTGATGGACGGCTTCGTCTACGACAGCGGCAGCGATGAAGTCGTCGGTGGAAAACGTTATGTGGGCTCGACCTCGGTCGTGCGGCTGATGGCGCACCGGTTTGCCGATGAATTGGTGTTTCGGTATACCGGCGAGCCGGGCATCGCCAGGACCAAAATTGTGTATGTCGCGGAGCATGGGAATGCCCGTGAGTTGTTCGTGATGGACTACGACGGATATGAGCCTAAGCAGATTACGGCGGATGGTTTTCTGAATCTGATGCCGCGCTGGTCGCCGGATCGACGGTTCATTGTGTTCACAGCCTATCGGAGCCGGAATACCCAGGACATCGATATCCTGGAACTGGCGACCGGCAAACGGTGGACGCTGGTCTCAATGGCGGGTCTGAACATTACGCCTGCCTTGTCACCCGACGGGAATTTTCTGGCGTTTGCCAGCAGTCAGGACGGCAATTCCGAAATTTATAAACTTGATACGCGTACCAAGACCCCGCAGCGGCTGACAGTGAATCAAGGGGGCGATCTCTCGCCGACCTGGTCGCCCACCGGCCGCGAGATTGCGTTTACCTCGGACCGCGGAGGCGCTCCTCAGGTCTTCATCATGAGCGCAGATGGGTCCAACGTTCGTCGCCTGACCTATGAAGGCGACTACAATGCCGCTCCGGCCTGGTCGCCGCGCGGCAACTGGATTGCGTATGTCTGCCGGACCGCCCAGCGGTTGTATAAGATCTGTACCGTGTCCCCGGACGGACAGAAGCGGGTTCAGGTCACGACGGGGCCCGGGATCGATGACTCGCCGTCCTGGTCTCCCGACGGCCGGCATATCACGTTCAGTTCGACCGTCGACGGCAAAAGCCACATCTATATGGTGGATACGGACGGGAAAGGGTTGGAACGCATCACATTCGGTGGTACGCACAATAGTTCGCCGTCCTGGTCCCCGGCGCTGTAAGTACGATCATTTAGGCCATGCAGAGTTTGTATAGATTAACCATTCACCAGTCATGAGGAGTCACGATATGAGGATACCGGTAGCGACAATGGGCCTGACACTGACAGTCGGGATGCTGTTGGTCATGCAGGGTGGGTGCTCGAAGAAGTCTATTCAGTCGGGTGGTGACGCGCAGTCAACGGAGCGTGGTATGGCCAAGTCGGGCGGGCCTGCTCCGGCTCCACTCGCGTCAACCGGGGGGATGGATGCTCCCAGTGCGACATTCCCGGACTTGTCTCTCTCCAGCAAGCCGGATGATTTGGAGACCGGCGGATTGCGTGGGTTCGATTCGGTGTCGGGAGGAAAAGCCCCGTCCGAAGAACGCCTGGGTGGCGGGGGCACGATGTTGGCCAAGGTCGAGCCGTCGGAGAGCACCGCTCGTCAGATCGAGGACATTCGCCGCGAACAAGCCAAGGAACAGGCGGCATCCGCGGAAGCCGGATTGCGCGACGTGTTCTTTGGTTATGACAGCTGGACCATCACCGAAGAGGGGCGGCAATCCTTGACGCAGGATGCGCAGTGGATCAAAGCGAATGCGGGTGCACTCGTGAAGATCGAAGGTCATTGCGACGAGCGCGGCACGCTGGCCTACAATCTGGTGTTGGGCGAAAAGCGCGCCAAAGCCGTGCGGAACTATCTGGTCGAGCTCGGTGTGGGTGCCAACCGGTTGGCGGTGGTGTCCTACGGCAAGGAACGACCATTCTGCAACGAGCGGAGCGAAAGCTGCTATCAGCAGAACCGCCGCGGCCACGTGGTCGTCCGGTCGAAATAACTGTTCCGATCAGGGATGATGTGACATGATTCTCCGGAGCAACGCCGGGTAAGGGAGACCTGTCATGGACAGTGGATGGCCATATCGAAGTGAAATGGTAACGCACTCCTCACGCGGGCGCCTCGGAGCGGTCGGCAGCCATACTGCGCCGGCCCGACTCGGTGTGCTTGTGCTGGTTGCGTCTGGGTTGGCCTTGTTGTCGGGATGTGTGGCACAGCAGGCCGACCTGAAGCAGACGGAGCGTGAACTCCAGCGCCGAATCAAGCAACAGACGGAGGAGCAGGCTCAGACCAGGGCCCGGCAAAACCAGGAAATCGTATCCTTGCGCGAGCAGGACATCCCTTCCTTGCGCGGCGATGTCGATAAGGCCATACACCGAACCCAGAGCCTGGAAGCGCGGCAGGATGATTTGCTGGCTAAGCTGGCCTCCCAGGATTCGAAGGTCAACCAACGACTTGGCGAAAGCGAGAAACGCTCCGCTGAAGAAAGCAAGCGACTGGGTTGGGTCGAGAAGCAGCTGGTCGATCAGGATGCTTTGCTCAAAGGGGAGCGGGACCGGAACCGGGCGGAATTTGCAGCGGTGACGGCTCGGTTAGATCAAGTCACCGCTCACATGGACGCCATTCAGAAGAATGTTCTGGATGCCATGCAGAAGACCACGACGGTGCTTGCGCAAAAAGTCGATTCCCGTCTGGATGATCAGCAGAAGGTCTTGCACGGTCTCGAAACGCGGTCGCAAAACGTGGCGCAGCTCGATTCGCAGAACAAGGTGTTGGCGGACCAGGTCTCCAAGCTCAACCAGGCATTAGTGGACTTCAAGCAGGCATTGGGTAACTTAGGAGAACGTGTCGTTCAGCAGGACCAGGCCGTCAAGCATCTGGCTGCGTCGCTGGAGCAGGACACTGTGGCGTTGAATAAGCGGACGGATGCATTGGCGGGGAAAATCGAGGCGGACAACAAGGTGACGGCGGAACACTTGAACGAAGTGAACCGGAGCGTGGCCTCGGTGGCGAAGGCGTTGGAAAATGCCGGCGGTAAATTCGTGTCCCGCGAAGATGACCATGAGCGCCGTATCGATGAGACGACGCGCGAACTGGGTCATGTGCAGGCGCAAATCCAGACCCTGGACAAGAACCTGGAGAATCAACACGCGTTCTTGAAGCAGGTCGAGCAGCATCTGTCGGCTTTGCGCGTCAGCGCGTCGCAGCGGGCCGAGCAGGCGCCGGCCGTCGCGGAAGTGGCGCCGCTTGCACAGTCGCAGGCCATGCCGCCGCCGGAAGCCGTCTCGCCGCCAACGTCGTCTCCTGTCCCGTCAAGCGGGTCGATGTCTCGCTCGGAAAATCGTAGCGCGGCCCTGATGGCGGATCGTGAGTCGTATGAGCGGACGTTGACCCGGTTTAAAGACGGCGATTTGGACGGGGCGCGCCAGGGTTTCGCGGAATTTCTCCTGCAACATCCTCACTCGGACCTGGCTCCCAATGCGCGGTTCTGGCTGGGCGAGTCCTATTACGGGAAGAAAGATTTCTCGCGCGCCATCGATGCGTATGATCAAGTGCAGTTGAACCATCCCGCCAGCGAAAAAGTGCCGGCTGCCCTCTTGAAGAAGGGCTATGCCTATCTGGCGCTCAAAGATCGAAAGAAAGCCGCCTCGGCGCTCAAGCAGGTCATCGACCTGTATCCGAAATCTCCGGAAGCCAATAAGGCGATGGACAAACTGAATCAACTAAAGGAGTTGCACTAACGATGAAGCTCCGATTCGTGGAGGCATTGCAGGTGGGGGCGGGCCTGACCTGCGGACTGGTGTTGGCAGGGTGTGCGAAACACGCCGATTTCCTGGAGATCCGTGATCAGGTCTCGATCATCGCCCGGACCCAGGATCAGGAACAGAAGCGGTTTGAGGCGATGCAGCGCCGACTGGAGTCGCTCGAACGCGTTCGGGAGCCGGAAGGCGGGAAGCTGCGGCTCGACGATGCGTTGACCCGACTTCAGAAGCTTGAGGGCCGTCTGGCTAAGATTGAGGAAACCCAACTGGCCCAAGCGGCCTCCATTCGGTCGGATCTCGCGCTCGCCGAAGTCAGTCGTCAGGCGCGTGTCTCGAAGCCGTCGGGGCCCATTGAGCCGGCGACCATCATGCCCGGCGTGCCGTCGATTACGCCGACCTCGGCCTTCAATCTCGCCTATAACGACTATCTCAACGGCAAGTTCGATCTTGCCGTGGGCGGATTTCAGCGGTTCATCAAGGATTTTCCCTCGACCTCGCTGACCCCGAACGCGCATTATTGGCTCGGTGAATCGTACTACGGCCAGAAGGATTATATTCGGGCGATGCAGTCGTTCGAACACGTCGTGAACGAGTATGCGGGCAATGAGAAGGTTCCGGCCGCGCTCTTCAAGTTGGGCTTGTCGGCCGCCGAAACCGGCGATACCGCAAAATCGCGCAAATATCTGAAGCGGGTCATCGAGGAATATTCGACGTCGGATGAAGCCAAGCTCGCGAAGACGAAGATGGCCGAAATTCGATGACCTTGGGCCTGCTGCACGGTCCTCTCTCCATCCGCTCATCCTCGGTTCGAATCTCAGGGAGCGTTTCTTCCCATGGACATAGCGAGTAGTGTGGGAAAGATTCAGGTTCTGCCAAGCGATGTCATCGGCCGCATTGCGGCAGGGGAGGTGGTCGAGCGTCCGGCTGCGGTCGTCAAAGAGCTGGTCGAAAACAGTCTGGATGCCGGCAGCAGCACGATCACCGTCGAGGTCAAGGACGGGGGCCTCGGACTGATCCGTGTCACTGACGACGGCGAGGGGATGTCCCGCCGCGATGCCTCTCTCGCGTTTGAGCGTCACGCCACCAGTAAATTGCAATCGGATCAGCAGCTCGGCGCCATTCGCACCATGGGCTTTCGCGGCGAGGCCTTGCCCAGCATCGCAGCCGTATCGAAAGTCAGGCTCACGACGTTGTCCCGCCAGGAGCAGGTGGGCACGCAGCTCTGGCTCACGGCGGGGACCATCACGCGAGTCGAGGATGCCGCGGCAATTCCTGGGACATCCATCGAGGTCTCGGAGCTCTTCTACAATACGCCCGCCCGCAGGAAGTTTCTCAAATCGACCACGACAGAGTTTTCCCATATCAGCCATGTGGTGCAGCAGGCCGCGTTAGCGTCGCCGCAGGTACACGTGCGGTTGATTCATAACGGCTATGAGGTCTTCGCGCTGCCGGCCGTGTCTTCGCCCCGCGATCGTGTGCTGCAGGTGTATCGCGCTGCATTCGGTGATCGGGCGCTGGCCGTCGATGTTCAGCAGAACGGCCTGTCCCTGAAGGGCTTCATCATCGATCCGGTGCGGGCGCGCGCCGGGCGCACGCCGCAGGAACTCTTCGTCAATCGCCGGCCCATCAAAAACAGCACCGTGCAACATGCGGTCGTGGATGGCTACAGTGCGTTTCTCGCAAAGGGGCATGCTCCGCTGTTCGTGCTGTTTCTTGATGTCGAGCCCCAGCGGGTCGATGTCAACGTGCATCCGACCAAACGAGAGGTCCGGTTCGCCGATAATGAACAGATTCATCAGTTGGTTCGTTCTGCCGTGCGCCAGACACTTGGCCGCGCTCAGATTGAATCGTCGATGGCGGGGGCCGCTCACGCCTACCCGGATGGGAACGGAGTATCGAATGCCATGCCTCCCGTCGTGGGAACCGGTGTCGAGCCGGTAGCCCGGTCGTATTCATCATTCGCACGCGTGAATGTGCCTCTTCCGCCGACACCCTCAGCTGAGAGCCAAACCTCATTTGTCGAGGAGGGCGGCACTCCCTATCAAGCGGGCGAGGCCGTGGATATTGTTCCACTCGGCCAGATGCACCGCACGTATGTGATTGCGCAGGTGGGCGATGAACTCCGGGTGATCGATCAACATACGGCCCACGAGCGGGTCTTATTTGAGCGACTGTTGCGAGCCTGGCATGGCAAGAGCTTGCCGTCCCAGCCGCTGCTGTTGCCGGAACCGTTGGAGTTGCCCGTTCAACAGGCTCTCATCCTTCAGCGGCATCTGGCGGAACTGGAACGACTCGGGCTGCTCATCGAACCATTCGGGCCCTCCTCCTTCTTAATCCGCAGTCTGCCGGTGATGTTGGGCCATCCTGACCTGGCCGCGCTGGTTCAAGATCTGATTGACGATCTTGAGCAGTGGGATTCGATTTCCTCGCTGGAAACGAAGGTGAAGCCCATTCTTGCATCACTGGCTTGCCACGGGGCTGTTCGGGCGGGCCGGGCGATGGCGCTTCCCGAGATCAGGCAACTGGCGCAGGATTGGGTGGCCGAGGGGTCGATCATGACCTGTCCGCACGGCCGCCGTGTGGCCTTCCGTCTCTCGGGCGATGAACTGGCTCGCTTGTTCGATCGCGCATAGGAAAAGGGAGTCCGGGGATGGTGCGACTGTCGGAATCACAGCGAGCGTCGCGGCCCCTGGTGCTGCTGGTCGGTCCGACTGCGGTGGGAAAGAGCGAAATCGGCCTTCGGTTGGCGCATGCGCTGGATACGGAGTTGCTGACGGCGGATTCGCGCCAGGTCTATCGCGGGATGGACATTGCGACCGACAAGCCGCCGCCGGAGCAGCGGCAGGGCGTGCCGCACCGCCTTATCGATCTGGTCGATCCCGACGAGCCGTTTAACGCCGGACAGTATCGCCGGCTGGCAATGCAGGAGATTGATCGACTGTATGGCGCCGGCCGGTTGCCGTTGATCGTTGGCGGCACAGGACTGTACGTGCGGACGCTGATTCATGGATTGTGTGAGGCTCCGCGCGCAGATCAGGCCTATCGAGAATCGTTGGTGCAGGAGGCCCGCACGCAGGGCGGTTATTTCCTGCACCGTGAATTGACCCGTGTCGATCCCGAATCGGCCGCGCGGCTCCATCCTCACGACGAAGTCAAAATCGTGCGGGCGCTCGAAGTGCATCATCTGTCGGGCCAGCGTCTGTCGGATGTGCAGCGGCAACATCGTTTTTCCGAGCAAGAGTTTTCGGTGTTGCTCATCGGGCTGAATCGGGATCGTGCGCAGCTGTATCGCCGAATCGACGCGCGAGTCGAGTCGATGTTTGCGCGAGGCGTGGTGGAGGAAACCGAACGGCTGCTGGCCGACGGGTATGGGCGGGAGTTGGGTGCGATGAAGGGGCTGGGGTATCAGCAGGTTGCCGGCTATCTGGCCGGGGAATACGACCGGGCTGAGGCGCTCCGCCTGTTGAAACGCGATACCAGACATTTCGCCAAGCGTCAGTTGACATGGTTCCGGAAGGAACCCGGATTACGCTGGTGTGAGCTCACTGAGCAGGATCGTTCTGGGGATGTGGCCGGGCGTCTGCTGGAGATGGTTCATTCATTCGTACAGGATCTAGCACCTCGACGGCCGGAGGGACTGCCGTACCCGTCGCTTACCATGGAACAGGAATCGACCGCATGACTGAATCAAAGAAGGCCGGGCAGGCCGCAATCGGGATTATCGGCGGCAGTGGGTTGTACGACATTGAAGGATTGGAGCGGGTTCGGGAGGTGCGCGTTCGAACGCCATTCGGCGCGCCGTCCGATGCCATTCGGGTCGGCGTATTGGGTGGCATCCGGGTGGCGTTTCTCTCACGCCATGGGCGGGGGCACCGGCTTAGTCCCAGCAGCATCAACTATCGCGCCAATATCTATGCGTTGAAATCGCTCGGGGTGACGCAGGTGATTTCGGTCAGCGCCGTCGGCAGCATGAAAGAATCCATCCGTCCCGGCGACGTCGTGCTGCCGGATCAGTTCATTGATCTGACGAAGCGCAGAGTCTCGACGTTTTTCGATGAGGGCATTGTGGCGCATGTCGGATTCGGGGAGCCGGTCTGTTCGTCGGTGGCGGATGTGTTGGAGCAGGCAGGGCGATCCGTGGGGGCGCGACTTCAACGCGGTGGAACCTACGTATGTATGGAAGGCCCTCAGTTTTCTACCAAGGCGGAGTCCCGGTTGTATCGCCAGTGGGGGGTGGATGTCATCGGGATGACCAATATGCCGGAAGCCAAACTTGCCCGTGAAGCGGAGCTTTGTTACGCGACCGTTGCGCTGGCGACGGACTACGACTGCTGGCATGACACCGAAGAGGCGGTTACCGTCGAAGCTATTCTGGCCACGCTGCATAAGAATGTTGCGCTGGCGAAACAATTATTGAAGGCGGCAGTGCCCAAACTGGCGCCGGACCGGGCTTGCGCCTGTCATCAGGCGCTTCAGACCGCCATTGTCACTGCGCCGGATGGCATCTCCGCCACGGCGAAGCGACGGCTCAACTTATTGATTGCTCCCTCTGTGCGGACGCGGAAAGGAAAACGGTGAGGCATGGGTAAATTATTAGTCGTGGGATCGGTGGCGCTGGATACCGTCAAAACGCCGTTCGGTGAGGTCACCGAAGTACTCGGGGGATCGGCGACGTATTTTTCGACGGCCGCGAGTTACTTCACCTCAGTCGATTTGATCGCGGTTGTCGGGGAGGATTTCCCGGAGCAACACGTGGCGTTTCTCAAAAGCCGAAAGATCGATTTAACCGGCCTGGAACGGCGGCCGGGTGCCACGTTCCGCTGGAAGGGGGCCTATTCGCACCAACTGAACGAAGCGCAGACGCTCGATACCCGCTTGAATGTGTTCGAGACGTTTCGCCCCAAGATTCCCGCGCAGTACAGTTCGCCCGATGTGCTCTTTCTGGGCAACATCGATCCGAATTTGCAGCTGGATGTCTTGCAGCAGGTGAAACGTCCTGCGCTGGTCGCCTGCGACACGATGAACTTCTGGATCAACGGCAAGCGTGACGCACTCTGGAACGTGCTGCAGCACATCGACATTCTCATCATCAACGACGGCGAGGCTCGGGCCCTGGGAGAGGATACGAATCTCGTCAAGGTCGCCAAGAAGATTCTCGCCCGGGGCCCCAAGCACCTGATCGTCAAGCGCGGTGAATATGGCGTCCTGATGTTTAACGACAAGCAAGTCTTCGGGGCTCCGGCCTTCCCGCTGGACGACGTGAGAGATCCGACCGGTGCGGGCGATACGTTCGCCGGAGGATTTCTCGGTTACCTGGCCGCGACAGGAAACCGGTCTCCCGAGGCGATGCGGCAAGCCATCATTTTCGGCAGCGTCATGGCCTCGTTTACAGTAGAAGCCTTTAGCCTTGACCGATTGAGGATCCTGGATTACAAAGAGATTGAGGCGCGTTTCAAAGAATTCAAGCGTCTCACTCACTTTGAGGACATTGAGGCATGACGACAACTCGCCGAGAGCAGGCTCGCGCCGCGCACACCGCTTCTGTTGGCGCGGGGGCACGCTGGGTGGTATTGCTCCTGGGCTTGTGTGTGTTGAGCGGGTGCGCCAACGAAGAGAACCTGCGCAAGTCGAAAGGGTTCTATCAGGAAGGGGTCGCCCGGCTGAGTTCCGACCAACAGCAGGCCTATGTGTCCTTTCAGAAGGCGGTGAAGCTCAATCCCGACAATAAGGAAGCGCACTACGGCTTGGGACATATCTATTCGTCGCAGGGTCGATTCAAGCTCGCCGAGGAATCGTTCCGTGAGGCGATTCGTATCGACGGGGACTATGCCGAGGCAAACACCTACCTCGGGCAGGTGCTCGCCAATCAGGATCGATGGAAAGAAGCCATCGCGGCGTATCGACAGGCGCTCAGCAATCCGCTCTATCCGACACCGGATCTGGCCCGCTTCCACCTGGGAAAAGCCTTGATGCACGAAGGCGATCTACAGGGAGCGATGGAGGTGTTGGAGGACGCGACGACCGTCACGCCGCCGAACGTCCCTCCCGCCATGCTTCAATTGGAGTTGGCGCGCGTGTATCACAAACTCGGATTCGATGTGCGGGCGCGTGAGGCTCTCGCAAAGGTCTCAAACTTGGACAAGGGCGGAGAACAGGCAGCCGCGGCGCAGGAACTGCTCGGTCAGCTCAAACCATAGGCGGATATCATGGAATCAGTGGGTGAATTTTTTCGGCAGGTGCGTGAGACGAAAGGCCTGACGGTCGATGAGGTGGCCTCGAAGACCAGGATTCGCACGGATTTCGTGAAAGCGCTCGAAGAAGGAAATTTCGCCAAGTTGCCCGACCAAGTCTTCGCGCGCGGCTTTGTGCGCTCCTATGCGCGATCGTTGGGGCTCGACGAAGAAGATGCCATCCATCGGTTTGTGCAGTCCGCCGGTGCATTCTATGAAAAGCAGGGCGAGCGGGAGCGGTTGAGGCAGCGGCAGGTCGAAGAGGAACGGCGCCGGAAAGCCAATCGCAAAGCGGTGGGCATTGCGATCGCTGTCGCCATTGCAACGCTGGTGTTTCTGCTGAGCCGGGAACAGTCTTCGACATTGGTGCGGCGTTCCGGATCGGACCAGCCGCCGACGAGTAAGAAGAGCGCGCCTTTTGCTAAGGATACCCGCGAGGCGCCGCGTCAGGGTTTGGAGCTTCCGCCTCCCATCGTGCCGCCGGCGGTGAAACCCGCTGAACCCGTGGCCGTTCCCTCAAAACCCGCGCAGGAAAAGGTGGCTGCCGCTGTGCCGCCTCCTCCCGCTCCTCCGGTCAAGCCGGCGCCGGTTCAGCCTGAGCAGGTGGCCGCGCAACCCTCCTTCTCCGGATCCGACGGTCCCCTGGCAGGGCTGTCTGTTGATGGACCCGCCGGGCCCGATGGTCCGCTCGTGCTGGATCTTGATGCCACTGAGTTGAGTTGGGTGGTCGTGCAGGTCGATTCCGGTAGTCCTCAGGAGGCATTGCTCCGTCCTGGTCAAAAGGCTCAATGGAAGGCGCAAGACCAGTTTACGGTGACGCTCGGCAATGCCGGCGGCGTCCGCGCGGAGCTCAACGGTAAGCCGCAAAAGCCATTTGGCCCGAGCGGGAAGGTTGTGCGCGACGTCGTCCTCAAACGTTCAGGTTTGTGATCGGGTCGTGTTCTGGTGCCTGCGGCCGGCTTGAGCGTTCCTGTGCACTCCCCTGCGGTTCCTTCTCCACACAGCAGTGTTGCCGGTCGACTCCTCCGGTTCCCTTCGCGCATACGAATGGGGCGCGCAGGGATCTCTGGGGCGCAAAGGTGTCACGGTTGGATGGTGGCACGTACGAGCCCCTGTCCTGAGAGTTCAGAATAGCCACAATTTCAGCCTCTTTCCCCACTTCTCATCCTGGCACGCCCCTTGAGTTCCACGTAGGTCGGCATAGGCGAAGAGCGGGCAAGGAGGTTTCCAGTTCCCTTGACAAGACAGAAAACGCGTTGCTATAGTTCGCCTGTTTTGTCGTCCTTGTCATAGGCTTTTTTCATGCTGCCCAGGATAAGCGGGTCGTTGTTCACGCGGTGGGTTCAACACAAAGGAGGAGTTCTGATGGGGTATTTTTCTAAGTTAGTTGGAGTCTGTGCGGCCGTCACCTTGTTGTCTGTGGCGGTGGTGGGAGCCGAGGAAAAGGATCCGTTGAAGCCCCGTGTTGCGCCGGATCAAATGGCGGATGCGAAGGCGATGAAGAACCCGGTTGCCTCAACCCCGGAAAGCATTGCCAAGGGCAAGGCACTGTATGAGGGCAAAGGCACCTGCTTCAATTGCCATGGGAAAGAAGGAAAGGGCGACGGCCCTGCCGGCGCGATCCTCAACCCGAGCCCGCGTAACTTCACCAACTGCAAGTTCCACAAGAAGCGGAAAGACGGCGAGCTGTTCTGGGTGATCAAGAATGGCAGCGCAGGCACCGGTATGGTGTCCTTGATCCCTGCGGCCATCAATGAAGAAGAAGCGTGGATGATCATCAACTACGAGCGCAGCTTCTGCAAGGGTGGAGAAGAGTAGTTTCGAGTTTCGGCCGATCGGCTGAACAAAAGGGGGCGTCGAGGGTATCCTCGACGCCCCCTTTGCTTTTATGCGGCATGTGTTGGCATCCAGATCCGGGAGGGGAACGTACGCGGGACGGATGGTGTCCGTCCCGCCGGGGTTGCGGCTGTACGTGTTGTAATTCGGGCGACGCCGTCGTCAGAAACCGGATGGTTGTTCAGGGTTTGTCGGTCGCGGGTATCGTCGGTGGTCGTGTAAGTACCACGTCCATTCCCTTGCCGGGGGCTCGTAGTGCAGGGAACACTTGCGGTTGTTGTTCCTGCTTGAAGGTATTGCGAGCTGCCGCCGGGACCTTTCGGTTGACGTAATCCGTGACCTCGCCGATCGTCACCTCCCCGTTCCGGTTGAGATCCGCTTCGCCGCGAAGGCCTCGCAAGAGGTAATAGGTGAACAAACCATGGCGCAAGGTGTCGGACTCCAGGCTCTTTCCGAATCCCGTGGCGCCGGTCAGGTGCATCACCTTGCCGCTCGTGCCCATCCATTTTGGTGCCGCGACCTTTGCTCGTCCCTCACCGCCGCTTCTGAGAACGGTCCCGTCGAATATGAACAGGACTTGCTTCGCCTTCAATCGTTCCAGTGCCGCCTCCAGATCTTTCAGCGGATACAGACGGGAGGTTGATCCCAGGGAGCCGTCGTAGGGAATCAGAAAGGTGTCACCGGTCGGCGAGACGACGGCCTGCCCGGCGAAGTACACCGTGACGAGGGAGTCCTGTGTGAGTTTTGACGGAAGCCAATCGAGCAACGCTTCCTCGATATCCGGGCGTAAGGCACTCCAGTCTTGCAATAACCGCACATTATTCTTGGGCAACCCGCCCAGCGCCTGTACATAGGTTGCGACCATTTCGGCATCCAGGGCGGCGTATTTGCGTGCGCCGATCTGCGACTCGCGATAGCTGCTGATGCCGACCGACAACAGATAGTCGCCGGATCGCTGTCCCGCCGTCGTCGGAGCGGGAACTTGATCTACATCGTCGGTCGTGATGCCGTTCGGCCGTACCGAGGCGAGCAGTGTCTGAGGTGCGGGAACCGGTTGTCCGGTTCCGCTTACCAGGGAGACCTGAAATTCCGCCTGCTGCGGGCTCAGCGATTGCGGCAGGGTGGCGATGAACTCGAGGGACTTGGAGCCGCCTGTCTCGATGGTGCCCGTGGATAATTTCGTCGCCGGGAATTGTGCGATCAACGCCGATGGGCCGGCGAGCTGAACGGTCATGGGCTGTACCGCCTGGGAGCCGGTGTTGACGATGTCGATTCGTACGCGGATCCGTTCGCCGCCTTCGAGAAGTAAGTTGCTGTTTTCATCGAGAAGCGTGGCTTTAAATGACAGGGAGGATGCCATCGTGGTGGTTGCGTTGGCAGGGACGACACCAGCCGGTTTCTGGGCCGCATCGGTAGGCACGACGGAAGCGGGTGGGGCCGAAGCCGATGCCGTATGCGTGGGGTCAAGCAATACACGTGCTTCCTGCATGAACTGCGTGGCCAGCACGGTGGACGCGTCCTGAAGCAGGGGATCAACGATGTAGTCACAGCGTTGCTGGGTGAGCTCGAGCTGCAGCCGCTCCTTGCGTGTGGATTGCAAGGGCCGCTCGGCTATCGGCGCGCCGGCTGCATCGAAGAACTCTGCGAGAGCGTCCAGGCTGAGTTCGGCGGGGGCACGGTCATACAACGCATCGGGTTGAATCTTGAATCGAGGGTCCAGCATGCGTATCCGTACCGTCACGTCAGGCTTTCCCGCGCCGTCATGACTGCCGGGCAGCACCACGGTGCGAAACGTCTGATGGGCGGCTTGTATCAGCATGTCTTCTACGGTCGGGCCGATGGAGAACGGGTGGAGTCGGCCGCAGCCGTCGATATATTCGGTCTTGGCGGAGGACAGCGACGGATCAACGTCCATGTGAACCGTGAGGGGGACCGGCGGGCCGAGATCCGGCAGCGTCTGCCGGGAAAAGCGGGATTTGATACTTTCGCAGCCTGCGGAAGCCAGCACAGGGATTAAGAGCATTCCAAGAATGAGTGCGCGGTGCGTCTTCAAGCCGAGGCCTCCTCTACGCCGGATTTTGAAGCAGGAACGGTACAGGAAAGGAGGGGGCATTGCAACCGAATGCCGGTGCGGCTTGCGACGCGTACAGGCCTCGTTTATTCTACCGCCGCTTGTGTGTCGGATCATGACCGGAAGGGACGCGGATTCATCGTGTTGGTGTTGGGCCTTTCCAATATGAGAGATGCGGCGGCGGCGCTCGTTTCTGACGGTCGCATTGTGGCGGCGGCGGAAGAGGAGCGTTTCGTTCGCCGGAAGCACGTGACGGCGATGCCGGTGCAGGCGATGCGGTATTGCCTGCATGAGGCTGGAGTCGCACTTCGCGATGTCGAAGCCATTGCCGTTCCTTGGAAATATTGGCAGGTCGGGCGGCGCGCGGGGCTCGCCCTGACGGCGATGATACGGTCCCCGCAACTGTTTCGAGTGAAAGGGACTCGCTCATTGGAGCGAGTCAGCCGGGAGTGGCTGGAACTGTTCCGATTGCGAGAGGAACTGACGAGGCGCGTGGATGCGGGCGCTATCCAACCGGTCTTTCTCGATCACCATGTGTGCCATGCCGCCAGTTCGTTCCTGGTGTCGCCCTTTGAGCGGTCGGCGATTCTCGTGGTGGATGGCGCGTCTGAAGCCGATACCACCCTGATGGCGACAGGTGAGGGGAGTCGGATCACCGTGCTGGATCGCACCCCGCTTCCCCATTCGCTCGGGCAGTTCTATGCGGCGATGACGGCCTTTCTCGGGTTTCGCCCCGACCAAGACGAATACATTGTGATGGGCCTGGCGTCCTCCGGGGAGCCGACGTTTGCTCCCGCCTTGCGTCAGAACATTGTGCGACTACTGTCCCGAGGTCGATTTGAAGTGAATGTCCGACTGCTTGATTTTCATCTCGCCAGGGCCGGCTTCTTTGTGGAGGGATTCGTTCGCCTGTTCGGCGCGCCGCGGCGTTCGACGGATGAAATCACCCAACGGCACCGCGATCTGGCTGCCAGTGCCCAGGTGGTTCTGGAGGAAACGTTGTTGCATCTCGGCCGCCACTTGCGCGCTCTCACACGGGCTGAGTCGCTTTGTCTGGCAGGCGGGGTTGCCTATAACTGTGTGGCCAATGGGCGGCTGCGCGCCGAACTTGGGTTTAAGGAGGTCTATGTGCCGCCGGCCGCAGGCGATTCGGGTGCGGCGCTGGGGGCGGCCTTGTGGTGGACGGCGAGGCGTGAAGGAGAAGCGGGAAGGTGTCGCTTGCCCGATGCGTATCTGGGGCCGCAATTCGATGAAGCTGCTTGTCGGGCAGCGCTGTCGCAAGCAGGCCTGGTGGCCGAGTCCCTGACGGATGCTCAGCTCTACGAGCGGGTTGCCGCCGAGCTGACACGGGGGCGTCTCGTTTTCTGGTATCAAGGCCGGATGGAGTGGGGGCCCCGCGCGCTGGGGAATCGCAGCCTCCTGGCAGATCCGCGGCGGGAAGACATGCGGGAATTGATCAACAGCAAAGTAAAATGCCGGGAGGCGTTTCGACCCTTCGCCCCCTCGGTGCTGGCTGATCGGGCGCAGGAATTTTTTGAGCTGCCGGCTCCGTCGCCCTACATGCAGTTCACCGTGCGGGTGAGGGCCTCGGCGAAAGGACTCCTTCCGGCCGTCACGCATGTCGACGGAACGGCCCGGGTTCAGACGGTGACGCGTGAAGCCAATCAGCGGTTTTATGATCTCCTGGCAACGTTCGGGCGACTCACGGGTGTCCCGGTGTTGCTGAATACCTCGTTCAATGTGCAGGAGCCGATCGTCTGTACGCCCGACGATGCGGTGGGCTGCTTCCAGCGGACTCAGGTGGAGTGGTTGGTCCTCGGCAATCTGCTGGTGGGCAGGTCATCTCCACCCGCCATCCCGAATCATGCCTGCTGAACCGGTTCGTTTTTCAGATCCTTCCCCTCATCGCCTGATGGTTCTTGTGCTCGATTGTCTTCTGGCCGGCTTCATTCTGAACCTCACGCTGCAGCCGCTGGTGGAACCGGATCTGGGATGGCATCTGCGCGCCGGGCTGGATTTGATCGCCCAGGGTTGGCGGTTGCCGGAGACCGATCCCTACTCCCACACCATGCCGGATTGGCATTGGGTCGAGCATGCCTGGTTGACCGATGGCCTGCTGGGGGTGATCTACCGTGTGATGGACCCGTTGAGTGGTCTGGCTCTGATCCTGTTCTTTAGTGGCGTGACGGCGCTCGCCTGGTGGGTGGCAGCATCGCAGGCCAGAGTGCATCGGACGTATCGCTTGGTGGCCATGGTGGCGAGCCTTTGGGTGGCATTACCCTTTCTGGGCGCACGCACGCAACTGGTCAGTCTGCTCGGCGTTGCGATTCTGTTGTGGGGATGGCGTCACGTTCAGGATGGACGGCGGGCATGGGTCTGGGGACTGTCCCCGTTGTTCCTGCTTTGGGCGAACCTGCATGGCGGGTTTACGGCGGGACTGTTTCTGTCCGGTGTGTTGTTGTGTCTCTCGTTCATGTTGAAGCTAGGCGCCGCATGGCCGGCGGTCGCGGCCTCGCTCGATGAGCCGGTGCTCAATTGGGACGATCTTCGCCGCTGTGCGATCGCGCTGGGCATTGCGGTGGCGGTCACCTTCCTGAATCCCTATGGATGGCGTCTCTACCAGGAGATTTATGAGTCCCTGACCGATCGGTTCATGATCGAGACGTTACGGGAATGGCAACCGGTGTCCTTCCAGGGGTGGGCTGGAAAGGCCTACGGGATGTATCTGACCGGGCTGGCGTGCTTGATGGCCGGATGGTATCGCCGAGTAGAACCGGTTCGATGGGCCGTGCTGCTGCTCATGTTGGGGTTGTCGCTGCGGCATTGGCGGAACGTCACCCTGTTCCTGATCGTGAGCCTCCCGCTGGTGGCGGAGTTGCTCGCACTTGCGGTGGCCTCGTGCGTTCGGTGGGTGCCGATTCTGAAGACGCAGGCTGCGACGGCTCTACTCCTGTTGACCATGGGGACGGCCGGTGCCCTCTATGCGTTGGGAAGCGAACATCTGGAGCATGTCTGGGTATCGGGGAAGTCGCCCGACGTGTATCTGGAACAGACGGAATATCCGATTGAAGCGGTGCGATGGATCCGGAGCCATCGGCAGGAAGCGGGAACCAGGCTTTATAACGATTACGGGTACGGCGGGTTTCTGCTCTGGCAACTTCCCGGCGAGAAAATATTCATTGATGGTCGTATGCCGGCCTGGCGGATCGGCGACCGGCGCATTCTTCAGGATTATGCGGACCTGAATCGCGAGGACGCACCGCGTTTGGCGGTGTTGGATCGGTATGCAGTCGATTGGGGGCTGATTCAGCGGGGCAGCGCGCTCGCGCTGTCCTTGGAGGCGCATCATGCCTGGAGGACGATCTATACTGATGCCAAGGTGGTGATCGTGAGACGGAGGGGATGATCGGGTGGACGGGGCTGCTAAAAATGGGTGGGTTCGACGGAAGCTAAGGCCGGTTCGACGGCGCTTGGTGCGGGACGGAGACGGGGCTCGTAGAGCCCTTGCTCTTCACGTTTCCGGATGGCCAGGAGTTCTTGCAGCATGACCAACCCGTCGCGCCAAGGGCGGACTTTCGAGCCCGGCTGGTCGATCCAATTGATGGGGACTTCCGCAAGCCGGTAACCGCGCTGCCGCGCGACGTACAGCAGCTCCAGGTCGAACGCATAGCCGTCGACACAGGCGACCGAAAACAGGTCCTGCGCGATCGATCGACGAAACAGCTTGAATCCGCATTGAGTGTCGGTGATATCGCGAAGACCCAGGTGCTGCACGATGTTGTTGAAGACGGTTCCCAACAGGCTTCGATGCCACCGTGCCCGGACGGTGAAGGCTGGATCTTGGGACGCCAACGCCCGTGATCCGATGGCGAGATCCGCTCCTGCCAGAAGCGCCGATTCCAGCCGTGCTAGTTCTTCGATCGGTGTGGCCCCATCCGCGTCCGCAAACAATTGATACGTGCCCCGCGCGGCCTGCATGCCACGGCGGACGGCCGCGCCCTTGCCCATATTGCTGGTCAATCGAATGAGTCGCAGGTGCGGGCAGCGATGGGCCACCGACTCGACGGCCTGCGCGGTTTGGTCGTGGCTGCCGTCATCGACGACGAGGACTTCATAGGTCCGGCCGCGCTGATCTAGGTAGGCAATGACTCGTTCCAGGCAGAATGGAAGACGGCGCGCCTCGTTATAGGCCGGGATGATGATCGAAAGAGAAGGCGTCTGAGTCGAGCACGGTGTCACGTTGGGACAGCCTCGTGTCGGAGTATGACGGGACCGATCCGTCTGTTGAAGGCGAATGGTGGCCCACGGTATCTGACCGAGGGGCGAAATGCAAGCCGTGGGTGCCGGGTCTTGACAGAGCCATCGACCGGGGGTGATCGTAATCTCACAGACTGTAGGTGCCCAGGCGTCGCTCTCTGGCCAGGAGGTTGCGATGAGGCGGACACAGTACAGGTTTATGTGGGTGGTCGGAGCGCTGTTGCTTGCCGGTTGCGCCGTGGCGACTCCACCCAGCCGGTTAAGTCAGTATGTCGCCCCTGTCGTGGCGGACGAATCAGCAAGCCCCGGGCTTCCGGTGCAGCGCCCGCTTCGAACCGCGCTGGTCGTGCTGGCCGATCGGTCGGCTCAGGAGGCTGCCCCGGGTTTGCCTGAAGAAGCTCAGGCAAGGCTGGCTGAGGCGCTCAGGGGGCAGGTCAATCGGGGCTTCCCCATCGCCATTGAACGGGTGGTGAATCTCGGTGAGATTCCGGTCGGAGCGCCTCCTCCGAATTGGATCGACCTTGCCGGGCAGCAGGGTGTGGATTTTGTCCTGGTCGTGATCCTTTCGAGTACGGAGCAGGAGTATCCGGTATCGCTGTTCCTCGGCTGGACGACCCACCTGCAGCCCGGATTCCGTCGCGACAATTGGTCCCTCGCGGAGGCCGCCTTCCTCGATGGACGAACAGGTCGGCAGCTTTTCCGTGCGGAGGGGCGAGCCATGGCGACGTTGGACCGCCCCACGGCGCCTGGGATTTCGCAGTGGTATCCGGTGATTTATCTGCGACCGCAGAATCCGGAGCGACGCATCTGGCCGCCATCCTATGAAGGCGCCCCTGTGACGCTCCGTGTGGTGTCGATGGAGCAGGCGGCGACGCGATTGGCCGGGAATCTGCAGCGAGCCTGGGTCGAACAGCGGGAGCTGGAGTTGGCCGCGCTGCCAGGACCATGACTCCTGTCCACCGGAGCAACGGGCCCTGCTTTTTCCTCTTTGAAGGCGATTCTGTGATTAGTGTAGAATGATTCATTCACGATGGCGCGGAGGATGGTCCCTCATTTTCAGGCTTCCAGAGGAGTACACATGACGTATCGACATCGGCGCAGGAACGTGCTGTCCGTGCTGGCAGGGATCCCTATGATTGCTGCCACGCTTTTAGTCGGCGGAATGCAGCCCGGGTCTCAGGCTCAGGCGGCGGGTGTCCCCCCGGCGTTTGCGCAGGGATTCTCAGAAATCGTCAAGGCGGTCACGCCTGCGGTCGTCAACATTGCCGTCACCGGTGGAGGGGAAGGCCGTCGTGAAGGCCGTCGTCAGCTTCCTCCAGGCGGACCATTCGGTGGCCCGCCTCCTGGACCCGGTGATGAGCCGCCCGGCATGGAACCGCCAGGTGGTCCCGGTGGACCTCCCGGCCCTCCGGGTGGTGGCCCTCATCGCCCCGAGCAGAGTGCCGGATCCGGTGTGATTCTCGATCCGAACGGATATATCGTCACGAATAACCACGTGGTCGAAGGCGCGACCCAAATCACCGTGACTCTGTCGGACCGTCGTGAATTTCCAGCCAAGATCATCGGAACCGATCCGAAGACGGATTTGGCCATCATCAAGATTGAAGCCAAAGATCTCGCGTCCATGAAGTGGGCCGATTATGATGAACTGCAGGTCGGAGACGTGGTGCTTGCAGTGGGCAGTCCGTTCGGCCTGAGTTCAACCGTGACCCTGGGCATTATCAGCGCGCTGGGACGCGGGAACGTGGGCATTGCCGATTACGAAGACTTTATTCAGACCGATGCGGCGATCAACCCCGGTAATTCCGGCGGCGCCTTGGTCAATATGCAGGGCAAGTTGATCGGCATTAACACGGCGATCTTCTCCCGCACCGGAGGATCCGAGGGCATCGGCTTTGCCATTCCGAGCAGCATCGCAACCGATATCGTTGAGAGTTTGACGAAGACCGGGAAGGTGGTGCGTGGTTGGATGGGCGTGGCGATTCAGGAAATTACCCCGGCGCTGGCAAAATCCTTCAAGTTGCCGGAGCAGCGCAAAGGCGTGCTCATCAGCGACGTGAACGAGAACGGGCCCTCTCATTCGGCCGGCATGCGGCGCGGCGATGTGGTCATTGCATTCAATGGTAAAGAGGTACAGAGCGTCAGCCAATTGCGGAACCTGGTGGCACGCATGGGCGTCGGGAAAGACGCCGACATCAAGATTTTGCGCGAAGGCAAAGAGCAGATCTTGAAGGTCAAGGTGGCTGAGCGGCCGTCGGATGAAGTGCTTGCCAAGAGGGAGCCGGGTCCTGCGGCCCCTCAGACCGAGACCGTGAAGCCGCCGGACAATGTCCTGGCGTCCTTGCGCGTCCAGATGCTTGATGCCGCGATGCAGAGCCAGTTGAATATTCCTGCAAAAACGAGCGGCGTGGTGGTCAGTTCGGTTGAGGCCGGCAGCGCTGCCGAATCCGCAGGGCTACAGCGTGGCGATGTCATCCAAGAGGTCAACCACGAAGTGGTCAAGAGCCTTGAGGACTACCAAAAGGCGTCTGCGAAGGTGAAGAAGGACGAAATGGTTGTGCTCTTGCTGAGTCGGCAGGGAAACAACCTGTTCGTCGCCGTCAACCCGAAATAGACAGCAACCAGCAGACAGCGTTCAGCTATCAGGCCGATTCCGGCTGATGGCTGAAAGCCTCCTGCTGAAAGCGATTGTGAATGGCTGACGGGTTCAAGTTTCAAGAGTGGCTGCAAGATACGGTCTTTAAGCCGCTTGAAGATAAAAAAATGCCGGTCATGGAGCACCTGGTGGAGCTCCAAGTCCGGCTGACCCGTGCGGTCATCGTGACGGCGATTATCTTTGTCGGCACGTTTTTTTATGCCGATACGTTAGTGAAGTGGATCCGGGTACCGCTCCAGAACATGTTCGTGCCCGGATCCCTTTCCTGGATTCCCACCGATCTTCCCACCGTCCCCTTCGTCTTCCTCGCGCCGGCAGAAGCGCTGTGGCAGAACGTGAAGGTAGCCGGCCTCTTTGCCCTGGTGTTAGGGACTCCGTATATTCTCATTGAGTTCTGGCATTTTGTGGTGCCGGGTCTGCACGCGCAGGAGCGGCGATTCGTCGGTCCGTTTGTGATCCTGAGTACGCTGGCGTTCTACCTGGGCCTGTTGTTCTCGTTTTTCTTCGTGCTCCCCTTTGCTCTGAACTTTTTGATTTCGTATGGCGTGAATGCGGGCTTTATTCCGCAACTGTCGATTGCGCAATATGTCGGATTCGCGCTGTGGTTCCTGCTGGTCTTCGGTCTCATTTTTGAAGTGCCGTTGGTGATTACCCTGCTGGCCAAACTTGGCTGGGTGGACGCCCCACTGCTGAAACGATATCGCAAGTGGGCCTTCCTCGCGGCGTTTATCTTCGCCGCCATTCTGACGCCGACGCCGGACCCCTTCAATCAGTGTCTGATGGCGCTGCCGATGTACATTTTTTATGAGGTCGGGATCGTGAGTGCCGGAATCTTCAACAAGAAGAAGGCGGGCGCTCCCGAAGAGGCGCTTGTGCCGGCGGTTGCCACGGCGGGCCCCGGTCTCGGGAAGCCGGGACCGTCCATGCCGTCCGGCGGCGGGGATAGTGAATATGTCGGTGTGCCGACTGGTCGTCGAGGGTAACGCAGGGCAGGAATCAGCAACGTGACGAACGCACATGTTTGTCCCACGCATCATGATATACGCTTTATGAGGAGTCTAGGATGCCACGTGAGTTAAACGTCATTTCACAGCCCGGTTCCAGCAGCGGCGGAGATGCCTGCACCTATATGTGGGCCTGCGCCATTTGCGACGAGAATGAAACCTGTCAGAAAGACAAGGAAGGCCACAGCCGGTGGCTCGTCGCCAAACGCATGGAACGGATCGAATATAAGGTCCTGGTCATGAGCAACAAGGGTGGAGTGGGGAAAAGTACCTGCACCACCAACCTGGCGGTCAGCCTCGCGCTCAAAGGCTGGCATGTCGGGATTTGCGACATGGATATCCATGGTCCCAACATTCCCAAGATGGTCGGGGCGGAAGGGCAGAAGCTGAAAATCAGCACGTCCGGGGGAATCATTCCGTTTCAAGCCTACAACATGAAGATTGCGTCGATGTCGTTCCTGTTGCAGAACTCCGATGATCCGATCATCTGGCGCGACGCGTATAAGTATGAGTTCATCAATCAGTTGCTGGGGGGGGTGGAATGGCAGGATCTCAATTTCCTGTTGATCGATCTACCCCCAGGCACCGGCAATGAGTCGGTGACGACCATCGATCTCTTAGGCGGAGTCAGCGGAGCGGTCATCATTACGACGCCGCAAGAAGTCGCACTGCTCGATTCCCGCAAGTCCGTGACCTTCTGTAAAGACAGCGAAGTGCCGATTATTGGCATCGTCGAGAACATGAGCGGGCTGGAATGCCCTCATTGCCACAAGGAAGTGAATGTGTTCCGCAAGGGCGGGGGCGAAGCGTCGGCTTCGGATATGGGCGTCCCGTTCCTGGGCCGGATTCCGCTCGATCCCGATGTCGTGACACAAAGTGATGCCGGTGAGCCATTCGCGCTCTTTAATTCCGATTCGGCGACCGCGCAGGCCTATCACGACATCGCAAATCAGGTCGAAGCGTTCTGTAAGAAGAGCGGATCGCTGGTCAAGCTGGCGCCGCGTCAACAGCATTGATGGGACGGTGACGCGTGAAAGCTCCTGATGCGACAACCGGATTGACTCCGCTCCACGAAGCTCAGCGCATTGTGCTGGACGCCGCGACTCCGCTGGGGCTTGAAAAGATCTCGATTCTGGATACCCTGGGGCGCGTGCTCGGCGAAGATATCATCGCTGAGCGCCATAATCCGCCGTGGGACAATTCCGCGATGGACGGATTCGCGGTGCGGGCGGAGGACATTCAGCAGGAGCACCCGATCTCCAAGCCGGTCACGTTGACGGTGATCGAGGATGTGCCGGCCGGAAAGATGCCCACCAAATCCGTGGGGCGGGGCCAAGCCATCCGGATCATGACCGGCGCGCCGATTCCGAAGGGCGCGGATACCGTACTCAAGGTCGAGGACACGGAACATACGCCCGATTCGGTGCGCGTCTTCAAGCCGGAACCCCGTGGCTCAAATATCAGGCCGCAGGGTGAGGATGTGAAAAAGGGCGATTGCATCATTCCAAAAGGAACGACAATCCGTTCCGGCGAAGCGGGGATGCTGGCCATTCTGGCCAAATCGTTCGTGCTGGTCTATCAGCGTCCGCGTGTCGCGATTTTATCGACCGGCGATGAGTTGGCCGACCTCGATGAACGATTCAGCGAAGAGAAGATCATCAACTCGAACAGCTATGGGATTGCCGCTGCGGTGCAGGAAGCCGGTGGCGTGCCGATCCTGCTGGGGATTGCGCGGGACACGCCGGCTGCGTTGAAGGAAAAGATTTCGCACGGATTGAATGCCGATATTCTGGTGCTCTCAGGCGGCGTGTCGATGGGGGACTACGACTTCACGAAAGCGGTCTTCCGGGATTTAGGCGCCGAAATGAATTTCTGGAAGCTGGCGATCCGTCCAGGCCAGCCCCTTGCGTTTGGAAAGATTCAGGGCAAATTGGCATTCGGACTACCGGGAAATCCCGTCTCCTCAATGGTGACCTTCGAACAACTGGTTCGGCCTGCCATGCTGAAGCTGGCCGGGGCGCGAGGATATGGGCGACCGCTGCTTGAAGCGGTGTTTCAGGAGAAGTTTTCGAAGCGAACCGATCGCCGTCATTTTCTCCGCGGGGTCTTGTGGCGGGAAGACGGGGTCTTCAAAGTCCGGACGACGGGCGATCAGGGGTCCGGCATCCTCACCTCCATGGTCAAAGCCAATTGTCTGATCGACATTCCCGTCGATGTGGAGCGGGTCAATCCCGGCGACTCAGTCACCGTACAGCTTCTCAGTGGATCGGCATGGCTGGAGCAGGCGGCCCCGATGGCCTCGACCGGTCATCGTCCTTCCTGTTGTTGAGCCGCGAAAGGAACATGTTCATGTCCGTGCCGATTTTATCTTTTGTCGGGCGATCCAACAGCGGTAAGACGACGCTGATCGAGCGTGTCATCCCGGAACTGGTGCGGGCGGGATATAAGGTGGCGACCGTCAAACATGCCGGGCATGGGTTCGATTTGGATACTGAAGGAAAAGACAGCTGGCGGCACAAACAAGCCGGGGCGAGCAGTGTCGTCATCATTTCCAAGAGCAGCCTCGCCATGTTCGCCGATGTGTCGGACCATATGAACGTCGAGGATGTTCGTGAACGGTATCTGGATGCGTCCTACGACTTGATCCTCGCTGAAGGCTGGCGGAGCGAAGGGTATGCCAAGATTGTGGTGGTTCGCGACCAGATCGGCGAGGTGCCGGTGTCGCAGGACGGTCTACTGGCTGTGGTGTCCAATAAGCCGGTCGAGACCTCGGTCCCACTTCTCGACCCCGACGATGTCGCCGGTGTCGCGGCGTTGATCATCCGACACTTTCCCAAATCTCAACGGGACGATGCGTAAATCCTCCGTCATTGTGCTCGGAGCGATTGTGGCCGGCGCAGTGGCAGTAGGGGGAGTTGCGGTTCCGCTGACCAACCACCCGAAGTTTTGTGCCAGTTGCCACACCATTCAGCCGGCCTATGAGCGCTGGCTGGAATCATCGCACAAAGAGGTGGAGTGTGTGGCCTGCCATGTCAGGCCCGGCGTCTCCGGTTGGTTGCAGGACAAGGCATGGCATGGAACCAGGGATGTGGCCATCTATCTCTTCGGCAAACCGACCGAGCCTCACAATCTGCAAGCGCATGTTGATTCAGGCGTGTGTCTGAGTTGTCATCGGAACATCCTTCGGGTGTCGGAGATTGCGACTCGTGATCTGCCTGCGCCTGTGAAGGATGTGGGCTTGGTCATGAGCCATCGCAAGCATATGGACGCATTCGGGCAGCGAGGGCAGGGCGAGGGCTGCACGACCTGTCACGCAGCGGTCGTGCACGAGAGGCCGATCAAAGGCTACCCTATCGTGATTCCTCGCGGGCACGTGTCGGCCGATAGCCGGCCCTGGAAGCCGGAGCATCCGGAAGGTTCCGTCCTGCACAAGCGGGCGCAGGCGGATTGTTTCCGCTGCCATGATAATAAAACCGAGTATGAAGGTAGAGTCCTGAGCCGGAAGTGCGAGACGTGCCATCTGCCTGAGAAACTCACAGAATTCTTGTCGTTTTAATCCACGGGAATACTCGCTCCATGTCGCCCTCGGTCGTCGAAGTGCGCAATCTGACCAAACGCTTCGGCGGGTTCACGGCAGTAGACGGGATTTCGTTCGACATCGGCCGGGGTGAGATTCTCGGGCTGTTGGGCCCAAATGGCGCCGGAAAAACGACGACGTTTCAGATGATGCTGGGACTGGTCACACCCAGTTCCGGCTCGATCCGGATGTTCGGACTCGACTTGCAGACCAATCGGGAGGCGATTCTTCAGCAGGTGAACTTTTCCTCCACGTACATCTCGTTGCCCTATTCTCTGACGGTGGAGGAAAATCTCAGCGTCGTCGCTCGGTTGTACGGAATGTCCAACATTGCCGGCCGAATCGATGACATGGTGAAGAAGCTGGAGATGGGCGAGTGGCGAAACAAGCTCACCCGCAAACTTTCGTCCGGGCAGATGACCAGGCTCACCCTGGCCAAAGCGCTGCTCACAGAGCCCAAGGTGCTGTTTCTCGATGAGCCCACGGCCAGCCTGGATCCGGATATCGCGCACAAAATCCGTGCGATCCTCCTGGAAGAACGGCAGGCCACCGGGCTCAGCATTCTCTACACCTCCCACAACATGCGGGAGATGGAGGAAATGTCGGATCGTATTATCTTCCTGCAGCGGGGCAAAATCGTTGCGGAGGGCACGGCGAAGGACATTGTCGCCAGATTCGGACAGGCCGATCTGGAAGAGGTGTTTCTCAAGTTAGCTCGCGAGCAGTAGCGGCAGATCGGGATCGCGGCTTCGTGGAAGGGAGTATGGGCAGTCATGGTTGACGCAGGAGTGTCCTTCGGAGTGGGTCTGCTCATCGGCGGGTTGGGCCTGATGTTGGGGTGGGGATTGTTGTGGCTCGCCGTCGGCGCCATCGGCCTGGCACGACAGACGTGCGGGTGGGCGATCTTCATGAGCAGCGTCAGCAGCACGGTCATCGCGGGGCTGTCGATGGCGGGAGTATTCTGGATGGTGGATTCGGCGAGGCTAGGTAGTTCTGCGCTGCATGCCGGTCTGGCCGGGGTGCCGCTGGCGCTGCTTGTCGCAGGGTTCTGCCGTTTGGAGGATGGACGGCAGATCGGTCCGGCCTTCCTGGAAGGCAGCCGTCTCATGTTGCATCAACTGCTTGGTGTGCATGACGAGGGATGCGGTCATTGCCACGAGAAACCTGTCGAGGAGCCGCCCTGTCACCAGAAACCCTGTTACGAGCAGTCCTGCCACGAGAAACCTTGCGAGGGGAAGCTCTAGCTGCCGATGGCCTATCATCGTATTGCAGCCCTGGTGATCCGCCACCTGTATCTCTACCGTCGCAGTCTGCCGCGGGTGATGGAGATCATCTACTGGCCGTTTCTGGACCTCGTGGTCTGGGGATTCATCACCGTTTATCTGGCGACGTTTCAAGGGCAGATGCCGGCGGTGGTCACGTTCCTCCTCGGGGCGTTGATTCTCTGGGACGTGTTATTTCGTTCGCAGCAGGGTATCACCATTTCGTTTCTCGAAGAAATCTGGGCGCGTAATCTGATGAACCTGTTCGCCAGCCCGCTCACGCCGAGCGAATTTCTGGCGGCCACCATGGTGATGAGCCTGTTTAAAGTGACCGCGGTGTCGATGGTCATGTCGGTCTGCGCCTGGATCTTTTACGGGTACAACGTCTTTATCATCGGGCTCTGGCTGATGCCGTTCATCGTGAATCTGGTGCTGACAGGCTGGATCATCGGTGTGTTCACGACGTCGCTGATCATGCGGTTCGGACAGGAGGCGGAAGTGTTGGCCTGGAGCATGGTCTTTCTGTTTCAGCCGATCTCCTGCGTCTTTTATCCCATGGAGGTCCTGCCGTCCTGGCTGAGAGCTGTGGCTTCGATCAACCCGGCCGCCCATGTGTTTGAGGGCATGCGCGGCCTGCTGGCCACCCATGCGGCTCCCCTGAGCAGCCTGAGTCTGGCCAGCGGGTTGAATCTTGTGTATCTTGGAGCGGTCATCCTGTGGTTTCATCACACCTTCAGTGTGTGCAAGGACCGTGGATCGTTGGTGCGGGTCGGTGAGTAGGTGATCTATCGGACAGGGAAGTGGGAGTAGCGGGATGAATATCACGTCAGGGCAAGTCAGGCAGGCACTGCTGCCGGTCGGTCTCGAATCGTTTTCGTTTCATCAGACACCGGTCCTCGTCATCGAGAATTTCTGGTCCGCCGAGGAGCGGGCCCAGTTTCGGCAGGCGATGAACCGGGCGAATTGGAATCAACTTCAAGACATGTCGTACGTGCGGCAGGACTTCCCCAATTCCGGGAACTGGGCGAAGGCCGAGATCGCCCAGCCACAAGGCCAGCTTCTGCTGAGCCGATTGGAGATGCCTTGCATTCAGCAGTATATCGAGTCATTTCCGAACATCACCAGGCGGCATTTGGGCTTCAGCTATTACTCCTACGGTGTCGGTGACTGTCTTCTGACCCACGATGATACGGATCAAGGTCGTCCGGTCGGTGGGAAGCCCGCTCCCCGTCGCCGTCTCGCAATGGTCAGTTATTTCCATGAAGAATGGGAATGTGATTGGGGCGGAGAGTTGATGATCTACTCAGCGACCGGCGAACCCACGAACGGAAAGCCGGATCTGGCCATTACGCATTGCATCGCTCCCAAGCCGGGATCATTGGTCATGTTTACCGTACCGCGGTTCCATCGGGTGTGCCGGGTGGATCAAACGGCGGGAGACCACAAGCGCCTCTCGATTGCCGGCTGGTTCATGACCGAACATGCCTGAGCATGCATTCTGTTGAAGCAGAATCGAGTGCAGCGTGAGCCGAGATTGCCGGGGGGTGTTTACGGGCCAACGAAGCAGAGCGAACTTTGTAATAGAAGCTGAGAGGGGCGGTGGGGTTACAAGTGCCGATGGGCGGTCACGATGAGGACTTGGGCCGGTTTTCGGCTCGTGTTGCGCCAACAATGATGGATGTCAGAAGGAATGCAGGCGGCATCCCCTCGTTTGAGGCTGTACGTGTTTTCTTCCAAGGTCAGTTCGACGGTACCCTGAAGCACGACGGCCAACTGTTCCGCGCGTCGTACATACGGACGTGATCCGCTGGCCCCACCAGACTCCAGTGTAATGACCATGGGCTCCAGCTGACTGTCTTCGCTGATCGGCCCGATCGCTTCGATTCTGGCCCGAGACCATTCGCTTTCCACTACCGGCCGGGCATCGGCGCGGATGACCGCTGCATGTGATGGACTGGTCGTTCTGAAAAATTCTCCGAGGGTTACGCCGAGCGCCGACGCAATCCGTTCGGTGGACGCAATAGACGGTGAGGCCTGCCGGAGTTCGACCTGTGAGATAAAACTAGGGGAGAAGCCGCATTTGTCCGCTAGGGTTCGGACGGAGAGGTGTCGGCTTTTACGGAGACGGCGGACGATGTCGCCGACATGCGTTTTCTTCCGATCCTCCGTTGGGACGCTCTTTCCGGGGGACTTTTTCTGGGTCTTTTTCTCCACCTCGTCCTATCCTTTGAGGCCTACCCAGGCCTTGCGCGGTTGGTGTAGCACGTTTATGGGCCTGTCGCAAGCCGGCCGAAGGGGCAGAGTTTTCGCAGGCATACCTGCGGTTGGCTTCCAATAGGGAGACGCTCATCCCGGCAGATACTTGGTTCTCCACTCCAACAACGGCCGAACGACTCCCGGCCACCGACCGTGAAAGTCTCCTCGCGCCGAATCTCCGGTCCCGCTGTCGTCCACACGAAAGCCAATTGCCCGGGGAGCATGGACATGCATGCGAAATGGATCTTCGGTCATCATGAGCGACGACACGGACATCATACCTTCGGCAAGCCAGTTTCCAGGAATTCTGGCCGTGGAAGTGTATCGACCGGTCGGGCGAAGGGTCCGCTGCCAGGCCCGGTCCCGGTCATGTGCAATAAAAACAAGGACATCTTCCTCATTGTAGAGATTGAAAACCGGCACGAAGATATGGCCGGCTTTCACGACGTCAAATTCCACTTCGAGATCAATCGGTTTTCGAATGTCAAAGCGGTCCGTGATGATGCCGGACTCAGTTCGGACCCGCACGGCGCGTAAGCGGACGACGTCATTGCCCGGGGCCTGGGTGGGATCCAGCCATTCGACTTCAGGCTGGATGTGTCCGGCATGGAGGTAGTGATTCACCACTTCATGTGCCGGGCCAGCCTGCACTATCTCGCCCTTGTTCAGCAGAATCGCGCGGGAACACATCCGGGTAATCGCCGGCATGTCGTGGGAGACGAGGATCACCGTCCGCCCGTGCTGCCCCACATCTTCCATCTTTCCCATGCACTTCTTTTGAAACCGGACGTCCCCGACTGCCAACACCTCATCGACGATCAGAATATCCGGATCCATATGGGCCAGCACGGAGAAGCCTAACCGGACATACATGCCGCTGGAATAATGTTTCACTGGCGTGTCGATAAACTGCTCCACTTCGGCAAACGCCACGATCTCGTCGAACTTGAGGGCGATCTCCTGCCGCTTCATGCCGAGAATCGCGCCGCTCATGAAGACGTTATCGCGACCGGTCAGTTCCGGATGAAAGCCCGTGCCCACTTCCAATAAGCCACAAAATCGGCCGTTGATGAGCGCACGGCCTTTGGTGGGTTCCGTCACTCGCGAGAGGATCTTGAGAAGCGTGCTTTTGCCCGAGCCGTTGGTGCCGATGACCCCGAAGACTTCGCCTTTCTTGATCTCGAACGACACGTCGCGTAGCGCCCACAGGGTGTCATGGGGCTGGGGGGACGCCGACTTCCCACCGATGAGGCGGCGGAGTCCACGCGTCAAGGCTCCGGCCAGGGAGCCGTCTTGAGCATGCGTCGTCCCCAGGCGATAGCGCTTGGAGAGACCGGTGACGCTGACAGCGGTGTCACTCATCTAAATTAAATCGGCGAAGGTACGCTCCACCCTCCGAAAAAACATGACGCCTCCGATCAATAAAAAAGTCACAACACCCAAACTCGCAGCCACCATAGTCCAGTCGGGAGCCGTCTTGCCAAGTAGCGCCCATCGAAATCCCTCAATGACCCCCGCCATGGGGTTCAGGCCGTAATACCACCGCAGCGACTCAGGCACCAGGGACGCCGGGTAGAGGACCGGAGAGGCAAACATCCATAACTGCGTCATCAAGGGGACGACCGAAGCTACATCTCGGTACTTGACGTTGAGGGCCGACAACCATAGGCTCACCGACAGAGCGGTAGCTAGGGCGACAGTTACTAACAATGGAAGGAACACGATTGTCCATTGGGGGACAATCTGATACCACAGCATCATCCCAACCAAAATCAACAGTCCGACGGCAAAATCAACCAGATTGATGAATGTAGCCGCAATCGGAATAATTAGACGGGGGAAGTAGACCTTCTTAATCAGCCCGCCTTCTGTCACCACACTTAGGGTGCTGCGTTCGAGGCTTTTTGAAAATAGCGACCAGGGCAGTATCGCAGCGAATGCAAAGATTGGATAGGGCAACCCATCCGACGGCACTTTTGCCAAATACCCGAACACAAGCGTGAAGATGAGCGTACTGAGCAAGGGTTGCATAAGAGCCCAGCCGGCTCCGATTGCTGTCTGCGCGTATCTCGTTTTGAGATCTCGCCACGCGAGAAAGTAGAATAATTCACGGGCAGCCCACAGCTCGCGCCACCCTATCTGGACATAGCCCGTACTGGGTTGGATCACAATTGATGATGGATTGCTCTGAGGAAATGCGCTGGCCATAGTTACGTGTGCTCTATTGTCGAAAAGAGTCCGCTCTGAGTCGCGAGCATGGAACTGGGTCCGGTATTGACGTTCCTCTGTGCCGATCGAAATGTGAATATCTGGCCTAGGAGGATGCATCGTTTCACCAGAGCCATCACTGCTTGGTGCGAACGATAGTCAATCGCTACGTTCATTTTCCATTCAGAAACTGCTTGAGTTCACCGATATTCTTCATTTCGGCCAACTCATTGCCCTTGAAGCGAACTCCGAAGGCCTGTTCGATGCCGAACATCAAATTGATATGGGCTACGGAGTCCCAGCCTTCGATATCGGGTGCCGTCATCTCATTGGTCAACGTGAGGGTCTCGTTGTCGAACACCTGGCGAAACACTTCTTCGAGTCGATCGTGCAGATCCATTCATTCCCCCAACTCTCAGTGGTATAGGTACCTGTCTGTCATCGTGTCGTGGCCGGAAAGACATCTTCCTGTCACCCCTGCTTCTGTGACGCTGTTTCAGGAAGCCGCAGCAGGCGGCCGACCTGCTGCGGCGCACAATGGTTCCGGAGGTTCATCGCGAAGCCTCAGGATTCAGCTCAAAAGTCTCAAGTATCTCTCCAGTAGGTGCTGATTCGGGGTAGGCGATCCGTGTGACGATCGCTGCCGCGGCTTGTTCGATCTCCATCGCTCCCTGTCGTCCCACCGTGGTGTTGGTTTGGTCTGTCAACAATTTCGGTGGCCTGACGATAAGGGTATGGACCTTCGGATACTGAACCGACGCCCACTGTGCCAGGCCCTCGATCGCACATTTCGCAGTGACGTAATGGGGCCATTCCGCAGGACGATCTTTCACAAATGCCGAAGAGACCAGCACGTTCCAGCCTGAGCGTTCGGACAAGTCGTGGAGAAACGTGGATATGGGCATACTGGCCAGTGCGACACTCTGCGCGAGGAATTTCTGAAACTGGGCGAGCTTCTCAGGCACGAACGACAGCGGGCGAATGGGCGGCGATGCATTGCCTATGAGCAGATCAAGTCCGCCGTATTGCTCGACAATTCTCTGCCGTAACGTGCGGCACCATTCGATCTCCGACGCATCCCCCTGAGCCAACTCAATGAGGCTGGAGGTGTCTCCAAGGCTCGCCCGAATTTTTTCCGCCTCCGCCTTGCATTGACGATAGTTCAGAACCACCGCGCAGCCCTGCAAGGCCAGCGCCTGAGTGATTGCCGCACCGAGTCCACGACTTCCACCGATGACTAACGCGACCTTCCCCTTCAGCCGGTCTGAGCTCGGTATCAGATCGGTAAGCCGACGAAGGGAGGGCTGCGGAGAATCCTGTCGTACAAAAGCCCACATGTCGGCCGTCGCACAACGGGTTCCGGCTGCCGAGAGAGTGCCCGCACTGTGCAAGAGATCGAATCGTTCGTCGAAGTCTTGAACCGCCACATCATAGGAAAGCAGCGTGTTCTGTGGTTCGTCCTCAGGATGAAAGGTGAGTTCCAATCGCCAGAAGACGGCGCGCTTGCCGGGGAGCTTCATTCCGACGACAAAGCTGGCCCACAGCATCGCCGCGAGCTGTCTCGTTGTGGCGCCTTTTTCGGAGAGTCTCCATTGAGTGATGAGCTGTACCAGTTCGCTGGTGGCCGGCCCGTAGACGCCGGTCACACGGGTACCTGCCGGAAGGTCCTCCTTCTTCCGATCCTCTGCTTCCGTAAAACAGGCCGCTTCAGGAACGCGCGTCTCACGTGTCTTTTTATACCCAGGAACAAATGTGAATGTCGCCTTCAGCATCAGGCGCGTGACGTCATAGAGTTTGACGCACGCCCGTTCTGCCGAGGTTTCAAGCGCTTCCAGGCGATAAGGTATGCCGACGGAGAGGGGATTTCGAAACTCGACCGAGAGGCGTTGCAGGAGCCGATCCTGGCGGTCGGCGAGATGGCCGAGGGCCGCCAGCACGCCAAGCAAGCCGAATACCACGCGCTCGCCGTAGGGTGTGGCTCGCGCATATTCTTCGGAGAGATGCAGGGGGTTTCTATCCCCGCTGGCTGCGCTGAACCGGGCAAGATCCTGCGTCGTGAAACAGACTGTGCTCACATGTGGCGGGGAGGGGCGAGCCCCGGACGGCGCTTCAGCAGGGGCCATCCGCGAGCTCCCAGGAATCGACAGGTTTCACGAACGTATTGGCGATCAGGCCTTTGGCCGTCAGGTCGTAGGTCCAGACTTCGGATCCTTGATCGTCTCCGACTCGCTTGAAGCCATGCTTGGCATAGGCGTCCGCCGCCATCGTATTCTTCTGTGTCGGAATGTAGGTGCCTCGCAGCGAAGTGCATCCCAGCTGTGCGGCGCGCCGACAGAGCTGTTCCAGCATCGTCGTCTCCACGGTCCGGCCGATGACACGGCAGCTCATGAGCCACGTGTCGATCTCGAGGATGTCTCCCTGTTGTCGCGCGATCATCACACTGACCAGTCCATGGTCGGTGTAGCGATCACGCAACCGTAGCGCCAAATGGACATAACTTTCGTCCCGGACGAAGGCGTCCAGCTGCGCCATCCCGTGGCGTCGAGTGGTGAGATTGAATTGGTTGGTTTTGCCGATGAGTTGGGCAATGCGCGGCAACTGTGAGGCATCGAACGGCCCCACGATGGCCTGCATCCGAAGGCTGCGGTAAAAATCTTCAATGGAACCGGCAGCCGCTTCCAACTCCATGATTTGCGCTCTGGCCCGATATTGGTCGGTCCGCTCCGCGTCTTCGGCGGTCAATGAGCTCGTCTCGAGCAGGAGATAGTCCGACAGAGTTCTGAGGTAATAGGAGGGGTCTTCCGGCAGCGGGATGACATCGACTTCGGGCAAGAACTTGCGCACGATCTCGCGCTCGACAGGGTTGTCATCGACGAAGACCAATGTATCCAAACCGATTTGCAGCGTCTTGGAGATGGTGCGGATGTTGTCGGGCTTGGACTCCCAATTGGCAATGAAGAGGGCGATGTCCTGCAGCTTCAGTCGCATCTCCGGATGTTTCTCGAAGGGTTGTATGGCATCGGCGTGGTTATTCTTTGAGCAGACCGTCAGGATCACTCCTTTGCGTTTGAGCTTCAGCAGATACTCCTGAAATGCCACAAACGCCTCGCCGTCCGGCCCTTGCCCCAACTTGATGCCCCCTAATCCGTCTTCGGCAATGACACCGCCCCACAACGTGTTGTCTAAATCCAGCACCAGACATTTACGGCTGAGCCCGAGATCTGCAGCTATCACAGCCGCGGTATGTCTTCCGAGCAGAGGCAGAGCCTCCAGTGCGACCGCTTGTTTCGACATATTCCAATAGCGTGGATCGCACCATCGTTGCTTTCCAATGAGTGCCGAAAGACGCTCGCAATCTACCAGAGAGACGGCGTTCGCAGCCGCTCCCCCCAGCCTCGTATTGACGGCCTGCGTCATCATGTATCGAGAGCCGGGCAGCCTGGTGGTGAGGTGGCCTGTGGGGACCTCGCAGGGCAGTGCAAAGTTATGCTGAACGATTCGGGCGCGGGAGCGTTCGGTGACCATCTGCCAGAGGCCGGTCCAACGCGTCACTTCTTTGTGAACGTCCTCTTCAGGGCGATGGCTGTATTCAGGCAGATGGAGGTCACCCTCGTGAACCGCAAGAACGACGACATTCGGGTTAAACGCATAGAGTCCGCTCTTGTGGTCGAGAATGTCCTGCTGGTATTGCCCGTATCGGCTTTCGTACAGGTCGATGTGGATGCCGAGTTTTCCCGCCGCAAGGCACAACATCGGGCCCAGTTGGGTTGTGGTATAGCTTCCGAGGAGCGCGACTTTGACCGACCTGACCGCCGGTCGTTGGGCTTTCGGTGCATTGCGTTGAAACAATACCCAGCCGGCCTGCCAGGACGTAAAATCATCGCCTGCCTCGACAATGGAAAGAGCCCATCGACAGGCTTCCGCATAGTTCGTCATCTGCTCGTAACATCGCGCAAGTTTGAGGCACAGCGCCGCCGATGGGGGAGCCGCCACACCCTCCAGATAGGCCTCGATCGCCTGTTCGATCTGCCCCTTCTTACGGAATGCGTCGCCACGTGTCTCAGGGGTGATAGATGAAGCGGCGCATTGTGCCCGGGCAATATTCATGAGGGACAGCCTGTCATTTCTCTAAGCAGTACACTCACCGGACAAGAGGTGTCTGTAGTCGAATCAAACCCTGGATGCTGAATAGCGCGAGATTCCTTCGTAGTCATTCTCCGGCTGTAGGGCGCTATTTCTTGCGAGCTACTTGATGAAGGGTCGGCAAATGTATGACCCGAGGCGCCTCGGCAAACACTCTTGCGCCGGCCGGAACATCCGACATCACCACCGCATTCGGGCCGATGACCGCGTCGTCCCCGATTTTGACTCCGGCAAAGATCACGGCGCCGGGGCCCACTTCCACCCGTTGTCCAAGTTTGGGACCCTTGTGCAACGTCTTTTGCCCGCCATATCCAGCTCCGATTGTGGCGCCGTGGCGGATCAGGCAGTCATCTCCAATCTCGGATTTCCAATGAAAGATGATTCCGTGTTGGTGGACAAGCCAGAGTCTCCGGCCGAGTGTGACCGTTAATGGAATTTCGATCCCGTAATGATTGCGCACATAGCGATAGAGCACACGGTACACCATGAGCAGCCCGGATTTGACAACGCCGCTGCGTCGGTTCGCGAGCCAGGTGCCGAGGCGATGCACGGCGATCGCTCGAAAGCCTGGCATCGTCCAATCGCGGCTGTTCACGGTCCAGTCTTCAACGACCTGCTTTCGTAGTTCCTGTATGCCTTGATAGAGCCTGACGAGTGTCCCCAGCATCGGCACCTCGGTCACGTGTATGAGTATGGATCGAACGCTCATGTGGTGCTGTCTTGTCGCTGAGTCTTCGTAGGTGAGGAACCCAACGACATCTGAGCAGTCGGCGAAGCTGCTGGAGCTCCGGCCGTGTGAGCGATGCTCAGTGGGGCTTCGCGAGTTGTAGAGAATTCTCCGAGCAGGGCGCTAGGCGTCATGATCCGGTCGCTGTGCTAACGAGTGGGCGCGGGCGAAGTCGCTCGGCATAGTTCCATTCGGCAAGAGCCTGTCAGGCCTGATACTCCATGTTGGATACATAGGCGTATCTTAGCATATGTCCAGTATTACTGGACAAGATAAAATCGGCGGTACGGGCAAGGAATGAGATGTTTTTTGGTGTGCGCTTGTTTTGCAGTCGGTTTCTGTGGCCAGTGTGACCTCTGTGTCAGGTTCGGCCGTCGTTCTTTTTATGCCTGGTTGTCGAGTATGATGTGACAGTCAATCCCGGTCGCGACGGTAGACCAGCACCTTAGTAGGCCTATTTCATGGCTTGTATGGCGGGGGGACGCGTGGTACTATTCCGCGTCTCCCGCTGGGGCCTGGTGAGAGATGCGTTGAAATAGTTCAGGCCTGACTCGATGTTGCCTTGCCCGGGAATCTAATCGAAAGCCAGACCCAAGTCGCCCCGTTGTCTAGCGTCTTCGGCCCGTCCTTTCCCTTTCTTTCCTTCGTTCAAGACAATGTCACTACCCAAGAGGAGGACCCACATGGGTTCTAAAATTTATGTTGGCGGGTTGCCCTATTCGGCAACCGAACAGCAGTTAAGCGATTTGTTCGCGGTGCACGGGGCGGTTGAATCGGCCCGTATCATCACGGACAAGTTTACCGGCCAATCGAGAGGTTTCGGATTCGTCGAAATGGCCTCTTCAGACGAGGCGCAGAAGGCGATTTCGGCTCTCAATGGGACGGACATGGGTGGCCGGACATTGACGGTCAATGAAGCGCGTCCTCAGGAACCCCGATCTGGCGGTGGACCTGGGCGGAGCGGCGGCGGGGGATTCAACGATCGCGGGGGCAAGCGCGATCGCTGGTAACGCCTAATTTCGTATCAGCTTCTGGGGCAGTCATCCTTGTGGTGGCTGCCCTTTTTTTATGCGCGGAGAGGGTGTGATGCCGTAAAGGTCAGGCCGTGCGAAGAATGGTGATCAGTAGAGGTTAGTCGAGGCGCCGAAGAAGCAGGTCGTCAAAATAGGTCACGGCATCGGCTTTCGTCCAGAGCCCGATCCGTCCGTTTGAGAACGTCTGGTCGCACACGCGAAAAAGCACGGCATCGTCATAGAGAGCCTTGATCTCGCATCCACGTTGCACAATGCGCAATTTGTGCCACCCGTTTGCGGGGAGCGGGCGGTCGAGCTGCTTGACGATCTGCTGGACACCCTTCACGACGCGATAGAGCCTGACTTTCTGTTCAACGGAGCTGGCTCTCAAAAGATAGTAGTTGCGGTCATCCGCGGCATGCCACACAAGTCCGCCGCCGAAATCGGCTTTCCCGGCCACGGCCAAATACGAGACCTCGATATCAATGTTGCCGCTGTCGGTCCCTTCCATCAGCAGCAGTTTGTGCGCCTGATCAGTTCCTTTCGGCTGTAGCTGAGCGAGCACTTGGGAGGGGCTCTTCGCACGGTCGGTGATGAGAATTTTCCACTCGCCGGCCGGGCGGCCGTCGAAGAGTGTGCCGATCACGAACGAGCCAGGGAGCGTTCCCGGAGCGATGGAGTCAAAATCCCATTGCCTGGTATGGGATGTTTCCGGATCGTCCTGCTCTGCCGGAAGGGATTGGCCGGGCCACAGTGTTATCGAGCACAGGACGGCCAGGATCCAGCCTCTTACCAGTGTGAATCTGCCGATGGCGGGCCCGGTTAAATGGTTGTGCATCACAGTACCCCGTCTGAACGGAAGCGTTGAGGACTCTACACTAAATGGGCTGGGATCGGCGAGAGGGGAATGTGACCATTCAGTCAGATCGGCGATGACTCCCGGTTAGAGGTTCCGGCCTCGCCGGACCGGCGATCGAGGTGCGGGTTACGGCATCTCCAGTTCACGGAGTTTCGCTTCGGCCTGTTCCAACCACCGACGATTGGCGGGCGTGTCCAGTTCAAGGCGCAGGTACTGTCTCAATTCCTGGGCCGCTTCCATCCGCTGCCCCAAGCCTGCCAGGGCATTGCCGAGGTTGAGACGGATCTTCGCATCGTTGGGCCGCAGGTGCAGGGCGGTGCGGAACTCGTTGACAGCCGCTTCCGGCTGGCGTTTCTCCATCAGTCCAAGACCTAAATTAAAATGCGCGTTGACGTCGTTCGGTTGAAGGCTCGCGGCGGTGCGATACTCGGCGATAGCCCCATCGAGATCACCCATGGCTTTGAGCGTCACGCCGAGGTTGTTGTGTGCGTTGACATCACTGGGGTTGTGGCGCAAGACCGTTCGAAACTCCGCAATCGCGCCTTCCAGGTTCCCCATTTCTTTGAGCGCGACCCCCAGATCATTGTGGGTTTTGGGGTCGTCGGGTTTGAGGCGTAGGGCTTCTTTGAATTCAACCATCGCTGCGTCGTTCCGCCCGACATCGAGCAGGGTATTGGCCAGGTTAAGGTGGGCGGCGAAGTAGTTGGGCTGGAGTCGGAGCGCATGTTTGAATTCATCGATGGCTTGCCCCAGGTCGCCCTTGAAAACAAAGGCCACGCCGAGATCGTTGTGGCGCATCGCTTCCGCGTCTGTGTCTACCGGTTGCGTGATTTTATCGGTGGTCGAAAGAATCTGCTCTTCTGCCAGTCCCGGCTTGTCGTCCATCCCGGGTTTGGAAACCGGTTTGTCGACAGGTACAGCCAGCACCTCTACTGTGACGGGCGTCGTGAGCCCGAGTGCCAGGAGAATAAGCGTAGGAGAAACCCGGCGTGCCAGGGACTGGCCGCGGACACCGTCGTGCATGAAAGGCTCCTTCCGAGAAGTCGTACGAAGAATTCGGCGAGAGAGCGGGACCGGTGTCTGATCCGCGACTCTATCGAGGAATTCGGATTGCATTCCGTCAAATAGCCCTATCCGCGCGAAAAATTCAAGTTGAAAGTCCCTGCTGTTGTGGCGGTGCGAGCGTGAGATGGCCGGCAATGCGATTGTTGACCGCTCCAGATGAGGGACTGACACTGACCGTGTGGATGACTTAATGGGCTGCGGAGCCGGCCGGCATCGCAGGAGGATTGTCGCCCGGCGTCTGCCATCCGCCGCCAAGCGCTTTGTAGAGGCCGACCATGTCGGTGAGGCGGGCGCGCTCGGTTTGCGCAAGCTGTGTTTCTGCGGCCAGCATCGTTCGTTGGGCATCGAGCACGTCAAGGTAGTTCACCAACCCCTTGCGATAGCGTACCTCCGCCAGCCCTACGGCCGCGGTGGCCGCCGTCGCCTGTTCACGCTGTCGTGCAAGTTGTTCCGAACGCGATTGTATCGACACCAGGAGGTCCGCTACTTCGCGGAAGGCGAGCAGGATCGTCTGTTGGTAACCTTCCAACATTTGTTGATATCGGGATTCGGCCGCCTCCAGTCTCGCGACGTTGGTCCCGCCCAGGAAAATGGGGAGGGTGACCGATGGACCGATACTGAAATTCGCGCTGTTTCCCGAGAACCAGTTTGCGAATTCGGCGCTTTGTAAGCCTCCCTGTCCCGTGATGGACAATGTGGGAAAGAAATAGGCCCGCGCTTGACCGATGCGGGCGTTGGCCGCCACGAGGGAGGCCTCCGCCTGCAGGATGTCGGGTCGCCGCTCCAACAATTGCGACGGGAGACCGACGGGGATTTCGGGTTGAACGATGACCTTCCGCAATGACGTCGGCGCCAGGACTATGCTGCCCGGCGCCGATCCCGTCAACACTTCCAACCGGTGTAATTCGACGGCGCGTAGACGAGTCAGATCCGGGATCTGTCCCGCGCTTTCCGCGACGAGAACTTCCGTTCGTTTTACGTCCAGGTCGGAGGCCAGGCCCACGGATGCCCGCTTGGTAATGATGTCGAGCGAATCTCGTCTGAGGGTCAGGGCGCGTTGGGCGATTTCAATTTGCTCATCCAGTTCACGGATTCGAAAGTAGGACTGTCCCACATCCCCAATCAGGGTCAGCGCAATCGCGCGGGCATCCTGTTCGATGGCTTGCGCATCTGCCGAGGCGGCTTCCATTCCGCGACGGATGCGACCCCAGACATCCAGTTCCCATCGGAGATCCGCCGCCCCGTTCCAGAGATCGAAACTGCTTCCGGGCTTGGCAAAGACCTGCGGCCCCGGTTGTTGGCCGGTGGCTAAGCCCAATCCTGCCAGGGTGTTTTTTGACACCACGATATTGCTGTAGCTGCCCTGCACATTCAGTTGTGGATAGAGGCCGGCGCCGGCGGTGGTAACAGACGCCCGTCCTTCGAGCACGCGTGACACGGCGCGGCGGACGTCGTGGTTTTGTGCGAGCGCGCGTTCCACGAACTGGGTCAACTCCTGGTTGTGGAAGGCCTGCCACCAGTCCGCTTCCGGCATCGTATCGGTCGCTCCGGCAGCCAATGGGCCGGAAGCCATGCGTGTCCAGTCGGCCGGTGTTTCGACCGGTGGACGATGGTAATTCGAGCCCTGTAGGCACCCGCTGGCGGACAGCGACAACATAACGAGGACGGTGGAAATGGCGAGCTGTCGGCGGGACGTGACTCGTTTCATTTGCTCGGTTCCTCAGCAGAACGTGCGCTGCCCGGTGCTGGTGCCGGTGTTCCGGCCGGTGCGCGTTCGATGAACACATCGACCTGCTGTCCGGCATAGATCGGAAACGCCGGCCGTTCGAAGCGATAGATGATCTGGAGAACCCGCGTATCAACTCGCTCGCTGTTGTCTCCGGTCAGGGATTTTTTGGGGACAATATAAGGCTCGATGCGCACGAATGTCAGCGGAATGGCCTGGGCCGTATTGCCCTTCAGGTAGGCGATCCCGGGTCGGTTGGGAGCCACCAATGGAGCATTGACCTCATCGACCTCTGCGCGGACTTGCAGTTGCTGCATGTCGCCCAGGAGCATGAGCGGCTCGGTCGCACCGGTGGTCAGGGCGAATTCACCGGCCCGGACATTGACCTGCAAAATCGTCGCGGCCCGCGGCGCACGGACTGTCAGGCGGTCCAGGAGCATCTGTGTTTCGTCGCGCTGGGCGATGACTTGTTTGAGGGTGGCCTCGTAGCGGCTCAGTGCGCGTTTTGCCATTTCCGAGGCGTACCAGGTACGCTTCACGTCGTCTTCGCTGACCGCCCGGCTGTCCCGAACCGATTTCAGCCGCTTGAGCTGTGTGTCGAGATCGCCGATGCGATATTTCTGCTCTTCGACTTGGGCCTCGGCCGGTGGAATCGCGGCCTGGCGAGCCACCAGTTGCGCGCGAAGGTCTCGATCATCCAATTGAAGCAAGGGATCGCCCTCACGAACCCGGTCGCCGACCGCCACGAACACTTTTGTCACCAGTCCCGCCATCGGCGGCCCGATACGGACGTTTTCGTTGGCCGCTTCGATAATGCCGGTCGCAGCGACGGTCGTTTCATAGGGAGACCGGGGCGGCTCTACTATCGGCTTCGGCATAGGCTGGTTCTTGCCGGCGGTCAGGACGACCCAGGCAGCCAGCATCGCGCCTGCGACGGCGAGCCAGACACTAACGCGGTTGAGAATGGTCATGCGGTGGCCTCTCTCTGAATCGGGTGAATGCCGACAATGCGGCCGTCGGTCAATTCCGCCATGCGATCACCGAACTGAAAAATCCGGCTGTCATGGGTGACGACGATGACGCAGCGATCGGGGGCACGCCCCACATCCCGAATCAATTCCATGATCTTCTGCCCATTGGGCCCGTCCAGCGCGGCGGTGGGTTCGTCGCACACCAGCAGTTGCGGCTCATTGACCAACGCCCGGGCAATGGCGACGCGCTGCTGCTGGCCGCCGGAGAGGTTGCGTGGCAAAAACTCGGTCCGGTCGCCGAGCCCGACACGTTCAAGCATCAGCCGCCCTCGTGAGATCGCCTCCTTCTTCCGACTGCCTTGGATCAAGAGCGGAATGGCGACATTCTCCGCCGCCGTCAAGGCGGGCAGGAGATTGAATTGTTGGTAGATGAACCCCATCGTTTGTCCACGAAAGCGGGTGCGCGTGCCCGGCGACATGTTGGTCAGTGAGGCTCCCAACACATCGAGCTCACCGGCATCGATATCCAGGATTCCGGCGATGGCCGACAGCAGCGTGGTCTTTCCTCCCCCCGATTCTCCGACGAGGAGCAGCAGCTCGCCGAAATACACGTCGAGGTCGATGCCCTTGAGCACCGTGACGGTGGTCTCGCCGGACCCGAACGACTTGACGAGTCCTCGGACCTGCACGGCGATGGCTTGCTCGGCTCCGTTGCCTTCCGTTGTGCGGCCCTGTGACTGTGACGAACCATCCATGGCGGTCATCGAAACACAATTGCCGGTTCAAGCCGGGCCAGTTTGATGATGCTGATCAGCGCCGATAACGTGCAGATCATGAGCAGGGCAACAAAAACTAACAGGAGCAGCGGCCAGGTTTCCAGGAACGGGAGCTGACCTTCTTGTGCCGTCAGGAGACCGAAGACGGTGGCGAGTCCGATTCCCACCCCATACCCGGTGATTCCCACGGTAAACGCTTGCAGGAGAATCATGCGGGCCAGAGTCGCGGTGGACGCGCCCATGGCTTTGAGCGCGCCGAACTGCCGCAGGTTTTCGACGGTAAAGAGGTAAAACGTTTGCCCCGCGATGGCCATCCCGACCACGAACCCCAACAGAATCGTGGTGCCGAAATTGATTCCGATGCCGGTGTTCTTCAGCACCCAGCCGATTGTTTTCCATCCGAACGCGTCGGCGGTGTAGGCGCCCAGTCCCGTGTGGTCGCGAATACGTTGGATCACCTCGTCCACCGGCGCGCCGTCTTTGGCTTTTGCGAGGACGTACGAGAGGGTGCGCCGTTCTCGCGGCACATATCGCAAGGCCCGCTCGTAGGTGGTGTAGACGACAGGAATGTTGGTGAAGGTCTTTTGCGTCTTGGCAATGGCGACGACGCGGGCCAGCTTGTCGTTGAGTTCGAAGACTGTCCCGACCGCGATGACCGTTGGCCCGCCCATGCGTTCGACGGCCCATTGATCAAGCGCCACGGCGTCAGGTTGCCGGAGGTCTTCGAATCGTCCCTCCAGTACTTCTGCCGGCCGGCCGATCAAGCTGGCAGCGTCCAGTCCGGTCAAGGTGATCTGGTGATACTCGCCGTTCGCAAGCCTGGCCCGTAAGAGCCCCTTATACAGGGGAACGGCCCATTCCACACCGGGGATGCTACGGACGCGATCGACCGTGGTGTCGGCAATCGGTTTGACTTCATCGACCTGCGCAATGCCGGGATCCGTGACCCAGATCGGCACGTTGAGATTACTGATACTCGATTGGGACCAGATCATGAGCCCCCAAAAAATTGAGCCTTGCTGCACGATCAGCATGACCGCAAAGGTGAGGCCGCACAGCAGCATGAGGTATTTCGCTCGATCGCCGAAGAGCATTCTGAGGGCGACGTAATTCATTCGTGCTCTTCCTGCGCCGGGCCGGTCGGGGCATAGGCCACCACGCGCGGCAATTGCGGAAGGCTCACTTGATCATGTCGATGGAAAAAATAGGTGCAGATCCTGGCGATGGGACAGCCATGGTGCAGGGCGACGGTCCAGAAACGCCGCACATGTTGGCCGTTCGGCTGTTGGTCTTCGTCCATCAGCCGTAAAGGGCCGGGAAAGGCATCGGTAAAAGTAATGCCTTTAGCGGCGAATCGCTCCGTAAGTCCTTCGGTCAGAAAGTCTAGAATTTCCCCGCACCAGGAGAACCGGCGCCCGTCTTTGCTTGCCTCGCCCGACGGGAGCAATTCGGCCTGTCTTGCGGCTACGTAGGCCTCGATGTCACGGCTGACGGTGTCTGGTGTCAGTCCCGGAGCGACGATCTTCATGTAGGCATACTAGAGCAGGCGGGATGCCAGCGAGGATGGCGGGGTCACTTTTGTGAGTAAGTTACTGAAAGATAAGGAGAATGGAGAGTAATCGAGACACGTGACCGGAGTAGATGATTAGGGGGAAGTGCCGAGATTTCGGCAAGGCTTAGAGTGGCATGCCCACATACGGGCACTCACGAGGCCTGTCGAGGCGGGCGGCTGATGTCGAGTTTTTTCATGCGGTGTTGGAGCGTGGACCGCTTCAGTCCCAATTTCTCCGCCGCTCCTTGTTTACCGGCCAGGATCCAATTGGTTCGAGAGAGTGTCTCAACGATGTGCGCGCGTTCGGCTTCTGCGAGCGTCCGCGGCTCGGGGGACGGGTCCTGTCCGAGGCCCAATCCATCCAGTTCATTGACGGTGATCATCGAGCCTTGGCTCACGATGACGGTGCGCTCGATCACATGTTCCAGCTCCCGGACATTCCCGGGCCAGTCGTAGCCGGACAGGGCGTTCAGGGCCGCACTGTTGATTCGGGTGACCGGCTTCCGGTGGCGCTGGCTGTATTTTTTCACAAAGTGGCGGGCCAGCAGTGGGATGTCCTCGCGGCGTTCCCGCAAGGTCGGAAGGCGCAGCGGGAAGACGTTGAGGCGATAAAAGAGATCGGTCCGAAACGAGCCCCGTTTGATGGCCTGATGCAGATCGACGTTGGTGGCGGCAAGCACGCGTACATCGACTCGAATGGTGTGGCTTCCCCCGACCCGGTTGAATTCCTGGGCCTCCAGCACGCGCAGGAGTTTCATTTGCAGATCGATCGGAAGTTCTCCCACTTCATCGAGGAAAATCGTACCGCCGTGCGCCAGTTCAAAGCGCCCCAATTTGCGGGATGTTGCGTTGGTGAAGGCGCCCCGCTCGTGACCAAAGAGTTCGGATTCGATGAGTGTGGGCGGGAGCGCGGCGCAGTTCACGGTGATCAGCGCCTTGTGTTGGCGCGGCGAGAGTCGATGAATGGCTTGAGCCACCAGTTCCTTGCCTGTCCCGGTTTCCCCGGTGATGAGGACGGTGGAATCGGTCGGCGCGACTTGCTCAATGGCCTTCAGCGATTTCTGCAGCGCGGCGCTGTTGCCGATCAGGCTTGTCAAGTCGAGAGAGGCACCCATCTCCTCACGCAGATAGACATTTTCCTGTTCCAGCTGATCCTTGAGCTGACGGATCTGGTCATAGGCCGAGAGATTGGCGATGGCGTGCGACAAGTGAAAGCCGATCTGTTCGGCCAGCGCCAGGTCGCGTTCGGAGAAGGCGTTCCGCCGTTTGCTTCCGATCGCCAGAAAGCCGTAGGGCGCCCCGCGGACCAGCAGCGGGCAGAGCATGGCCGAGAACACGCCGAGTGACTCGAAATACGTATGTTCCGCAAACCGTTCCTGGTTGTATCCGGTGAGCAGCAGGGGCTTCCCGGTGGCCAGGATTTCGGCCGGCGCCATCCGTTCGAAGGGAAATTGCCTCAACGCCTCCTGATCGACGGCGACGCCTTCACAGGACACGATCTCGAACCAGGGGCCGTGGGGGGCGCCGATGAACCTCACGAGGCCGGTCGTGTCGTGAGGGATAACCTCACGGAGAATGGGCTGTATCGAGCTCAGGAGATTATCCAGGGTCATGGTGCCCAGTACGACCTGGCTGTTGATGGCGACCAGGGTGTCGCGTTCTTCGGCGGCCAGGACCGCAGTCAGGACCGGTGCGATATGAAGGCCGAGCATGTCGAGAAACACCCGGTCCTCTTCAGAAAAGAGACCGGGCCTTCCCGGCGAGACGGCGACCATCACGGCCAAGGTCTTGGCGGTTCCGCAGGGCCGGGATTCAGCCGGTATCCTGATCGGGGACACCAGGACCGAGGTCGCGTGGCAGCTTGTAGTGTCGATGGCCTGCGCCTCGGCCCAGGGCGAGGCACTCAAGTCGTGTGTGAAGATGGCCTGCCCGGCAAGCACGGCTGCTTCTTTAATGGTGCCGGCGGCGGGCAACTGATCGATCGGATAGGCGGGCGACGCCGGTGTGCGGAGGCTTTCCGAGACGGGCGAGAAGGCTGCCGTGCTTTCACTGTACAGGTAGAGGCCGATGATCTCGCAGCCCAGGAGGGGTGCAAGTTCCTGCTGGAGACGTTCATCGAACTGCCGAAGCGTTTTTGCCTGGAGCAGCGCATTCAGGATGCGAAATCGATCTCGCCTGTCTGTGCCGGTGCCCATATGTGGGCACTCTATCATTTCTCGAACATTGAGGGAAAGGCGACGCGGAGCAGGTTGAAGTGTTTCGTCTAGAGCCCTCCTTCGGTGTTACGCGCCTTGAGCGCCGCCAGGCGCGTTTTGTCGAGGGTGACGTAGACGGTCTTCTCCTGGGTCACAGTCACCGCGCCCGGTGCCTGGCCCTTGGCTTTCTTGACCCATTTGCGTCGAGTGTAAATGACATCGCCCTTCCCGCTTTTCTTTAGATCGCTATACAGCAGGGCGAGCGTGGCTGCGTCCCGTATCGTCTCAGGCGGCGGATCAGTGCCCTTCTCCAGGCGCACGACGACATGCGAGCCCGGTGTGCCCCGGGCATGCAGCCAAAGATCCTCGCTCTTAGCCAGGCCGAAGGTGAGTTCGTCATTTTCGCGGGCGTTGCGCCCGACAAAGATCGGATGGCCGTCCGATGAGATGAAGCGTCGAAATGGTCCCCGGCGTTTCTCGTCGGCAGCGTTTTTCCGACCGGGGCGTGGCATCGCGCCAGCTGTCGCTCGTCGCTCACTACTCGGTGCCTGCCAGGTTCCATTCTTGATGGTCTCCAGCTCGGCCTGAAGTTGTTGGGCTTCCGTCTCGATGGCCGCCACGCGCGGTGAAATTTCTCGTTGGGCAGAGACGAATTTCCGATATTTTGCGAAGTACGCATCCATGTTGGCCTGTGGACCCTTGGTGGCATCGAGCGGAATCGTCAATTCCGGTAGACGCTCATCGTAATAGTCCACCACCGAGAAGGCGGTCATGCCTTTCTTCAGAAATCCGAGATTGGCTTTCAACAGTTCGCCGTATCGTGCGTAGGGCTCGTAGCGTCCAGCCTGTTCGAGGTCGCGGCGGAGACCTTCCGTCCGACGCAGAAGATTTTTGAGGGCTTTTCGTAGTGCCGATTCGCGCTGTCGGACCTGGGCGAGGTGCGACAGTTCTGCTTCGCGCTCCCGGTAGAGACTGTCCAGCCTGGATGAGAGTGGAAATGGATCAGCCTCCGTCGGAGGCTGAGGTTTCAGCGCGGGAGTCGCTGTGTCTGAGGGCGATGATCGTACCGGTACCGAGGCCGGTGCCTGGTAGATCTGGCCCACCCGCTCTCTATTGTGTCGAAGCGTTGCGAGCACACGTGTCTCTCCATCCAGGAATAACAGGTCGGCGTTCCGGCCGAACAGTTCTGCAACCAGCGCTACCGGTCCATCCCGGCTTGTCAGGTCCAGTCGAACGATCCGATCGCCGGGGACATGTGTGATGCCGTCGATACGCGCGCCTTGTATGCGTGCCCGCAGCAGCTGGCAAAACGAGGGCGGGGTTGGCGGATTGGGAAGGCTCTCGCGCACGAGGTGTATCCGTGCCGTTCCGTCGCGCAGGGAACAGAGCAAACGACGAGTGTGGCCGGGCACACGAATCTCCAGCAACAGGCCGTCGGGGAGTGGTTGGGAGATCTTCTGAATCCAGCCCTCGGCCAGGGCCGACGCCAGTTCCTGAACAATGGAACCAATTTCTGTCGCGCTGAGCGCCATTTTCGGTACGTGACTCCCGGTCCGCAGGGATAGATCTGAACCCTGATTCAGCAGGGGTAGATAGGTTTTCAGCGGAGTTAGTCGATTCTACCCATTTTTGTCCCATGAGACCAATTCGGTCACAGCCGAGTCAATTCGGCGCGAGAGGATCGGTTTTGGTGTGATCGCATCCTTCGGCCAGGTGAAAAAATGGCCCGGTGCGATCAGTGGCATCCACATTGCTTCTATTCAGGCCTGACGGGTGTTGAGTTGTTCACATGGGCACGAGATCTTTCCAGGCAGGACGGGAGATCTCAGCAGCTGTCCGAAGGGAGGCGACTCATGACGTGCACGCGATGTGAAGGTTTGATGGTGGCGGACGATTTGATCGATCTGCAGGAAAGTTATCACCCCATGCGGCTGAGTGCGCACCGGTGCCTGAGCTGCGGCAATGTGGTCGATACGCTGATCCAGCGCCATCGGATGGTGCAGAATTCTCATCTCCATCCTGTTCCGGCCTCGGCTCCCGAGAAGCCGTTCCTCTTTGATCTCATCAAGCTGACGGCGTAGGTTTTCCCCCGCGAAACCGGCGCCGGTTTCGCGGGGTTGTCCCGCCGACGCAGCAGCCTCGACGAATCGTCCTCCGCCAGGCGTGGCCGCTCTCTCGACATTTCTTCCCCTGGTTGTTCCTATCGCTTCATCGGAGATGACTTCATTCCCGCAGTCGGTCGCCACCTGGCTGGCTTGTCAGTCGGCGGGCACTCGCGTAGAGTGCCCGCGCGACACCCTATGTGATCCAGAAAGGCTGCAGCGGATGACGTTATTAGATGCGCGGGTACTGGAACAGCTGATGTCGGAATTCCGGCGCTCGATGCGAGGGTTGCTCAAGGAAGTATGTCAGGATTTTGAACGGAATTATGCCGACGCTGTCTGCACGTTCGGGTTGCCGGTCGATTGGTTTCGTACGTTGGGACAGTCGTTCGAATCCGAGGACTACGGCAATTGGAAGGTGGTCGGGTGGATCGAGTCGCTGAACGACTTGCTGTATTTTGTCGACATCCTGGTGCAGGTGCGGCAGGAGCGATCTCGCGGAGAGATTGCCGCGCAGCTCCGCGCGGAGTTTAGGGAAAAATTCTACGAGCACGGGTATGCCGATGAGATTTTCCCCAACGGCAAGCCTGAGCCTCGCCTCCTGCTTTCTCGACTGACCGCCTTTTGCCAGCGGTTGGCGCGGGAAATCACGCAAGAGTCTGTCTGCCTCGCTCCCCAGCTGGCTTGTGCGTGGGTAGCCGGGCAGGGTAAGGACGCGTGGCTGGTGCCCTGTGATTTGAATGCGAATGTGGAACGTGTCGAATTGCCCTGGGTCTGTGCGGTCGGCACGGCAGGCTTGTCCTATGTGGCTCCAGCCCCGGTCCGATCGGCGCTCAAACGGACAGGAGGGCAGGGTGAATTTCTGATCAAGCCGTCCGGGATCGATCTGCTGGTCGGCGATCAAGACTATGCCCTGGTTGCATACGGCAAGAAGGCGCGGTGGCATTGGCGGCGTCTCGAGCCCCTGTGCCTCAGGGAGAGCCAATATGGCGCGCTTGTACTCGGGCCGACACTGGTCTATGGAAAAGACAAGACGCCGGTGGCGGTGCGGCCGACGAGGCCGGAGATTGCCGCACGCATGCGACGGGCACTGTCTGTTATTGCGTCGGCCTGGCCGGAGGGGGATCGGCTGCTGGCGTTATTGACCTCGCGTGTCGTACCGCTCAAAGCCTCCGGTGTAGTGAGCTTCAGCTACCGGCATCGTCCCGGGCTCTCTGCCATCAATTGTTTTGACCGTGACCGGCTCGATTTGATCGACGATCTGATCCACGAGAACAGCCACCATCACCTCAATTTGCTGCTGCGCAAAGACGCGATGTATCAACACGATCACAACCAGGAGATTTTTTATTCACCCTGGCGGCGCAGTCTGCGGCCGCTGAGAGGGATTCTTCACGCGACCTTCACGTTCACCATGGGGGCGATGCTGTTCGAGAGGCTGTCTACGTGGGCATCCAGTCGGGCGGGGACTGCACGATGGAAAAGGGCTGGCCTCAGCCCGCGCGATCTTGAGCGGGCCCGCTATCGCTGTCTCGAAGAAATCGATTCGGTGCGGTACTCGTTGAACGATCTCGATCTTGCGGGCGGCCATTTCAAATGGCTGACTCGCGGAGGTAAGCAAGTGGTGACGCAATTGGCCGATGCGCTGGCACACATTGAACAACAGATGCTGACCCATGAGAAAGATGTGAGCCGGTCGTCGTTCGGTCCCGCCTTGCGCCGCCATCGAGCCGAGTTGGCCCGTGCGCGCGAGTTGTTTAGCCTGATGTAAGCACTGTCATGTCGCCTGCCCGGCAGTGACTGCTAACGCCACGGCATTTCGTGTGGAGAATTAGTTCTCTGGGTCCGGTAGCACGATGCGGATTTCCACCGCCGCGTGATGGACGTGATTCGAGCAGATTGTCCCGTCATACTTCCAGTCGTCGTATCCAGCAAGATACGATGAGTATCCAAGAAGATACGGTAGGCGGAGTCTTGGACTGAATGTCCTGGCCGCATGTCTCCTGTAGACCTTGCCAGGAGAGCGAACCTGTCTCGCAGTACTCGCTGTTGTCGGAACGAAGGGTCGTTGATTTAATCGGTGGTGAGTGCCTCGGTTCGGATTCTGCCAGGTGTCTGCCACTCCGCGCACTTCAGAACTGAGGCGTACCTTTATGGTACGTTGCAAGGAAGGGCACGACTGAGAACGCCGCCGGGGACCTTTTTCAGCAACCGTCAAGGCTCGACGGTGACGTCGACATATGCCGGCACACTATCGGCACCCTTTTTATCCGTCACGCGCAGCTTGAAGCGAAAGGTGCGGGTTTCTGAGACGTAGGGCGCGGTAAACGAGGGTTCGGCCATGTTGACATCGAGCATCGCCACTTTGCTTCCGCGCACCTGACTCCAGGCATAGAACAAGGCTTCGCCTTCCGGGTCGCGACTTTGCAATCCGTTCAAGCGTACCTTCGCGCCGGACTTGACCGTTTTCGGGGCGCCGGCATCTGCGATCGGTGCTGCGTTCGGCTCAGGATTAACCTCCACCCGGATATCGAGCGTGGCCTGTTTGCCGCTATTGGTGACGGTGAGCGAGGTTTTGCCGTTGCCGACAATCCGTAGCAGCCCATCCGGTAGGACTTTGAGGATGTGGTCGTCGCCGGAGCTGTATTCCGTGCCCGTGCTGGGGGAGGAGAGGGGACGCATCACGCCGTCGGCGAATTCTCCCACGACGGGAAGTTCGAAGATCTTGCCGAGGGAGTCGACGTGTCCGTAGGCGGAGGATTGTCCCGTGCGACCAAGTTGCAGCGGTTTCTCGGTCTCGAAGTCGATGGACAGCAGGTCTGCTGTAGGTCGGACGGTGACAAAGACTTCATCAAACACGGTTTTGCGGCCCAACCGGCCTTGTGAAATATCGGCGATCGCCAGGAGTCGCATGCGGCCGATGGCATCTGACGGGACAGGCAAGGCGCCACCATAGGGGGGGACGCGGTCGACGTTGGAGGTCAACGCGGGTAGGGCCACGACAGGCGCTCCGGTGATGCTGTCTTTCCGCCAATACTTCTCTGTGGCCATGCTTCCTTGGGAAGCCTTCCCTGCTCGATCTTCTCCCTGTTCCACCAGGGCCTCGGTCTGCTCCGGATACCAGTAATAGCGCACTTCGACGAGGCCTGCTTCTCTCCCTGCTTCAACCTCGACAGGAACTGCCTGGCCGGAGGTCAAGACTGCACCGTCGGACGGAGCAACAATCTTAAAGGCCAATGCCGGCCACACCTGGAGGGAAAGCAAAAGGGTGAGCGCAACCAGGCACGCACCCGCCTTCTGCCTGTTCGCTGAACCTCTGGATGGTGTCTGTCGCATGCTCACCTCGTGAGGTGGTAGGGCACGTCGGTTAGGATGACGCGATCCTTAAACAGGAGGGCGCCTTTCAGCATGAAGGCCCGTTGATTGTGGAGAATATTTTGCCACCAACGGGCGGGCAGAATTTCCGGGATCACCACCGTGACCCAGCATTCCTGATCTTTCTGCAACACCTGTTCGAGATAATCGAGCAACGAGCTCAATACTGATCGATAAGGTGAGGGCAGCACCGTGAGCGGTACGCCGCAACCCCACTGGGCCCATTGGATTTCCACCCGGGCGGTCTCCTCCGGATCCACATCGACGAGAACCGCACGAATGTCTCCGGAACGGCTCCGCGCATAGTCCACGGCGCGAATAACGGCCCGATTGACCCCGCCGATCGGGAGGACGACGATGTTGCGCCGGGGCATGGGTGGGCGGTGTCCACGGGACAGTGCGACCTGTTCCGAGACGGCCTTATAGTGGGAGCGGATCGCGCGAAAAAACGTAATGAGCAGCGGGATGAGCACGATGACGATCCATGCGCCATGGGCGAACTTGGTGCTGGCAATAATCAAGGTGGCGATGGCGGTGGTCACGGCGCCGATGCCGTTGACCAACAGCTTCTTTTCCCAGTGCGGCCCCTTCTTGACGAGCCAGCGTTTCACCATTCCGGCCTGGGAGATTGTGAAGGAGAGGAACACACCGACGGCATAGAGGGGGATCAGCGCATGGGTGTCGCCGTTGAACAGGACGATCAGCAGGCAGGAGAAGACGCCGAGAATGATCACGCCGTTCGAAAAGACGAGCCGGTCGCCCATCATGGACATCTGGTGCGGCATATAGCTGTCGCGGGCCAGGATCGAGGCCAGGCGGGGGAATCCGTTAAAGCTGCTATTGGCGGCCAGAATCAAAATGACCATGGTCGATGCCTGCACGAGAAAATACAGCGGGCCGGTTCCGAATGTCGCGCGCGCGATTTGAGACACGACAGTCTCATCCTCTTTGGGGACGATGCCGAAGTAGTAGGCCATGGCGCTGATACCGATGAACATGGTCCCGAGAATCGCCGCCATACCGATCATGGTAAATGCGGCGTTCTTCGGTTCAGGCTTCTTGAACGCGGAGACCCCGTTCGAGATGACCTCGACTCCGGTGAGCGCGGTACAGCCGGAAGAAAATGCGCGAAGCAGGAGAAACAGCGTCAACGGCTCCGTGGGCGCCATGCTGGGGAGCGGCTCGACACGTGCCGCATGGCCGAACAGAATCTGGACGGCGCCGACGCCGAGCATGGCCGTGATGGTTGCGATGAAGATATAGGTCGGCACGGCGAAGATTTGCCCCGACTCGCGGACACCTCGCAAGTTGACGACCGTCACCAGAAGGATTGCGGCGACGCAGAGAGCTTCACGATGGGGAAGGAGCGCCGGGACGGCTGAGGTGAGCGCGGCCATTCCGGCCGCGACGCTGACGGCGACGGTCAACACATAGTCGATCATTAAGGCCGCAGCCGCGACCAGTCCCGGCCATTCGCCGAGGTTCGATTTGCCGACAATGTAGGCGCCGCCACCCTCAGGGTATTCAAAAATAATCTGCCGATAGGACATCGTCAGGATAACCAGCAGCCCGATGATCGAGAGGCTGAGCGGGATGGAGTAGCCGACCATGGCTGCGCCGGCCAGGGTCAGGACGAGCAGAATTTCCTCCGTGGCGTAAGCCACCGAGGACAAGGCATCGGACGAAAAGACGGCTAGGGCGAGTCGCTTAGAAAGGCGTTCGTGAGCGGCTTCCTTCGTCTTGAGTGGCAGGCCGACAAGCCAGCGTTTCAAGATCATGGGTCATTATGCCCGAAGTTGCGGAAGAGAGACAATGGACCGGGAAATGTTGTTGGCGGTGATAGTGCGCGGCAACCTCAGAGTTCGCCCCGGTGGAGAACGTGTATGGAAGTCGATCAAGTGAGCGCACGACCGCTTGGCAGCATATGTTGTACGAGCAGGTGAGGGGGTTGACAGAGACGGATCAGTTCAGTAATCTCCGGCACTTGTTTTCTAAAGGAGTGCCCTGCGTGCGTGATGCCGCAGGATTACAGCCAGAATGCGTATCTCCAGTGTTGAGGATGTCATGTTCTGATCGTAAGCGCTCATAACTTTTCATCTGTTTCTTTCCAAACTCTATCCAAGGAGGCCGGTCCATGGATTGTCATTGGTTCACTCGTGTCACATCGCGCGCCCTCAGCGTCATCGCTGGTGGTGCGCTTGTGTGCCTTCCGCTAGCCGCATCGGCTGAAACTCAGCCGCATGTGGACCATGCGGCGCCGCAACAAACAGCGATGTCTCATCAACTCCCGTCTTGGGCGGAAAAGTTGAAGGGGCAGACGATCGTCGAAGATGCGATGGCTGGAAAGCCGGAGCGTTCTGCGATGGTTGAGCAGCAGCACCAACGGATCATGGAGCATTTAACGCATGATCCGCAGGCGCAGCAGGTCAATACGGGTATGTTCAATACCCAGACCATGATGCACCAATATGGAGCAGGCGGTCAGGACCTCCTGTTGATGTCCGACCCACGAGTGGAGCCAGTGGCACTTGCGGGAGGCGGGAAGTGCCCGGCCTCCGCACCAGTCAGGCAGTACAATGTGTCGGCGATCAATGTCGAGATCACGCTGAACCAGTGGCTCGATTTTTATCCCGGCTACATGTACACCCTGGATGAGAATCTCGACAAGGTCCGGGCGGAGGAAACGAAAAATCGGGAAGCGCGTGAGAAAGAGGGCTTTGACCCCGGCGCGGTGATTCCCGGTGTGCAAGCCCAGTGGATTCAGCCGTTGACGATTCGCGGCAACCAGGGGGATTGCGTCAAGATCAAGTTGAGCAACAAGTTGGAGGGTGGCGAAGACGTCAGCCTTCATATCCATGGCTCCAGCATGGTGGTGAGCGCCACCGGTGCCGCAGCCGCCACGACGAACTCCGACAGCATCGTTCAGAAGGATAAGAGCGGAGAGTTCGAGTGGTACATTCATCCGAGCACCCAGGAGGGTGTCCGGCAGTTCCACACCTTCGCCAATGACCGCGAGTTGACCGTGATGGGTCTCTTCGGGTCCTTCGTCGTCGAGCCGCGCGGATCCGAATACCTGGAAGCGCTGGGGAGCGGGGCGCCCACGCCCGCCTCAAGCGGCTGGCAGGTCATGATCAAGAACGGGACCGGACCGGACTTCCGTGAATTCGTCCTGTACTACCACGAGGTCGGCGACGAGGCCTTCCGCCCCGTCAACAAGAAGGGCGACTTTCTTCCTCAGCGTGATCCGCTGACCGACGCCTATCGCCCTGGCGGTCGTGCGATCAACTATCGCAGCGAGCCGTTCGGAATCAACAACATGCACGTGCAGCACGAGTACTTCGGATTCGAAGACGAGTCGATGGGCTACAGCTCGTACACCTTCGGGGATCCGTCTCCCACGATCCCGCGCTCGTACATGGGCGACCCGGCGAAGTTCCGCCTGGTCCACGGCGGATCGGAAGTGTTCCATAGCCACCATCCGCATGGCGGCACCATCCGGTGGCCGCGCAGCCCGCGCGCCATCGATGACATGAATCTGTGGACGACCGCCGGAAACGGACCGGTCAAATATCCCGTCATTCGTGCCAAGACCGACCGTGTCGACGTGGAAGTCATCGGGCCGTCGGAAGCGTTGGACCTCGAGACGGAATGTGGATCCGGCCTGTGCCAGCAGCTGGCCGGCGATTTCCTCTTCCATTGCCATGTAGCTCACCATTATGTGGCGGGTATGTGGGGATACTGGCGCGTGTACAATACCCTTCAACAGGGCGACATGCGTAATGACGTCATGCCGGATCTGCTTGAGCTGCCTGATCGGAAAGGTCGCATCAAGGGTCCGATCACGTCGGACAAGTTAGTTGGTCAGACCGTGGATTGGTTCGGCAAGTCCTTCAAGATCGTCGAGAAGGGCAAGAGCGATTGGAAGTCCAATCCGGCTACCGTCACGATCAAGGACTGGGTCGAAATGCAGCTCCCGACGATGGGCAAACCGGGACACAAGAACGATGAAAAGGGACAGACCGTGTCCTACGATGCCACGGTGTTGGATTGGGCTTGGGAAGGCACCCGTGCATTGAGCGAGCCGGAAAGCACGATCGACAACCCGAAGTATAAGTCGACCCATCCGGGCAAGCGGCATCCGATCACGTTCGAGCCGTTGACCGGTAAAGTGGCCTGGCCTCACCTCACCCCGCATTTCGGGAGACGCGTCATGTTCTCCCCGAACCATGTGGGTGCGCCCTGGTTGGAGATGATCCGCCGGGATGCCAACGGCGAGGAAAGTGTCGATCAGGCTCTGCCTGGCGAGAACGGTAACTGGAGTCTCTGCCCGGAGAATGCCGGACGGAAGCACTACAATGTCCACTTCATTAAGCTCCCGATCACCATCGCCAAGAAGACGGGCAAGGAGCCGCCGGTCATCGATCCGAACGGCTTGATCTATGTCTTGCACGAAGAAGAGGCGGAGATTCGGAAGAACGATGACCTGAAGTATCCGTTGGTCGTCCGCGGCAACATTTACGATTGCGTGGACTGGACCCTGACCAGCGAGTGGGACGACGATGACTACACCAACTTCCAGTCGTCGAAGATCAACACCCACTGGCATTTCCTGCAGTTCGACAACCAGGCGTCCGACGGCGTGATCACCGGATTCTCCTATGAACAATCGGTGCGTCCGTTCACGATGCTGGAAAAGAAGAACGCCAAGGGACTTCCTGTCCCGATGAACACCGTCGTAACCGCCGCCGCGAAGAAGGGCGCGAACACGATCACGGTGAAGAATGCTAAGCAGTTCCATGTCGGAACCCTGCTGCTTGTCGGGGCCGACAATGTGAAGGGAAATGAAATCTCCCGCATCAAGGCCATCAACGGCAATACGATTACGTTGGCCAAAGGGCTGAAGAACGATCACCCGGCCAATGACATCGTCACGGTCGAGTTCGTGCGTCAGCGGTTCTGGGTCGATGCGGACGTGGGGACCGTGTTCTGGCACGATCACGCGTTCGGTGCGACCACCTGGCCGCACGGCGGCTTCGGCACCTTCATCGCCGAGCCGGTTGGATCGACGTATCATGACCCGAAGACCGGAAAGTTGATTCGTAGCGGACCGATTGCGGACATTCACACGAATGAGCCGGTTGGTCATGGCGTGAACAACAGCTTCCGTGAATTGATGGTCCAGGTGCACGATACCGTGCCGCACACCGTCAATATTGTGACGGCGGGCAATCCTCCCGGGCAGCCGATTGAAGTGGCGCTCGAGGCGGGAAAGACCGTCTCCTTCATGATGCCGGAGAAGATCTACATGACGCCGATGCCGTTCTTGAACGGTGGAACGCACACCACCGGCAGCGGCTTGAACTTCAGGGCGGCGCCGGTTGCACAGCGGTTGGCGACCAATCCTGATTCGTCACAGATTTTCAGCAGCCTGGTTCACGGTGATCCCTATACGCCGACCTTGCGTGCGTATGTCGGTGACACGATGGTCTTCCGTCTGTTGCACACCCTCATGAACGAGTCGATGGTCTGGACCCTGTCCGGCCACACGTTCTGGACCGAGCGGTATGCGGCGGATGCCAATCGGAAGAATTCCATCCATATCGGTATCGCCGAGCGGTATGACCTGGTGGTTCCGGAAGCGGGTGGATCACGGCACCAGGCCGGCGACTACATCCATTTCAACGGCCGCTCCTCGAAGTTCTCCGAGGGTGGCTGGGGAATTATTCGGGTTTTGGACAAGGAGCAGGCTGATTTGAAGAAGCTGCCCGCGGGCTTCTCCAACAAGGGCGAGCTGCCGAAGCCTCTGCCGGTCTGTCCCGCCGATGCTCCCGTCAAGCAGTTCAACGTGGTGGCGATGGACTATGCCGGCATGAAGTTCAATGCCAAGGCACCGGAATCCATCGAGGTGGACTTTGAGCGACGGATCCTCATGACCAATGCCGAAGCCAAGATCTATGCATTGGAAGAGGACACCGCGAAAGTCGCCGGCGGTGCGCATCCAATGCCGTTGACGCTCCGTGTGAACAGCGGTGATTGCGTCAAGGTCCATTTGAAGAACAAGATGAAGGACAGCAAAGCCTCCTTCTCTGCGATCGGCCTGGCCTTCGACCCGAAGGATTCCATGGGCGCAAACGTGGGGAACAATCCGGGTGACCAGACCGTGGCCCCGGGGGGCGAGCGTGAGTACACGTACTACGCGGATCCGTTTAACGGTGAGACCACCTCGTTGGTGTGGGATTGGGGCAATGTGATGACCAATCCGCGGAACGGGTTGTTCGGTGCCGTCGTCGTCGGACCCAAGGGATCGAAGTATCGCGATCCTAAGACCGGCGCAGATTTGTCCAATAAGAACGCCTGGGCGGCTGATGTCATCATCGATCGCTCGGTGCCGGGCAATGAAATGCGGGCGAATTATCGTGACGTGGCGTTGTTCTTCCAGGATGAAGACAACATCATCGGCACGAGCTTCATGCCCTACGTGCAGAACGTGGCGGGTTTGACCGGCGTCAACTACCGGTCGGAACCGTACAAGTTCCGTGAAGAGCAGGGTTGCTCGCTCGGCAAGGTGTTCCAACCTTGCAAGGCGGACAAGCCGGAAGATCCGGCCACCCCGCTCATCGAGGCGCATGCTGGTGACCCGGTGCGCATCCATGTGCTGGGTGTGAGCAATGAGCAGAACGGCATGTTCAGCGTCGAGAAGCACGAATGGCCGATCGAGCCGTTCATGCGGGGCGCTGATCAGATCAGTGTCGTGGAATTCTCGGGTTCGGAAACGATCGATGCGTTCCTCCCTTCGGCGGGTGGAATGTATCGTTTGCCCGGGGATTATGTGTACAGCAACCAGCGCTTACCGTACTCGCAGTCCGGACAGTGGGGCTATGTGCGTGTATTGCCGTCCGGTGATACGCGACTGTTGCCATTGGCTGGCGCGAGCGCCGGTACCAAGAGTGCCGAGGTTGAGCAGCCGGTTGTGCACGCGATTCCTGTCGCGGCTAAGTAGACTGATCGCATCTCTCGAGAGATGAGGTGAGGAGGGGGGAGCCTGAAAGGGCTCCCCCCTTTTGTTGTTCGCCGGGGATTGTGTATGATGAGCGGATACGTCTGACTGTTTGTCGGCACTGTTTGTATCGATATCATACTTATTACTGGAGGAATGACATGCGACTAGTCGGCCTTGCCGTGCTCTGCGCTGTCAGTGTCTGCTGGTCTCCATCGTGGGCGTACGAGGAGATCGCGGTCACGGATGGCGGTACCATAAAAGGGACAGTCACCATGACCGGGGGAAAACCTACCCCGAAGGGATATAACCTGATCACATTCCCCGATCCGGTCTATTGCGGTCGCATTTCAACTGGAACGGGGTGGCGCATCCTCAATGAGTTTTCCCTGGCTTCCAGCCAGGGTCTCAAAGATGTGGTGGTCGTGCTGACCGATGTGACCAAGGGGAAGCCGTTCAAGTTTGAACCGTTGACTGTCGAGGCGCGGGATTGCCGGTTCCTTCCTTTTGTCACGGTTGTGAAAGATGGTTCTGAAGTAGCGGTCATGAACATGGATCCGGTCATGCACGATATTCAAGCCTATGAAACCTCGCAGCTCGGCCCTCGCGTCCTATTCAATACCCCGTTGCCGATGAATCCCCATCACAAACGTCTCGTGAGCGCGGAAAGTCATGAGCATCTGGCGGGAGAGCCGGTTACGGAAGTGATTCATATGACCAAGGGGCGAAGAATTTTTCTGATGCAATGCGGGTTCCATGCCTATATGGAAAGCTGGGGATTCGCCGTCGATAACCCCTATTTCACGCTGACGGGTGATGATGGCACCTTCAATTTGACGGATGTTCCGCCTGGCGACTATACGCTGATGGTCTGGCATCCCGGGGTCGGCACAATGTTGCAGAAGAAAGTGACCGTGACGGAAAAGGGCCTCTCGACCGTCGATTTCGACTTCAAGGCTCCGCAAGGACGTCGAAGCGTGCATGAAATCGAGCAGAATCCGCATTACGGCCCCGAGTCGCTTGGAAAGGTTGTGGATATTCGTCCGACATTGCAGCGTCAGGTTCCCTAAGGTCTCTTCGAAGAAGAAAGAGGGAGATTATGAGGGTGACTCGTTCCAGCCTGCTCCGTTGTCTTGCACTTATCGTCTGCTTGTCTCAGGTTGTGCCCCCGGTCTCTGCCTATGAGATTGTCGACGTTCAGCATGGCGGGACGCTGGAAGGACGAGTCACTTTGTCGGGCGCCGTTCCGGATCCGAAGGCCTTTAATCTCATTACCTTCCCGGACCCCACCTATTGTGGAAGGATCTCGAATGGGAAGGGGTGGCGTCTGCTGCGCGACTTCATGGTAAACGCCGAGGGCGGATTGAAAAATGCCGTCGTGCTGCTCGAAGGGGTCGAGTCCGGGAAGCCGTTTGATCTTTCGGTGCCGCTCATCGAGGCGCGGGATTGCATGTTCGGTCCCTGGATGACGATCGTGCGCAATGGCCATGCGGTGGAAGTGGTGAATATGGATCCGGTGATGCACGACATTCAGGGCTATGAAACTTCTCCCGAGGCCGGGGCCCGGGTGCTGTTTAATACGCCTCTGATCTTGAATCAACAGCATCAACGCGGAAATATGCACGCGATTCACAATCATGCGCCAGGAAAATCTCTGGTGGGACCGGTCTACCTCAACAAAGGGCGGCGGACGTTCTACATGCAGTGCGGTTTTCACGCCTACATGGAAAGTTGGGCGATGGCCGTGAACAATCCGTATTATGCGGTGACCGACGACCAGGGTGCGTTCAAGATCGACAATGTCCCGCCGGGGACCTATCAGATGGTGGTCTGGCATCCGCAGTCAGGGCCTGGGGTGACGCGGACGATCATGGTCGGTCCGGACGGGACGACGGTAGAACAAGTGGCACTGCCGGCTCCCAGGGGAACCCGGACGGCCTACAGGGTCATGGACAATCCCCGTTTCGGGCTGGAGTCCCTTGGCCATCCCGTGGAGATCGAGCCCCTGGTGGAGCATCAGCGCTAAGCCCAGGTGGGAGGACCTCTCACGGTGGTGCGTGGGAGTGTTTCTTTCGGCGTGTCTCTGTTGGCCCGGTGTCAGTGATGCCGCGGATACGAATCGCATATCCCCCGCCGTTCCGGCGGAATTTTCTGCCTCTGCTGTGAAGCGGGTGGAAGGGCGTCGTTTCGAGGCCCAGGTGTTTGTAAAGGGCGACCGCATCCGACTGGAGTACAAGTATGCGGTCAAGACTGAGCTCGGCTATTCCAGTATAGAAATCGTTCGATTGGATAAGCACGAGTCGTGGTTCTTGCTGGCCCAGCGCCGGCAAATTCTTCCGGTTCCCGTCAAGCCTGAAGAAATCCTGCCGATTCAACCCAGCCTTCCGGGAGAAAAGAGCCGGACGTTAGTGGGCGATGCCACCATGATCGGGCGCGCATCCCAGCTGTACGAGGTGCGGGTGGACTACAACGGCCGGGATGAACGATTTTACGAATGGGTGGATGGTGAGACCGGGGTGGTCCTGAAACTGGTCAGCCAGGACCGGGATTGGTCCATTGAGTATTCACGGATCCGGTTTTCTCCGCAGCCGGACTACTATTTCGAAGAACCGACGGGATATCGACGCTGGGCCCCGGCATCCGCAACACAAGAAAGAGGGTAGCGTTCGTGGTACGACCAGGAAGGGATTGCATGGCATTGCACGGTGAGTCGCGTTGGCGTCGAATGGCAATTGGGTGGATGGCAGTGGCGGTTGCGTCCGGGGTGCTCCTGTGTCTCTGGCCGTCGGCGGCATCAGCGCGTTCGCTGAAGGAAGCGCAGGCGGCGTTCGACAAGAAGCAGTACCAGGAGGCCCTAGACCTCGTCGAGCAGCTGAATAAGGAGCAGGGACCCCAACCAGAGGCCCGGCGGCTCAAGACTCGTGCACTAATTTTTTTAGGAAAGCCCAAGGACGCATTAGTTGAGTACGAGCGCCTGGAGCAGGACTTGAAGCAGGAGGACCGGACGCTGCTGAAAGACGTGGCGTTGGGCTTCGTATACGTGCTGATTAAGGACATGCGGGAGCAGATGCGCGGGGCGGCCTACACGGCGCTGAAAGACGTGGATTCTCCGGAGACGATTCCTGCGCTCGAGGACGGATTAAGTGACGGATCCGGGCTGGTGCGCGCCTTGGCGGCAGAAGCTCTTGGAAGGCTGGAGGCGGGACGCCGTTCGCCGCGCTTGCGGAATGCCTTGGAAGATCAGGCCGGGCTGGTCAAGGCCACTGTACTGAAGGTGCTGGGGAAGAGCGGGGACCGCTCGGTGATTCCGCTACTTGAGAATGCCCTGAAGGACGAACAGCCGGCGGTGCGGCTTGCGGCGGCGGGAGCGTTGTACCATACGGGGCAGACGGCGATGTGGGACACGATACTGAAGGCCGCCTCCGCCCCGAATCCGGAAGAACGCGCCACAGCGCTGCGGATGGTGGGGGAGCTAAAGGACGCGCGCGGGCTGTCGGTTCTGCTGGAGGCCATCACCAATACGCAGCCATCTGTGCGCGGGGCCGCCGCTTCAGCCTTGGGGGACCTTGGGAAGGTGCAGGGGATCCCCGCGTTGGAGCATGCGCTGGAGGATAAAATTCCAGCCGTGAAAACGTCGGCGGCGATCAGCCTGGGCGAATTAGGCGTGAAAGATTCACTGGTTGCCCTGAGGAAGGCGCTGGCTGATCCGAACCCGGTGGTCAAGGCAGCCGTCATATCGGCGTTGTTACGGGTCGAGGAACCGTTTGAATCCGTTGGAGAGGAACTGTACGAATTGGCGCAAAATCATGATCCCGGAACCCGCTCCGCAGCCGGTAAGGCAGCAGGGAGGGCGCATGGCGCCAATATGAAGGCTGCGATTGAGTTTCTTTCCGGCGTGCTGAAAGATCCCATTCCGCGCCCTCGGATCGCCGCAGCCAGGGCACTCGGGCAGATCGGAGGCGTAGACCTATTGCCGATGTTGAAGCTGGCCCTGCATGACGAAGACGATGCCGTTCGGGCTACTGTGGGAGGGTCGATTGCTCGCATTCTCACTCATGCCAAGTCATCCCCTAATCATGCGAAATCGTAGGGGGCTTTGGCGGCTGGATTTCAAGTTGACAGTGTGAGTATGATTCCAGTATAGAGAAATGTTCAGAGGCCTAAGCGTAGTCGACGTGGAGCCACGTCAAGTGAATGCGACTGTTATAACAAGGGTACGGGTCACCAGCCCTTGTGATTGCGTGGTGACGGAGTAGGTGTTCGGTTTCGGTTAATGTTCATTACTAAGGAGGCAGTGACATGAAGAAGGGTGCGATGAAAGTAGTATTCGGCGTTGCGGCCGCAGCATTTTTGGCTGCGCCCCTCGTCTCGTTTGCCGGAGGCACGATTGCCGGGAAAGTGACCTATGCCGGGAAGGCCGAGCAGAAGGAGTTCTCCTTCTCCAAGTTCCCGAACCCGAAGTTCTGCCCGAAGAACCCGAACAAGAGCCTCATGGATGGCGACAAGCGCTTTCTCAAGACCATTGAAGTTGCCAAGGATGGTGGTCTGAAGGGTGCGATCGTCTCCGTGGTCGATATCGAAGATCAGGCGTTCCAGGATGGGTTCAAGGGCACCGACGTGACGGCGGAATTCTGCGAATTCTTGCCCTTCAGCGGCGTGGTGGTGAACAACAAGAACTTCCGTGCAGAGAATAAGGATGCCGATCCCGATGATCCCAAGTCCGTGCTGGGCGTGTTGCACAACCCGCACAGCTTCGTGGTGAAGGGCTCCAGCTCGGCCACCGGTTTCAACATCGGTTTGGCGAAGAAGGGCGACAAGTTGGAGAAGCCGGTGACCTTCCGTGGCGGCGCGGAAAAGCAGGGCTTCTATCGTTTGCAGTGCGACCAGCACGAGTTCATGCAGTCTTTCTTCCTCCCTGTCTGGAATCCGTACCATGCAGTGGTGAAGGATGATGGATCGTTCGAGATTCAGGGCGTTCCTGCCGGAAAGCACAAAGTGGTGGTTTGGCACCCGTTTGTCGGCAAGGGCAAGCTGAATGAATTCGAGGTCGAGGTTGCAGAGGGTGGATCGGCCACGTTGAAGGCCGAGATCAAGTAGGTTCGCTTACCACGGTGGGATAGCCCGCTGACTGAGGGGCAGTGGTCCAAGTCGGATCACTGCCCCTTTCGTTTGTGCCCCCTCGTGTTCGGCCTTCCGTTCGACCTCCTCATCTGTGTCCCCTGTTGAGTTCATCGATTCCATCCGTAAGATCGTGTCGGCCGACCCGCATCGTTATTGGTGTTCAGAGGTTCTTTCCTGCCCGCTCCTCGCCTTGCGTTTCCCTTTCTGAACTGGGTAAGATGCCAAATTTCAACACCACATTATCTGAGTGGGTGATCTGTGCCTCGTGAATTGTCTCTCGCCGAAGTCTTCCAGTTGGGCTACTACTGGGAAACGAAAATCCTTTTGACAGCCGTGAAATTAGACGTCTTTTCGGTGCTGAATGGACGAGGCCGTACCGCCTCTGAAGCGGCCGAAAAACTCGGCGCCGATGTGCGCGCGCTGGAGTTACTTCTAAATGCGCTGGTGGCGATCAGGCTGCTGTCGAAGACCGGCGATCTCTATGCCAATACGCCGGTCGCCACGACGCATCTCGTCAAGCATGGGCCGCAATATATTGGGCACTTGCTGCTGTTGCATGATGCCGAATGGGGGAATTGGGGCAAGCTGGAGGAGGCGGTGAAAACCGGCCGATCGCCGGTGACGCAACATGTATTTGAGACGGATCCAGCGCTTGGCGCCAATGTGTTGTCCGTGTTGCACCGGATCGGGCAGCAAAGTGGTCCGGACTTGGCGAAACGGCTTGCGCTCGGTCAGGCGCGGACGATGCTCGATCTCGGGGGCGGAGCCGGGACCAACGCCATTGCGTTTTGCCGGGTGTATCCGCAACTTTCGGCGACGGTCTTCGATCTGCAGACGACGCTCCCGTTGACCGAACGGACCGTAAAGGATACGGGGCTTGAGGGCAGGATTTCCCTGAAGGCCGGCGACTTCAACCGCGATTCGTTGGGTGGTCCCTATGACGTGGTGTTGATGTCCGATATCCTTCACTATCAGGATCTGGCCACCAATGCCGCGCTGGTGAAGAAAATCCATAGCCACCTGAATCCCGGCGGGCGCTTGATCATCAAAGACCGGTTCTTGGATGCTTCGGGTACGAGCCCCGCCTGGACGGCGGCGTTTGCCGTTCATATTCTCGTCAATACGGAACAAGGTGCCTGCTACCGCACCGCAGAAGCCATGCAGTGGATGCACGATGGGGGATATGTCTCGGTTGATGAAATCGAGCGCACGGCGGTGGTGCAAGGTGTCAGACCCACGGTCGGGTAAGATGTACCATGTTTGAATTTTTGCGCCAGCCGGGATTCTTCGGCACCCATGCCACGATGGGGGCCGATCTCAGCCAGTTGATGGCCACGTTGTTTACCGGCCTCTTCATCATCGGATGGTTGCAGGCCAAGCAGCATCGTGGACACCACCATCACTGGCTCATGTTGGGCGGGATGGTGACCATGGTCGGATTCTTCACCGCCTACTATCTGTTTCGGCAGTTGGGGGTGTTGGCGTTCGAAGGAAAAGAAGGCTTCGGTGGTTCTCAGGCCTTGTATGACTACGTGTTCATCCCTGTGCTGACAATCCATATCATTCTGGTGATCATCGGGCTGGTCATGGCTGTGTACATGATCGTGCTGGGGTTCCGTTCGCAGCAGTTTCTGGGCGGGGCACGGGTGCTGAGCGTATCTCGGTTGCAGACATCGTGGAAAAAGGTGAGCCTGATATTTGCGGTGCTCCTGGCGGTGGTGATGCTGTTGTTCGGGACACGCGTCATGTCTGCCGGGTTTTCCATGCGCAAGCTGGAGGTCTATATCGGGTTTCTCACCCTGGTCGCGATCGTGTTTGCTGTGGAGATGGGCATTCAACGGATCTGGCCCGATGGGGGGCAGCGGCACCGCGCCCTTGGCCGGTTCACGATGATCGTCTACTGCATCCTTTTTCTGACCGGGACCTTTACCTATGCCATGTTGTACATCCTCTATCCCGGGAAAATCGGCTAGGAACGTCGAGCGGAGATAAGGGGCTGAGGACCGATATGCTTGTGTGCGGGTGCGGCGGATGGATGCATACCGAGGGTGTTGAGGAGCGTAGCTCCCGTGAGGGCGATCCCACGTGGTTTGTCCGTTCGGAATGTCGGTCCTGCCAGTGGGTAGTGGGGGTCGATGTGCCGGTGGGACAGGTCGAGGGGTTGGTCGATCGGCTGATGTGGACTGATGATGCCCGGCATCGGCTGGATCGTGTTCCTCCCTATGCCGTTCCAGTCCTGCGTGAACTGGTGGAGGGGTTTGCCCGGACCAGACGGCAGCGAGTGATTACCTACGATTTGATCGATCAGGCGAAAACGGGCGATATGGTCTCATGGGACCCGGATGCGGAGCAGCGCCTCGCCAATGTGCCGGCGCCGGTTCGGGCCATGGCTCGGGTTGAGTTGGAACGAACGGCGGTGGATCGTGGTGAGGGCTCTGTGACCGTCGCGCTGATGGAAGAAGTGAAGGCGCGGTATTTCGGCATGGCGGCTCAGCGTGATGACGCGTAAATGCTAAGGCAGCTCTTATGCAGAGTCCCCGGAGTCGTTCTCGCGCCCTCTATCATTGTGCTGGGCGACTGACAACATGTTGCACCGATTGGCATTACGAGTCCTTCCAAGTTTGACGCTGGCTGTCACCGAAGATTCGGTTCGCACAAGAAAGCGCCTGGTGATGTTTGTCCCGGGGCTGGTGGCGTTTGCGGTGTACCGGGCGGCGAAGCATGGCATGTCGCTGGCAGAGCCGGTCACGCTGCTGATCCTGAGTGGCCTGGTGTCCCTGGTGACGGCGATATGCGCCTATCGTGTCGGTCGAGCGGTGCCGTTTGCACGACTGATGAGCATGGATGGCGCCAGACGTATCGGATGGATTCTCGCCTGGATCGGTTTTGTCTACGGAGTGCAGTTGTCGCTGCTCGTGCTGGCGCTGCTCTGGCTGGTGGGCTATGACTATGCCAAGCATCCGGATGGTCCGGCCATGATGGCGATGATTATTCCCAGTACGGCCGTCGCGCGCGATGCATTTGAGATCGGGTATGTGCGATGGCTTGAAGCCAGCGGGCGGCCGTTCGTCACGTTTCCTGACGGCGCGGGACTTCGTGCGTTGCTGGCGCGAGTGAGTCCGGCACTGGCTGGGTGGGTGGCGGCGGGAGTCGTCGGCTGTGTGGGGCTCTCGATGTTCCTAGCGGCGGTCGTCGGCGGAGAGCTGGCCGTGTTGGCGCAAGGCGCTGTCGTGACGATGGCGGCGGGAACAGTTGGTCTCCTGGCGTTTTTCGCCGGGCAGGGGAACGGGACAGCCTGGATGGCCGGATTGACCGCGACTCGATGGGGTGAATTGGTGAAGTTTTGGTGGTGGCCCGGGTTGGCCTTTGCCTCGACCTACTATCTGGTGTTGGTCGGCGGTTGTCTGTATGTGTTGAAACAGCCGATGAGTTCCCCCGGACTCTTCGCTGGCGTCGCCGGCCTCGTCGGTGGCGTGATGGCGCTGTACTGCTATTACCTGGGACATCGGCGGGAGATTGAAAATCGTCAGCCTGGAGGAGTGCCCAGCGCCTTGTTGCGCTGCCCATTCGTCATGGGCATTCTCGGCAAGTCCCGTGAAGCCATTGCTGGTACGGCATTGACTGGGTCTGCGGCTGTCTTCGAGAAGAATAGCCAGAGAGCGTCGTCATGATCAAACGCCTTCCGCTTCCGTCCGTGATTCTGTTGCTGTGTGGGTTGCTGGTGGCCGCGAGTGTGCTGCTGCTGAATCCACCATTGCTGGTGGCCGCCGACCCCTCCGCAGATGTCTATTTCCATACGCCGGGGGTTCCGGACGGTCCCTCGGCGCCGACGGCGAATGAGAACCATTACCCACAAGTCGGGTCGCTCGATAGCCGGTTGCTGATGTGGTTTATCATTCAGCAGCATACGTACTTTGGTGGTTTCGTCTTGGCCCTGCCGATCTTTTGCGTCCTCTTGGAATTCCTGGGGCTGGTGGCGAGGAATCCCGCGATGGCTGTGCGTTATGACGGGTTGGCGCAAGATCTGTTGAAGGTGGCGCTGCTTGCACTGTCCGTGACCGCGGCGGTCGGGAGCGTGATGCTGACGATGTTTATCACGCTCTATCCCAGCTTCATGCAGTACATGGGCGGCACCTTTAAAGTCATGATGCCCCTCTATGCGCTAGTGTTTGTCGGGACGACGTTTCTGACGATCGCGTACTACTACAGTTGGGATCGGATGGCAGCGCCGGGATCGAAGTGGGTCCATCTGTCGATCGGTGTGCTGGCGGTGGTGTTCGGCACGTCGTTGCTGTTGTTGGCCAATGCCTGGTCGGCCTTCATGATGGCGCCGTCCGGCGTCGACGGGCAGGGGCGGTATTTGGGGAATCCCTGGCATCTGCTTCGCTCTGCACTCTGGAATCCATTGAACTTGCATCGATTCCTCGCGGACATCATGTCGGGTGGCGCGGTGGTCCTGGCCTACGCCTGTTATCGGTTCTTTTCCGGGAAGAGCCAGGAGGAGCGGGCCTACTACGACTGGGTTGGCTACGTGTTTTTGTTTGTGACGGTCTGCGCATTGCTGCCGATGCCGTTCGCCGGCTATTGGTTGATGCGTTCCGTCTATGCGTACAGTCAGAGCATGGGTGTCACGATGATGGGCGGGTTGCTGACCTGGCTCTTCGTGGTGCAGGCGTTGTTGATCGGCGCTCTCTTTCTCGGGGTGAATTACTATCTGTGGCAGAGTATGGGGCGGATTCGTGGTGGAGAGCGTTATCAGCCCTACTATCAATATTTGCTGCTCGCCCTGACGGGTTGTCTGTTTATCTGGTTGACGCCGCACACGATTCTGATGACCGGGACGGAAGTCAAAGCCATGGGCGGGGCACAGCATCCCGTAATTGGAAACTACGGTGTCATGTCGTCGAAGAACGGGGCGGTCAATGTGATGATCTGCATCACTGCGTTGAGTTACATCTTTTATCGACGCGCAAATCGAACGATGACGATCTCATGGGCCAAAGCAGGAAACGTCATTCTGGGGGCTCTGTTCGGCCTCGGAACCGCGCACATCATCGGCCTATCGGTCTATGGATTCTATCTTCCCGCCAGTCTCCGCGTCGGGCTGTCGGGTCCACAGGCCGTCACCACGTTACTCGTAGTCACACTGGGCTTGCTGTTGAACCGGCGTATGTTGCGCGGTGCCACGATTCACGGTCCTGTGCAATGGGGGCAGATTTCGGTTCGCGGCATGGTGGGCTTGTTCGGGTTGGCGGCGGCGTTTACCTGGGTGATGGGGTTGATGGGGTATATCCGCTCTTCCGGCCGGTTGGCCTGGCATGTCAATGAGTTGATGCCGGATACGTCGCCGTGGGCGTTTACGCCATCGCTCGGGTTCGCTGCCAAAATGGTCACGATCAATATGGCCTTGTTTTGGGGGGCGGTATTTTTCCTGTTCTGGGTCTGTCAGCGCGGACAGCAGCCGGTGATGCATGAGGATGTGAGTGCGGAGAAGGAGGCAGGCTTTCTGCCGTCTCCGTCTCATGAGGGCTAAGGACGTTGATGAAGGAATGTGAAATGACTATGAGGAAGTTTGTCGCGGCGATCGGCTTCTTGGGTGTGGTGGGAGTGTGCAGTGTGACGGGATCCGTTGCTCCGGCCTATGCAGGTGAGGCCGGCGTGTTGGTGCTGGAGGATTTTCAGTCGGCGGATCAGGATGGGTTTCCGATCGATTGGCAGCATGAGAACCAGCGTAGTCAGGCCAAGGGGCGCGATGCCTACAAGATTCAGTCGCAGGACGGGAAAAAGTTTCTCGCTGCCAAGGATGCCGGGCAGCGTGTGAAGAAACGCAAAATCGACTGGGACCCGAAGGTCTACCCGGTACTGACCTGGCGGTGGCGTCTCCATAAGGCACCAACCGGGTCGGAGCCGATTGCCGCGCTCTATGCTTCCCTGGATACTGATTTGATGTTCATCCCGGTATTTACGAAATACATCTGGAGCGCCGGAAAGCCGGAGGGGACGTTTGTTGAGGGGGGGATGTTCAGTGGATCCGAGTTGGTCGTGCAGAGCGGGGTGGTTCCGGTCGGGGAATGGGTCGAAGAGCGCGTGAATGTCTACGAGGACTTCAAGCGTATTCATAAGCATGAACCCGCGGAGAAAGCCTGGGGAATTTCGCTGTTTGCCGGCCCCGGTGTCGAGATCGATTTTGGCGCGGTTACGGTCAGTCAGGCCAAGTGAGTGTCTCCGCGGTTTCTACAACGATGAGGTCTGCATGTCAGCGTTGAACCGACCTTCGACCAGCGCGCTGGTCGACGTCGTATTCGGTGTCGTCGTCATGGGCACCGTCGGTGCCCTGATCGGCACGATTTTGGGCGGCTCGTCCATTCCCCTGGCATCCGGATTAGGATTGGTGCTTGGCGCGGTGGTTGGTTTTCTCGGTGGGCGCCGCTTCCTGGTCAGTATCCTGGTCGGTACGGTACTCGGTGGCCTGTTGGCGTGGTTTATTGCCGGAATTGAGAAGGTCTCGTTCGGGGCAGGGGCCGGCGCGGCGATGGGGGGATTTCTCGGCGTGCAGATTTCGATGTTGTTGGATGTGCGGGCAGCGAGAAAGGCTGCGGCACTGGAAGCGAGTAGTGACGAGGCTTCGGCTGACTCGGCGGTTATTAAATCCTGAGGTGCGAGTAACGAGATGGAAAATAGGGGTGTGCTGATCGGGTCGATCATCTTTGTGTTCGGGTCGTTTATTTTGATGATTGGCGGGCTGGTCTACGAATCCTATAAGGCGAAGCAGTTGCGCCAGCAGGTGCTTTCGATCACCACGGAGGTCAAGCCGGTTGCCGCGGCCGCCGCGCAGGACTTCTCGATGTATAAGACGCTTGTCGGCGATGACGGACGTGAGATGGTGCAAGTGTCTGAAGGGCCGTTTGTGATGGGCAGTCGAGATAACGATAGTGATCCGGATGAAAAGCCTGAGCATCAGGTCTACTTGAAATCGTATTTCCTGGACAGGCACGAGGTCACGCAGGATGCCTATGATCGTTTCGCCAAGATGACGAAGCGAATCAAGCGGAAGATCGAAGTGTTTGAAGAGGACCCTGCCAAATTGTTGAAGCCGGAATATCCGATGATCGCCGTGACATGGGACGATGCCGAGGCCTATTGCAAATGGGCCGGCAAGCGGCTGCCGACGGAAGCGGAGTGGGAGAAGGCCGCTCGTGGAGAGGGGAAGCGCCGCTATGCCTGGGGTGAGGAGTTTATGGTGGGCTACGCGAACATCGATGGCAATGAGGATGGGTTTCGTTACCTTGCCCCGCCCGGGTCGTTCGAGTCTGGCCGCAGTCCCTACGGAATCTACGATATGACGGGCAACGTCGGTGAATGGGTCGCGGATTTTTATGACGAAAATTCGTATCGGGGTTCTCCGTATCGTGATCCGAAGGGGCCTGACCAGGGCGAGCAACGGGTTATCCGCGGCGGTTCCTGGCGGGAGACCAAACGAAACGTGCGTGCGTCCAAGCGATTCCAGGCAAAGCCGTGGCGGCATGACATAACGGTCGGCTTTCGCTGCGCGAAAGACATCGAGGCTGATGTGGTCGTTAAGTAGTCGGTTGCATCATGCTCGAAACGCGATTCAAAGTGATCTTTCTTCTGGTGGTGTTGTTTGCCGCCAGCTTGCCCATCATAGCAATTCTTCGCGGGACGATATCCACCCCGTTCGAAGCTGAGCCTCAATCGGCCGAGCAGGATCAGAGCGCCTCCAATCCTGAGTCGGCCTCCGTTGAAGAACCCCTTGAAGAAGAACTCGTTGTGATTCCTGCGGGGCCGTTTGTGCTCGGGACCAACCGGGGCGGGTTCGACGAGCAGCCTGAGCGGACGATTTACCTCGACCAGTTTCTGATTGATCGTTACGAGGTGACTAATGCGCAATATGCCGCGTTTGTGAAGGCAACGGGACATCGAAAGTCAGGACCGCCCTCACGGTATGCGAAAAATACGCTGCGCATGCGAGGTGTGAATCAGCCTGCGGTCTATGTCTCCTGGGAGGATGCCAAAGCTTATTGTGAGTGGCGTGGAAGGCGGCTGCCTTCTGAGGCGGAGTGGGAAAAGGCCATGCGTGGGCCGGATGGTCGCCTGTGGCCATGGGGAAACGTGGAAGTGCCGAATGCGGCGAATTGGGCTCGCGTAGACGACGGGTTTGACGTGGCGGCGCCGGTGGGGCGGGTGAAGAGTGACGCCAGTCCCTATGGTGTAATGGACGGCGCGGGCAATGTGATGGAATGGGTGAACGATTGGTACCTTGAGGGGGCCTATGCCGCAGCTTCGGAGCGCAATCCGGAAAGTCCTGAATACGGGACCTACAAGGTGCTGCGCGGGGCTGCGTATACCAGTTCGGGATCTGATTTACGCATTACCGCGCGCAGCAAGATGATGCAGGATTTTCGGGATGAAACAATCGGCTTTCGTTGCGCTCAATCCAGTGCGGAAAATGGCCGGTTGTCTGGAGGCGTGGGGGCGGAGAAAATCACAGGAAATCGAAGTAGTAGAGGATCAGAAACACGGCCAAAATGATATTGACAACCATTCCAGCCAAAACTATAATGTCGAACACTTTTGAATTTTTAGCCATAAAAATCCCTTTAAAAATCATGTGCGTGAGGGATTTTGATTAACACAGCGTAGTTGGTGTGTCAATTCAAAATACGTACTTAAACCGTTGGGAGAATCAAGATGGAAGCTGCTCAGGATGACGTCCAAGTTAAGATCGGAAAAATGATTTTCTACATCACCCTGGCAGTGAGTCTTTGGTTTTTTTACTGGTTCGGCGGGATTCAGTGCCCTTGCTGATCCGGTATTCTGGCCTGGGAAATCGTTTATCAAGTTGAGGGGGGTTTGAGATGGGCCAAACAATTGTGTATGTCGTCGTATCCGTGCTGATCTGCGTCTCGTTTTTTGCAGCGGTTGATCATTTTCTGATGGATGCGCAGGGTTTGGACTTTTGGTATCTCCTTCGAAAGTAATTATTCGGAGGGTAGGGCTTTGAAGTTGTTGTTCACATACGCGATGTATCAAGGAGGTAACCCATGGGCTCTGTAACCCGCACGAAGTTGATGTCGATCATGGCGCTAGGCGCAATGATCGGCCTCCTCCTCTTGCCTATTCTGGTTGCGATCCCTGCCCTTGCTAGCGACGGTGGCGCTCCTGCTGCCGGCGTGAAGAAAGAGGGTGGTGACGCAAAGGTTGAGAAGGGTAAGGACGTTTATTACAAGACGGAAGGTATTGTCTCGGGCCCGCCAGCTCCTAAGACAACGGACAGCGAGAAGGACTATCCGCGATACAACTTCGAGAGTCGCGTCCTGCTCTGGTTTGCCAATCAGCAGCACCTTTACTATGGTAGCTTCGTCTTGGCTGTTCCCATTTTCTGTATGGTCATCGAATTTATGGGTGTGGTGACCAAGGATAAGGCGATGGCCAAGCGGTATGACCAGCTGGCGTACGACTTTATTAAGATCAGTTTGACGGCCTACTCTCTGACGGCCATTCTGGGCGGTATTCTGATCTTCACCTTCCTGACTCTCTATCCAGCCTTCTTCCAGTATCTCTCGGGTATCTTTAGGCCGGTCATGCATATTTATGCATTGATGTTCGTGGCCGAAAGCGGAACCCTCTACATTTACTACTATGGCTGGGACAAGATGAAGGAGGGGTTCCTGAAATGGATTCACCTCAGCATGTCCGTCGTCCTGAACGTCATCGGCACCATCTTGATGTTCCTGGCGAATTCATGGATCGGCTTCATGATGTCTCCTGCCGGCGTTGATGAGCAGGGCCGGTATCTGGGTAACATTTGGCACGTGATCCACACCGCATTGTGGAACCCGCTCAATCTCCATCGCATTCTCGGTAATATGGCCTTCGGTGGTGGTGTCGTGGCGGCCTATGCGGCCTACCGTTTCTTGTCTGCTAAGACCGATGAGGAGCGTGCTCACTACGACTGGATGGGTTATATCGCGATGGCTCTCGGTGTGGCGTTCCTGATTCCGTTGCCATTCGCCGGCTACTGGTTGATGCGCGAAGTCTATGCATATCGTCAGCAGATGGGTATTACCTTGATGGGCGGTCTGCTGGCTTGGCTGTTTATCATTCAGGCCACCATGATCGGAATTCTGTTCCTGAGTACGAATTACTATCTCTGGCAAGCTCTCGGACGGATGCGTGGTGCGGAAAAGTATCAGCGCTACATCAAGTATCTCGTATTCCTGCTTACATGCGGATATCTGGTGTTTATTACGCCGCACACCATCGTCATGACTCCAGCCGAGTTGAAGGCAATGGGTGGTCAGCAGCATCCAGTGCTGGGTAACTATGGCGTGATGTCGGCCAAAAACGGTGGAATCAACGTCATCATCACGACCACGGTCTTGAGCTTCGTGTGGTACATGCGAGGCAACAAGGTGTCCACGGTATCGTGGTCGAAGTTCGGCAATATCTTCATGGGCTGCTTTTTCTTCTTTGCGTACCTCAACATCATTATGTTGGCTGTGTATGGCTACTACATTCCGGCGAACGTACGAGTCGGGTTGTCCGTTCCGCAGGTGGCTACCACGCTGTCGTGCCTGTTCTTCATGTTCGCACTTAACAGCGTCATGATGAAGGGTGCCAAGCAGATGGGACCGATTGAGTGGGGCAAGATTTCTGCTCGCTCTCAATATGCGCTCATCATGTTGGCCACGGCCTTCACGTGGATGATGGGTCTGATGGGATACATCCGATCCTCCGTCCGCTTGTTCTGGCACGTCAACGAAATCATGCGTGACAATTCACCATGGGCGTATACCCACACGGTGGGTTTTGCCGCGAACATGATTTCTGCGAACGTACTGTTCTTCTGGATTTCAATTATGTTCGTGTTTTGGTTGGGAGCCCTTGGTGCCAAGAAGGCGCCAGTCGAGGCGAAGGCAGCCGTGCCTGGTCGGGCGGCTGCGCCAGCGGTGGGTCACTAGTCAAAACGCAAGAAATGAATCAATGAGGGAGGGCGTCTGGCTGTATCGGTGGCCAGCGCCTTCCCCTCCTGCAGGAGGTTTGAGCTGTGATTGAACTCATTAAAGCGGCCTTAGCGATGGGCTGGCCAGCATTAGGCATCCTGGTTGGCCTAATGTTTTATTTCAAGGCCTCCATTTCAGACCCAGTTGCCAACAAGCGTGCGGTGTTCAAGACGTTCATCGGCATCATTGGCGCGATGCTACTTTTTATGGCAATCGCCAATTACAAGATGAACTTCTTCGAAGAGTCACGGCTCTTGCCGGTGTCTCTGGTTCTCATTACATCGATGACGTTCATGATGGCGCTGTATTTCACGAACATCAGCGCCTTGCTGAAAATCGGCGGCTTCATGTTTTTCATCGCCGCAGCACTTTCCGGTTACGGTAACTGGTTGCCCCAGGTGGAAGGTGGATTTCCGCCCATCGAAGAAAAGAAAGACTTCAGCAACATGCCCCAGACGGAGCTCGCTGACGAAGGCGAGAAGATTATCTTTGGCGGCGTTGGTCAGAACAAGGTTCAGGGGGCGATCGGTAAGGGACAGTGTCCGCTCTGCCATGCTTTCCATAAAGGAATGTTGGGAGAGCGTGCGCCAAACCTCGACGGGTTGCCGGAGCGCGCGGGAACGCAGATCGACGATCCTCGTTATCATAAGGGAAATGCTGCAGCTCGTGATTCAGACCAGAAGGAAGCATTTCCTGGATCTGGAACCGCAGAGAATGGCCAAGAATACATTGCCGAGTCCCATGCCTGTCCGAGCTGTTTCGTGGTGGCTGGTTACGGTGTGAAGGGTACCAATGATAAAGTCAGCCCTATGCCGTCCATCCATAAGCCGCCGATCTCTTTGTCCTTGCCCGAGTTAGCGGCTGTCGACACCTGGCTGTATGTGCGTGAAGGGCGTGAGGCTCCGAGCTTTGATGAAATTGTGAAGTCCTATGAAAAGTTCATCCCGGATTCTGAGCGTCCAAAGCCGCCAACAGAGGGCGACAAGGCCGCCGGCGGGGGTGCATCCGCGCTCATGGCTGACGGGACTGAGCCTGTCGATCAGATTTTTGCGAAGGGACAATGTGTGGCATGCCATACGATCCCTGGTATCGCTGGAGCGACCGGCACGATTGGTCCGAAGCTGGTCGAGGGAACAAATGCTCCGCTACGCATTAAAGACAAGGATTATAAGGGAAAGGCGAAGAGCGTCCCTGACTACATAATGGAATCCATTGTTGAGCCTAGCGCTTACGTTGTGAAAGGCTTCCCTGACAATACCATGCCTAAGGTGTTCGGTCAGAAGCTTAGCGCCGGCGCGCTCAAGAAACTTGTAGATTACCTCTCGCAGGTGCAGGAAGGGAAAGAGCCACCCAAGGCCTCCTAGTTGCGATGGGTATCTGGTTGCTATTGCGGAAGAAAGGGAGATGAGGACATGAAAGCATTAATGTCAGTCGGGGCATTGATCGGCGTCCTGGGACTGCTCATGTTGATCGGCATGATCTTCGGAGTGATTCCCTCGAACACCGTCAGGCTCGTTGAGGGCTACATGCCCATGCAGGTCCTAAGTGAGCTAGCCGTATTCGTGGCTGGCTTCACCGGCCTGAGTTATCTAGCCAACTCGATGGGAATTGCTTTCCCTCGGTTTTGGCAGGGTGTGTTGTTTTGGGCCTTTATCCAAACCTATCTCAAGTTCCGTATCTATCCGCCGATTCCGTTCAGCGTTCGTGCCATGTACGGAACCGTATCGTTCGTAGCCGTGTTCATGTGGGTGTCGGCCAATGAAGAGGATTGGAAGAAATTCCGTCAGCCGATTCTCAATGTTTTGGATGCCAACACCGGCTTCCATAAGGCACTACGCACGATGTATCTGATTCTTCTTCCGCTACTCATTGGCGGCTTCTCTTTCTTGACGATGAAGCCGAGTGTCGATGAGCCGATTGAGTTGCGGACCGTGCATCCTGCACCACCAGCAAGCACGAAGGTGCATGGCAAGACTTACACCCTCCAGACTTCTCAGAATCCTTACCGGGTCAATCTTGAAGGTAAGTACGATCAAGCCTATAGCAATAAGCTGATCGTGGAGCAAGGCATGGGACGACTGATGGCTCCCAACGCCAACCCATGGGATGACAAAGCTGAAGGATACCTGAAGTACGTTCGGGAAGGTGGCGAAATATTCTTCCAGAATTGTCACTTCTGTCACGGCGACAATCTGAACGGTCGTGGTCTCCATGCCTTTGCGTTCAACCCGATTCCTGCTAACTTCACAGATCCAGGAACGATTGCGCAGTTGCAGGAAACCTTCATTTTCTGGCGGGTAGCGAAGGGCGGAATCGGTTTGCCGAACGAAGGATTCCCTTGGGCCTCGGTTATGCCACCATGGGAACAGCACCTGACCACAGATGAAATTTGGAAGGTGATCCTGTTCGAATACTGGCACACGGGATACTATCCTCGGACATGGGACTAATCCTGAATCTTACAAACAACCTGGGAGAACAGGTGGTGAGGTTAACAATGAGCAAACTTCGTATGAACGTAAAGGCGACCCCGATTATCGGAGCGGCCTTAGGTGCCCTCATCCTCTCTGCAAGTGCGGTGGGATTGGGTCATGCTGGAGATCTTCCGGAAGGCTTTGCCAAGGGTGAATTGGCCCCGGCTCCGCCCGCCGAGATGATCGAAGCCGGAAAGCGTGTCTATTTCACCAAGTGTGTCTGGTGTCATGGTGTGGACGGTGCGGGCGACGGGCCAGGTGCTGATCGTTTGTGGCCACGTCCGCGTAACTTCAATCAGGGTACCTTCAAAATTCGCCATACGGCGAGTGGAGAGTTGCCGCTCTTCAATTACAACGAGAAGACTCCTGATTCCGGCAAGAATGACCTGTTCGACACCGTCACGCACGGTCTTCCTGGCTCGGCCATGCCACCCTGGGAAGGTATCTTGACCGAGGAGCAGCGTATCCAGGTTCTGTCCTTCGTCACAACGCAGCTGGTTAAGGATAGAAAATTTACCGACAAACAGTCTGAGACGCAGACGATCCTCCAGCTCGGAACTATTAAACCTGCTGAGGCGACCGAGGACAGTATCAAGAAGGGCGCTCAGTTGATCGTGGACAAGAAGTGCATCGAGTGCCATGGTGTTGAAGGGCGTGGAGACGGAAACGCTTTCAATCTGAAAGATGATTGGGGGTTTTCGATTCAGCCGGCCAACTGGCACAAGTGCTGGAATTTCCGAGGAAGCCGGCAAGACCCTTACAACGTACGAAACATTTTCCGTACCTTCTCCACGGGTGTCAACGGAACGCCGATGCCGTCCTTTGCGGATAGCACGTCGGTCGAAGATCGCTGGAACATTGCGAACTTCGTGAACTCGTTGTGCGAACGCGATGAAGAGGGCAAGCCCCTGGGTATCGATCCTTTGACCGATAAGCCGAAGATCAACTTCGTTGTGCCTTCTGCGCCGGTCGAGGGTGAGATTTCAAACGACCCAGAAAATGAGATGTGGAAGAAGCAGGGCCGTCGTTATGTGGCGATGGGCGGTCAGATCACTCACAAACCTCGTAACTTCGTCAATCGTATCGATGATATCTGGGTTAAATCACTGTACAACGACAAGAACGTGGTGTACCTGATCCAGTGGGATGACCGGACGAAGAGTGTCGCCGAGGGGAAACTTCCTTGGGCGCCCACTCAAGTCAATGTCGAGAACTTTGGTGTGAAGGAGCAGGCACCTAAGACCGGAGAAGAAGGTTCAATTGCTGCAGCTCAGAACAACTACGCCGTTTATAACGATGGTATTGCATTCCAATTCCCCATCAAGTGGCAGGAGATTCCTGCTCCGTTTAAGCCACGATATTTGTGGGGTGATGCGAAGTTCAACGCCGACATCTTGAAGTGGGAGGCGGATGGTTCCCTCCGGTCCTTCAAGGGAACCGGTTGGGATCAGGACTTCGAGGAACGCGATGACTTCGAAGAAAAAGTTAAGTTGTTAAAGTCAGAGTGGAAGAACGGACAGTGGACTGTCATGATCTCCCGTCCGCTTAAGGGCGACAAGGATGATTATGATGAGTACACCCGGTTTGACATCGGTAAGTACATTCCGATGGTCTTCTTTGCCTGGGACGGACACAACGGGGATGCGGGACGGAAGATGGCCGTGTCGGCCTTCTATTACACAATCTTGCAGCCTCCGATTCCGCAGGAAGTGTACATTTACCCGGCCGTTATCGCAGTTGGCGTGGTGTTTTTGGAAGGGTGGATGCTGACCCGCCGGGCCAACAAGAAAAAGGGCAAGGTCCTCTAAGTCGATACTCGAGCTAGGGGTGGTGTCGCGAGGGGGTGGGGAAACTCACCCCCTCTTTTTTTGTGGCGATGAGACTCTGGGGACTGAGTTGGGATGAATGAGCGCAGCCTAGTCAATGCCACGGGAGTCCTCATTGCCGGTGGAAAGAGCCGTCGCATGGGGCGTGATAAGCGATTTCTGAAGGTAGGTGGGAAGAGTGTTTTTGACCGGACGCTCTCTCTCTTGATGGGTACTTTCGTGGAGACCATTATTGTTTTGGCTGAACCCATTGATTCACTGGATGTGCGTGGCTGTAGGGTAGTCTATGATGTGATCCCGAATGCGGGTAGTTTGGGAGGTTTGTATACCGGGCTACTGGCGGCGTCGCAGCCGAGAATATTTGCCGTGGCCTGTGACATGCCGTTTCTTGACCTCGAGCTGATTCGTTTCATGGCCTCCTTCGATGACACGGCCGATGTCATTGTTGCGAAACTCGAGGGACAGTTCCAACCCATGCACGCCATATATTCCAAGCGATGCGCCGAATTTCTCAAGGCGATGGCTGAGCGTCATGATCTGAAAATCCATGCGCTGTATCGAACGGAAGAACTACGAGTTGCGGTGGTAGGAGCAAATGACCTGTCATCTCTTGGTGGTGGTCTTCGTTCATTTCAGAATATCAATACGCCAGACGATTTGACTCTCGCCGACTCAGCGATACCCGATAAGCCGTGACGAGCAAGGTACCACAGGGCGTGAATAGGCGCGGGGTGCTCGTGATTCATGCCGGGGCCATAGGCGATGTACTCTTGGCCCGCCCTGCCTTATTCGCAGTCCGATGCCAGTTTCCACAGCATGAGATCGCATTGTTGGCCGGACAGTCCGTAGGAGCACTCTTGTGCGAAGCTCGTGAAGTTGATCGCCTCTTCCCTCTTGAATCGTCCTATTTCAGTGGGCTTTGGGTTGGGCCAGATAGTCTTTGCTCAGACTTCAGAGCCTGGCTCCGCAACTGCGATTTAGCAGTCGGGTGGCTACCGGACACAGAAGGGGCCCTCTCGGCTACACTGCGGGCCTCGGGTGTTCAGTATGTCTGCCTGCAATCTGCTTCATCTACCGACCTGCGTGCCGAGCACCAGGCGTCGCGGTATCTTGATGCCATTCAGGTCAGTGACACTCATCAGATACCCGGGACGCCACAGATACACGGCGCCCCACTCGATCTCTCACCAGTCATTCGTGAACGCGGTAGGCGCATCGTTGAGAGGCTCCTTCAAGAGAGTCGGCACAAGGTGGTGGTGATGCATCCCGGGAGCGGGAGCCCGCATAAGTGTTTAGATGGACGGCTTCTCGTGCCTGTGATCGAGTGGTTATTTCAGGCTGACATGGCTCCCCTATTGCTGGAAGGCCCGGCTGATAGTGAGGCTGTGGAGCGCGTCCTCGAGACTACAAAGCTGGATGTTCCGGTCATCCGTGAGCTGGATTTGTCCACGGTGGCAGGGGTGCTGTCGCACGCGGAACTCTATGTGGGGCACGATTCCGGCATGACCCATCTTGCGGCTGCCTTGTCGGTTCCTACGATTGCCTGTTTTGGCCCTACTGATTCACGTCGTTGGGCTCCGCTTGGTCGCGCCGTGTCGATTGTATCTGGAGCGCCCTGTACCTGCCGGACTTGGAGTGCCGTGGCAGAGTGCCGTGAGCGCGTGTGTCTTCAGATCGCTCCGGAGCGCATCATCGAGGCCTGCCGACTATTGTTGGCAGAGCGACGGACCGTTCCTGCCACCTAACTCACGATCTTGTCTCTCATGTCATGGTGTGTTAGATTCCCAGTTTGATTTTCGCTGTTTCCACGCAGACTTAGAGGGGTTTTTGTGACTCAGGGTGTGGTGCAAGACAAGGTCAGTCAGGCGTTGGTCGGGGCACTTCGATCGGCGCAACAACGCGGGATGCTCAAGCTTGAGCAAATGCCGACGGTCAATCTCGAAGCCCCGAAGCGGCCCGAGTGGGGTGATGTGTCGTGCACCGTGGCCATGTCGTTGTCAGCATCGGAGCGTCGCCCTCCGTTTGAAATCGCCCAGATTATTGTCGATCACATCGAGCAGCGCGAGGCATTGTTCAGTCGTGCAGAAATCGCGCGACCGGGCTTTCTGAACCTGACGGTCAAGCGGGAGCTCTGGATGGATGTTCTGCGCGAGATTGAAGCGCAGGGCGAGCGGTATGGCTCCAGCCAAGTGGGGCAGGGGCAGCGAGTGCTCGTGGAGTATGTCAGCGCCAATCCGACCGGGCCGTTGCATGTCGGACATGGACGCGGCGCGGCTGTGGGGCAAGCCCTGGTCCGTCTCTTACGCGCTACCGGACATGATGTCGTCAGTGAGTACTACATTAACGATGCCGGCCGGCAAATGAAGTTGCTGGGACTGTCTGTTCTGGCGCGGTACCGGGAGGCTTGTGGGCAGACGGTGTCCTTTCCTGAAGACGGATACCATGGCGGGTACATTCGCACGGTCGCCGAGCAGGTGAAGGCGGAACAGGGCGCGGCGCTGCTCTCGCTTCCCGTCGCTGACGCGGAACAGCGGAGTAGGGAGTTCGCGTATCGGGAATTACTGGCACTCATCCGTCAGGATCTGGAGACGTTCGGGATCGCCTTTGAGTCCTGGTTCAGTGAAGCCTCGTTGTTGTCGTCTGGCGCCGTGGAGCAGGTACTGAATGAACTGCGAGCCAGGGACCTCTTGTTCGATCAGGAGGGCGCGCAATGGTTTCGATCGTCGGCGTTTGGTGATGAAAAGGATCGGGTGGTCCGCAAGCAGGAGGGGGACTATACCTATCTGGCTTCCGACATCGCCTACCATCGAGATAAGCTGCGACGGGGCTTTGATCTCCTGGTCGATGTGTGGGGCGCCGACCATCACGGGTATATTCCGAGGATGCAGGCGGTGGTGCAGGCCTACGGATACCCGAGGGAACGACTGAGGGTCGTGCTGGTGCAGATGGTGAATCTCCTTCGTGGAGGCCAGAAGGTCGAAATGTCCAAGCGGTCCGGAGAGTTCATTACGCTGCGCGAGGTGATGGACGAGGTTGGGGCGGATGCCGCCAAGTTTTTCTTTCTCATGCGCGATTCCAGCACGCATCTGGACTTCGATTTGGAATTGGCCAAGCAGCAATCGCAGGAAAACCCGGTCTATTACGTGCAATATGTGCATGCGCGGATTGCCAGTCTCCGGCGTGTGGCGGCTTCGCGTGGCATTGCCTGTCCCCTTCCGAGTCAAGCCGATCTCAACGTATTGGAAGATCCTGATGAACTCGCGCTCATTCGGAAACTGTCGGCCTTCCCGGTGGTATTGCAGGCGAGTGCCGTGGAGCTGGAGCCGCATCGAATGGCCTACTATCTTCGTGAGTTGGCCGGCATGGTGCATCCCTTTTATAACAAGCACCGGATTTTACCTCCGGCACCAGACAGCGATGCGGCAGCCGCCTCATCCACAGAGCAGTCGGGCTCCTCAGGCCGGACAACTGAGGTGATGACGCCGGGTCTGACGGGTGCCCGGCTGGCACTCATGTGGGCCGTGCAGCAGGTGGTCCGAAACGGGTTGAACGTGTTGGGCGTGTCAGCCCCCGAGCAGATGTAGGACCGCCGATCCCATGTTAACCTTCCGCATCACCCATGAAGAATCCGGCGGCCGTGCGCGCGTCGGTGTGTTGACGACCGCCCGCAGTGAGATCGCGACGCCGGCGTTTATGCCGGTCGGTTCGCTGGGCAATGTGCGCAGTGTCGATGGAGAGGAATTGCTCAAGATGGGATATGGCCTCATCTTGAATAACGCCTATCACTTATATCTTCGCCCCGGCCATAAAGTGGTGGAAGAGTTGGGCGGGGTGCATGGGTTTACGGCATGGCCCGGCGCGATTCTCACCGATAGTGGGGGGTTCCAGGTCTTCAGTTTGGCAAAGTTTTGCAAGGTCTCCGATGAAGGGGTGATGTTCCAATCTCATATCGATGGGTCGTCGCGGTTTATCAGCCCGGAAACCTCCATCGAAATTCAGGAAGCCTTAGGCGCGGACATTATCATGGCGTTCGATCATGTCGTGGCATTGCCGTCCTCCCTGGATCAAGTTCGAGATGCCTCCAAGCGGACGTCGCTCTGGGCGCGCCGGTGCGTCAGTGCTAAGCGGCGGACGGATCAATCGTTATTTGGGATCGTTCAGGGCGGCCTGGATGCCGGTTTGAGAGTGGAGTCGGCGCGTGATCTGGTCTCGGTGGGGTTTGACGGATATGCCGTCGGTGGATTGTCGGTAGGCGAGGACAAGGCCGACATGTATGGCATGTTGGATGTCACGGTGCCCGAGTTGCCGTCGGCCAAGCCTCGTTATTTGATGGGCGTGGGCATGCCCGAGGATCTGGTTGAAGGGGTGGCGCGCGGGGTCGATATGTTCGATTGCGTCGTGCCGTCGCGTCATGGACGCACAGGCTGGTTGTTTACTTCGTTCGGGCGTGTGGTGATCAAGCAGGCTCGGTATGCGCGTGATGAACAGCCTATCGATCCGGCTTGCCGGTGTCCGGTGTGCACGCGGTACACCCGGGCGTACTTGCACCACTTGTTCGGCGTCAAAGAAATGTTGGGCGCCCGGCTGAATACGATTCACAACTTATGGTTTTTTGCGAAGTTGATGGAGGAGATCCGGAGCGCCGTTCGAGGCGGAACCTTTCAGGAGTTTCGCCGTGAATTTCATCGGACGTATGTCGTGGATCGGCCGGCCGATGATGGTCGATCGGACATTCAGAATACGAACGGGTCTTAACGGCGGCACAGGCGGGGGACATTATGTGGGATTCGGTGGCATGGGCTCAGGGAACATCGGGGAGCACAGGCGCAGGAGGTGGTCTTCTCTCGCTGGTCCCGTTCGTCCTGATTTTCGTCATTTTCTATTTCATGCTGATTCTGCCGCAGCAAAAACGCCAGAAGCAGTTGAAGACGATGATGGAAACGTTGAAGAAGGGCGACAAGGTGGTCACGGCATCCGGAATCTGGGGGACCATTACGAATTTAGGAAAAGACACGGTGACGCTCCAGATCGCGGACACGACCAAAATCAAAATCCAGAAAGAGCATATCGCTCGGCTGCGCGGTGAAGAAGAAGACTGACGCACGCGACGGAGACGGGAAGGATTGGCGCACGTATGAAAAAAGTCGGCGGACGGTTGTTAGCCCTAGTGACGATGGTGGTCGCCTCGATCATCTTTTTCTTGCCCTCATACCAACCTCTGTACAAGGAACTGCCGCGGTGGGTGCGTGAGGTCCTGCCGGACAAGGGCGTCACCCTGGGGTTGGATTTACAAGGCGGCATTCACCTGGTGTTGGAGGTGGAGGAAGATCGGGCCGTCGAGATTGCCGTGGAGCGGACGGCGGCGGGGCTCCAGGATCTGTTAGTGGAAAAGAAAATCCCGGCGGAGTCGGTGAAACGTACCGGCTCGTCGCAGATCACCATCGGATTTCAAAATGCCGAATTGAAGGCGCAGGTCCAGAAACTGTTGGACGATTTCCCGACCTATGTGGAGGTGGAGTCGGCCGGGTCTGCAAACAAGGTCGTCTGGGAGTTGCGGGATGCGGAGATCAAGCGCATCAAGGACTCCGCCATCAACCAGGCTCTGGAGACAATCCGGAATCGCATCGACCAGTTCGGTGTGGCAGAACCGTTAATCCAGCGACAGGGGCTCAAGCAGGTGGTCGTCCAGTTGCCCGGTATCAAGGATGCCAAGCTTGCCAAGGATCTGATCAAGCAGACCGCGCTGCTCGAGTTCAAATTGTTGGACGATGAGAATCAGCTCAAGCTGGATCTGCCCGGCCGAATTCAGAAGGGCAAGGAGCGCGAGGACGCGTTCCTGAAGCAGGTTGAGGGGAAAGTGCCGGAAGGCGACCAGATTCTGTTCGAACGGATCGTCGAAAAAGACAGCGGGCAGGAATGGCTGGCGCCCTATCTGGTGAAAAAGCGGGTGATGCTGGCCGGCGACGTGTTGAGCGATGCGCGGGTCTCCATCGGCCAGTTCAATGAACCCTACGTGTCCGTGACGTTCGATGCGAAAGGCGCGCGGGAATTCGACCGCATCACGGGCGAGAACGTGAAGAAGCGCATGGCGATCGTGCTCGACAATACCATCTATTCAGCGCCGGTCATTCAGGAACGAATCAGCGGCGGGCGAGCGCAGATCACAGGGACGTTTTCGATGGAAGAAGCGAACAACCTGTCGATCGTGTTGCGCGCCGGGGCGTTGCCTGCACCGCTTAAGATCATCCAGGACCTGACCGTCGGTCCGTCTCTCGGGCAGGATTCCATCGAAAAAGGTGTGAAGGCCACGCTTTTTGCGGGCCTCCTTGTGATCGTGTTCATGGCCCTGTATTACCGCCTCTCCGGCGTGATCGCAAACTTTGCGCTGTTGCTGAATCTGATCTGTCTGATCGGGGCTCTCGCCGGCTTGAACGCCACACTGACCTTGCCGGGCATCGCCGGTATCATTTTGACCATCGGTATGGGTGTGGACTCGAACGTGCTGATTTTTGAGCGCATCCGAGAAGAACTTCGGCAGGGCAAGGCGGTTCGGGTGGCGATCGATGCGGGATACGATAAGGCGCTGTTGACGATTGTGGACTCGCACGTGACGACGCTGATCACGGGGTTCGCCCTGTTTCTCTTCGGTACCGGGCCGATCAAAGGTTTTGCCGTGACCCTCTGCCTCGGTATCGCGATCAACCTCTTTACGGCGCTGGTCGGGACCAAAGTGGTGTTCGACCTGTTCAATCAGCGCAGGAAAATTGAGCAGCTCAGTATCTAGGAAGGAGCCGGAATGTTCGAGATTTTGGGGAAGACGAATATCGATTTCATGGGGAAGCGGTCCATCACGTTTGTGATCTCCGGCATTCTCGCCTTTCTGGGTCTCATCGCGGTGCTTCAAATCGCGCGCGGCGCGGCGAATCTGGGAATTGACTTCGCCGGCGGGACGGCGGTGCAGTTGAAGTTCGAGCAAGCGATGAAGATCGACGAGGCGAGGCGTGCTCTGGAAAATAACGGCCTGGGATCGGCGGAGTTGCAGGAGTTCACGCAGGACAACAAGTTGCTCATCCGCGTGAAGGCGTCGACCACGATTGAGGAGAAGGTTGCCGAACGGGTCATGGCGGTGTTCAGCAAGGAGTTCCCCGCCAACAAGTTTGTGGTCGATTCCAGCATGGAAATCGGCCCGACGATCGGGAAGAAACTCCAGGAAGATGCCATGATTGCGGTCCTGATTTCCTTCGTCGGGATCGTGCTCTATATTGCGGTCCGGTTTGAGTTGCGGTTCGGCGTGGCCGCCGCCCTGGCGACATTCCACGATGTGCTGGCTGTGCTGGGTGTCTTTTATCTGCTGGATAAAGAGATCACGCTGCTGGTGATCACGGCGTTGCTGACCCTGGCCGGGTATTCGTTGACGGACACCGTCGTCGTTTTCGATCGTATTCGTGAGAATTTGCGGACGCGCCGGCGTGAGGATGAAGAAACGATCATCAACCAGGCCATCAACCAAGTTCTGAGCCGTACCATCGTCACCAGTTTGACCGTGGTCATCGTGCTCATTCCACTGGTGCTCGCAGGCGCCGAGGTCTTGCACGATTTCTCCCTGGCATTGCTCGGGGGTGTGATGTTCGGAACCTATTCATCGGTCTTCGTGGCGAGCCCGCTGTTGCTGCTGTGGCCCGGCAGTGCCGGGGGGCTCATGAAGCGTCGTTAAGCTCGGGTCGTCCGGGCCTTGGCCGAAACCCTATATAATTATGTGAGAGGGCCGTTAGTCGGGGTACGTCGCACCCATGTTGTTCTGGAGCCGCTCTCACAGTCTCCAGCGAAAGATCATCACGGCGATCGTGATGGTCGGCCTCCTGCCGTTGTGCCTCTCACTCGTCCTCACCTACATCGAAGAACGCCGGGCGCTTCGGGAAACGATCGGGGCCAACTTTAAAGAGGTGGCGGTCGAGGCTGCCCGGCGAATTGAGATGCAGGTCACGCGAGGCGTCAACGAGGCGCAACAACTTGCCGCCACACCTTTCCTGCGCACCTCGGTGACTGAATCCAATCGCACCTACCTTGACAAGGACGAAAAAACCGTTCAGTCCATGATCAAAGCCTGGCAACAGCGGTGGCGTCAACGGGACAAGCAGAGCGAGTTTCCGCTGTTCATCAACAGGATCGTGACCAACTACTTGATTCGTTGGCACGATATCCGCAAAGCCGATTATGTGGGGATCTTTGTCACGGACAATCGCGGCGCTCTGGTGGTGAGTTCGATCCCGCAGGTCGAGTATTACCATGGCAAGGCGGCCTGGTGGCAGGCGGTCATGAGGCGCGGAACGGGGAGGGTGTTTGTCAGCGATATCTTCTTCGACCCGGCCTTTGGCACCCACGTGGTCAATGTGTCGGCGCCGATCATCGACGATGAACAGCATGTGACGATCGGTGCGGTCACCGTGCTTTTGCGGCGGGACACCCTGTTTCATTCCGTGTCGGAAGCCACGGTGGGGCAGACGGGGCATGCCATGTTGTTCAATTCTGACGGGGTTCCGTTGATTTGTCCGGTGCTGGCACCGGAAGAACATGCGGTGAAGCCTGAGCTGGTGAGCGCTATCAGCGCGAGCCTCGCGGGATGGACCACGCTGGCCAATGATTCGCACGGGGGACAGAATTCGATCGTGGGGTTTGCGCCGGTCCGGCTGGGGACTGAACTGACGCCGGACAGCCTGGGTGGCAAGCGCTGGGTGACATTCGTACGGCAGGACCCGGCCGAGTCCTATGCGCCGCTCTCGCGGCTCGTCGTGCAAGTGACGGTGTACGGGCTGGGGGTGTTCGGCGTGCTGTTGCTCACGGGCCTGACCGTCGCGCGACGCATCGCCCGTCCGATCGGACTGTTGCATGAAGGAGTGCAGCGGATCGGAAGCGGGCGGTTGGATCAGCAGTTGGATCTCAAGACCGGCGATGAAATCGAGCAACTAGCGGACGCCTTCAATAAAATGGCGGCGAATCTGCGTACCTCCTTCGAACAGATCGAGCAGCGGATGGAAGATGTCCGCCGGCTGGAGGCGCGGTATCGCGATCTCATCGAACATTCCCCGGAGATGATCTATCAGTTGAACAAAGCCGGCCAGTTTGTGCACGTGAATAAGACCGGCCTGGACAAGCTCGGTTATTCCTTGGAGGAGATGCTTCAGATGCGCCTTTGGGATCTCGTTCCCAAAGGCCGTGAGACGGAGGTGTTGGCCTATCTGGAGCGGTTGGTTTCGCAGGGGCGCAGTACGATAGAGACCGTGTTTGTGGCCGGGGACGGCCACCCGATCGACGTGGAAATTCATGCGACGGCCTTATTCGAAAGCGGCGGCGGTTTGGTTCACTCGCGCGCGTTTGTCCGCGATGTCACGGAGCGGCGGCTGTTGGAGGCGCAAATCCATCAGTACACGACCAGACTGGAACAGGCGGTCAACGAGCGCACACGGCAACTGGTGGCCTCGCAAGAACGGTATAAGGCGTTGTTCGACCTGGTGGCGGATTCGGTGTTTATGGTGGGGGAGGACGGCGTGATTGTGGCCGTCAACAAACGGGAAGAGCAGGCGCTGGGCTACTCGGAGCAACAGGTCGTCGGAAGCAGTATTCTCAACGTGGTCGAACCGGTTCACCATGACGAGATGCGGGTGTTGTTGGAAAAGATCCGCGCGGGCGAGCGCCAGGTGCCGACCCAGGAAATCACCGTGCGCGATGCCACCGGCAGGGAAACGCCGGTGGAGATGGATTTGATTCTGGTGCGCGGCAGCGATCATACCTGGGTGATGGTCCAGCTTCGCGACATCACCGACCGGAAACGTCTTGAGCGGCAGATGCATACCTACCAGCAGGAGCTGGAAGCGAAGGTCAGCGAGCGAACCCGCGAGATTGAAGAGACCAAGCAATACCTGGAGAACCTCCTGGAGAATGCCAATGACGTCATTTACACGCTCGATAGCGAGCAGTGTTTCACGTATGTGAACAGCAAGGTGCGGGCGTGGGGTTATGCCAAGGAGGATTTGTTGGGGCGGCCGTATCTGGGGTTACTGTCGAAACGGCATCGTGGGCGCCGATTGAAATCGACGCTGGATATCGGTGTAAAACAGGTCTATGAGGTTGAAGTGTTGACGAAGGCCGGCGAGCCGCGCTCCGTGATGGTCAGCGTCTCGCCGCTCCATGGCGTGGAGGGGGAGATTCTGGGCGTGCTGGGCATCGCCCGCGATATGACGGATACGAAGAAGCTGGAGCAGCAAATCAGAAACTCCGAGAAGCTGGCGTCGGTAGGAAAACTGGCGGCAGGTGTTGCGCACGAGATCAACAACCCGCTGGGGGGCATTCTCAATTGTCTCTATAACATGCGGAAGGGGACCCTGTCGCCGTCGCGGCAGGAGGAGTACCTGGCGTCGATGGAAGACGGATTACGCCGGGTGCAGCGGATCGTCCGGCAACTGCTCGATTTCTCGCAGCAACACAACCCGGAACTTGCGCTGGCTGATATTAACCAAGTCGTCAATCGGGTATTGCTTCTGACGGACCATCTGTTTGTCCCCCATCGTGTACAGCTGGAGACGGCGCTTTCCCCCGACATCCCAGAGTTGATGATCGATCGGCATATGATGGAGCAGGTGTTGATGAATCTCGTGTTGAATGCCATTCAAGCGATGCGGACCGGTGGAGTCCTGACCATTCGCACGTCGATGGATGAGGCCCACTGTCTGGTACGAATTCAGGATTCGGGTTGTGGCATTTCGTCCTCCGTGTTGCCGCGGATTTTCGATCCGTTCTTCACCACGAAAAATGAAGGGGAGGGCACCGGGCTCGGCTTGTCCGTCAGCCTGGGCATTGTGGAACGGCATGGCGGGAGGATTTTTGTGGAGAGCGAAGTCGGGAAAGGAACCACCTTTACTGTCTCTATTCCGCTTGCGACGGAACGGCACGCCATCGGGAGGTTTTCGTGAAGGGCCTCAAAGTACTGATCGTTGATGATGAGCCGTTGATGCGGTTGTCCATGCTGGATGCTTTGGAAGGCATCGGCTGTGAAGTCATGGCAGCCGCCACCGGAACGGAGGGGCTGACGATCCTGGGCACGCGTCAGTTCGATATCGTGATTACCGACCTGCGCCTTCCAGGCGCCGACGGCCTGACGATTTTGAAGGCCTGCAAGGAGCGGAGTCCGACGACGGAAGTCATCCTGATTACCGCCCATGGGTCGGTGGACACGGCGGTCGGTGCGATCAAGCTGGGTGCATACGACTACATCACCAAGCCGTTTCAAATGGACGAGCTGCTGCTGATCGTCGAGCGGGTCGGGAAAATTCTTGGATTGCGACGGGAAAACATTGAGTTGAAAGAGGTGTTGGAAGACCGGTTCAGCTTCGGCGGGATCCTCGGGTGCAATCATCAAATGCGGGCTCTGCTGGAGAAGATCAAGTTGGTGGCCGCAACCGATTCGCCGGTGTCGATTGTCGGGGAGCGAGGAACGGGCAAGGAGTTGGTGGCCCATGCCATTCACTTGAATAGTCTCCGGCGCGATCAGCCCCTGATCAAGGTCTGTTGCGCGGACCTTCCCGAGGCGCTCCTGGAGGCGGAGTTGTTCGGTCATGAAAAGGGCGCATTTTCCGGGGCGCTGCGCCAACGACGAGGGCGATTCGAATTGGCGCACAAGGGAACCCTGCTGATCGACGATATCGATGCGGTTTCTCCGAATGTGCAGGCCAGGGTGTGGCGCTTGCTTCAAAATCGGCGATTCGAGCGGGTCGGCGGGCGTGAACCCATCGAGGTGGACGTCCGGATCGTGTGTGCGTCCACGGATGATCTGAAGGAGATGGCTCACCAGGGACGGTTCCACAAAGATCTTTCCGAGCAACTCACGGCCGTACAGATCGTGGTACCGCCATTGCGCGAGCGGCGTGAAGATGTGCTGGTGATCGCCGAGCATATGCTGGAGGCGAGGTCGGCCACCCTCGGGAAGTCGCTCGACGGGTTTTCGCAACTGAGTCGCGATCTGCTTCTGCACTATTCGTTTCCCGGCAATGTCGGTGAATTGAAACAGATGGTGGAGCGCGCCGCTGTCTTGGGGCGGGAAGGGGAATCGTTACAGCCGTGGGACCTGTGCGGCTTCCAGACTTGTCCCTATCTCGGCGGGTCACCTCAACCAGGGTGCGGCTTTTGTGCGGAAGGACTGACGGCGAAGGTCGAGCAGCCGAAGTCCGCAGCCCCTGCCACGCTCGCGACGGCCCGGGAAGCCTTCGAGCGGGACTATATTGCCGCTGTGCTGAAGCAGGTGGACGGTAGTCGGACGAACGCTGCCACCATCCTGGGGTTATCCCGAAAGGCGCTGTGGGACAAATGTAAGCGGTACGGTCTCTCCTCCGCCAAGGGTGAGGCGGAGGAGAAAGAGGAGTAGGTTATTCGGCTGGCTCCACGCCACCTTCCCAGAGCTTCACCGTACGATCCCAGGAAGCGCTCGCCAGGCGGAGTCCGTCCGGCGAGAGGGCAATGCCGCGTACTGCTCCGCCATGGGTCTTGTCGGTTCTGAAATTTCGGCCCGTGGCGATGTCCCAGAAGCGGATGGTGTTATCGTCGCCTGCACTGATGAGCACTTTGCCGTCGGGCGACACCACTAACGACCGAACCCATCCGTTATGTCCCCGCACGACGCGCAGTTCGTTCATCGTCGGCATCTCGAAGAAACGGATCGTGTTGTCACGGCTGCCGGTGATCAGCATTTTGGCATCCGGCGTAAAGACCATCGCGCCGATCCAAAACTCCATCGGTTTCTGGAATCCGCCGTCGTCTTCGATGAAGAAGCCGCGGGTCTCCGTCGAGTCTTCGGCTGTTTCTTCCCAATGGCCGTTGTGGAGAATTTTCTCCTCTCCGCTCGGCAGCACTTCCCAGATTCTGATTTTGCCGATGTCGGACCCGCTGGCAAGGTGCACGCCATCCGGAGAAAATGCCACACAGACCGACCAGTGGTGATCGTATTGGTCCTTTCCGAGCAGGGTCATGAGGTCGGTGCCGGTCGTGACTTCCCAGATCTTGATGTCTTTATTGTGGCTTCCGCGGGCCAGCATGAGGCCGTCAGGAGACAACGACAGGCTGCAGACATTGTGATCGTAGCGGGTAAATAAGAGCTTGGTCGGCTCGCCGGTTTTCGGGTTCCACAGACGGATGGTCCGATCTTCGCTGCCCGAGGCCAGCGTGCGACCGTCCGGCGTGAACACCAGGGCGCGGATATCGGCCGTGTGCCCTCTGAGTGAACGCAGGAGTCGTCCGGTTTCAATGTCCCAGATGCGGACGTACCGATCAACCCCGCCGCTGACAATCGTCTGGCCATCGGGAGCGTAGGCGACGGACCAGACGCCGTGTGAGTGTCCGCGAAAGGTTTTGAGTTCCCGAAACCCTGCTTTCCAATATGCTAAATGGTCGACCGGAGGGGCGGCCTGTGCGGTTCCGCTCGGGCTGGTCAGCTGTCCGGTTGAGGGCGTGGTCAGGGGGGCGGTCGTTTGATTGCTCATAGAAGTCTGTGCCTCGTCGCTGTTCTGAGCGGGGGCCATCGAGCCCCGGCCGGACCCTCAACGGTTTGCAAAAATCGCTAAGGGGTTTGTATAATCGGCGGTCGTTTCGATGATCGTAAGAGAACGACTGGGAGCAAGTCAAGCACAGTACCCGTGCGGGTTTCATCCCTTCACCGAATCAGAACATGTGAGGTCTTATGGCAACCGGAGTAGAAGTTTCCAAGCCGTCGATGGAGATCCGTTTTCAGCCGGCCTTACTGCAGGAAGTCATCGACTCCTTTATTGAAAAGACGGAGCGGGAAGGGGATCCGACCTACTACAAAGAGTTTCATGAACTGGCCGACCCGATCTATGAAAAGTTCACGCTGGACGATCGCGAAGCCGAGTTCAAGAAGCTGTATCAGTACTTATTCGGTATCTGGGGGTTCTCCGATATCATCCGCGACGCGTTCAATGAATTTCCTGAGCTGAAGCAGCGCGTCGGAATCGTCCTGGTCAAGGGGGTGCTCAAGGAGGATCAGGAAGGGGTCGACGTCCTGCGCAAATGGGGCTCCGTCGAGCACGACCTGGCGAAGCAATTTGAGGAGAAGGGACTGAAGGGAGTCGGTATCAAGCTGATTCCGCGGCGGTTCTACGATCCGGCGTTGACGCGGTACTGTCGTCACGAACTCCTGCACATCCATGACATGCTCGACCCGGCGTTCGGGTACGATCCCGATACGCGGGTCGGACAGAATCCCGGCGAAGAAACGCTCATCCTGCACCGCTATCGTATTCTTTGGAATATCAGCGTCGATAGCCGCTTGATCGCCTCCGGGAAGGAGCCGATGCTCCAGAAGGAAGATCGATTCAAGGAGTTCCGGTCGTGGTATCGAAAGATTCCGCCGGCGCAGTTGAAATCCGTATTTGAGGGGTTGTGGCAGACGAGCTATTTCACCCATTCCGAATTGGTGGAAATGGCCACCGACACCCTGCGCATCCTGGATCGCGCGGTGGATGTCGAGGGCGGAGAAATTCCGGAGACCACCAATAAGGTGATGCTCATGCCGGGGTTTCCATGCCCGCTCTGCCGATTCCCGACGTACACCTGGGTGGAAGATATGGAGACCAAGCTGGAAAAATATATCTTGGACTTCATCCGCGAGAACCATCCGGGCTGGGATGTCGAGTACGGGGCCTGTGATCGTTGTGTAGAAGTGTACAAGTTGCGGGCCGACGGTGTGATGTAAGCGGGGTGTATCGTGGCCGCTGATCCTAAATACGGGCGTCGTGATTTCCTGAAAGACTCCGTTGTGTCGGTGGCGAAGGCGGCGCGGGAATTTGCCGCTCATAAGGACGCGCCCCGCGAGCAACCGGCCGCGCCGGTGCGAACAGACTGGCTGCGTCCGCCGGGTGCTGTCAATGAGGCCATGTTTCTTGAACGGTGCACACGCTGTAGCGATTGCATTGAAGTATGCCCGCCGGGAGCGATCGTGAGCGATGTGGCGAACGGTACGCCGGTCATTTTTTCGAATCAGGTCGCATGCGAATTGTGCGACGATTTTCCCTGTATTGCTGCCTGTGCGACCGAGGCGCTCCTGCCGGTTGCCGATTGTTTTGACGTGCGGATGGGTGTGGCAACGGTGTCGCACCGTGTGTGTACGGCGGGCCAGGGTTGTCATGCCTGTGTGTCAAAATGCCCTGTTGAGGCCCTCTCGATGGATTTTCACGCGCTTCATCTGGTGGTGGCTCCAGAGCGGTGCGTCGGATGTGGTATGTGTGAGCAGATTTGCAAGACGGTCAATGATCGTATTGCGATCAAGGTGACACCGGTAAGAAACCTGTCTGCCGGTGCGCGGGGCTACTGAATAAAGTGTGTGTTTACTCGTTCCGGAATGCGAAATGATCAGGCAGAGTAGTGAAACATCGGCACTTGCGGCAAGGGCAAAGGAGAGAGAGTTCATGCTTGACATCCCTCCCTCCTTTACCTATCATACGCCTCCTGTGCCGCAGGACTCAGATGTTGCGTAGTGTGCGAAAAAAATGCGCAACATGTTGAGGTGAGGAGCAAGATACGTATGACATCGAAACAGGTCGTGCAGCCCACCTCCCCGTCCTCCACCGCAATCGCTCCCCCGCAGGCGGTCGCTATAAAAGATTCGCCCGCTGTCGAACGCGCGCTCAATCGCAGCAAAATATATCTCTTGTTCTCGTGGAGTTTATTGTATCCGGAGGACGAGGAGTTCCTGGATTATCTCCAGTGTGGTGAATTCGTCGAAGATGGACGAGCCGCATTGGACGGATTGCGTCTCGCGCTCGATGGCATCGGTGGTGATCGGGCCAGCCAAAAAATCGCCCTGATGAAAAAACAGTTCGACCAGATCGAGAAGCTGGTGTCGGCTGAGTGTGTCAATTGGCAGATCGGCGATCTCCAGACCGAGCATCGGCGGGTCTTTACCAATGTGATCACGCTGGATTGTCCTCCCTACGAAACACTCTTCGGGAACGATCACGTCTTCGCGCAGTCCCATGTGATGGGGGACATTGCTGGTTTCTACAAAGCTTTCGGAGTTGAACTTTCCAAGGACGTGCACGAGCGTCTCGATCACCTGAGTGTCGAGCTGGAGTTCATGCATTTTCTGACTTACAAAGAGTCCTATTCCCGTTGCCATGATGGTATCGACAAAACTGAGATCGTGGTCGATGCGCAAAAGAAATTTATCAAGAATCATATCGGCCGATGGGTGCCGTTGTTCTGCAGAATGTTGGCGAAGAAGTCGGACACGGGCCTATTCAAGCTGATTGCCGACTGTATATCGGAATGGATGGATTTTGAGGTCGCCTTCCTCGGAGTGACCGTGCAACCGTACTCTGAGGCGGACTATAGACCAGCTACCTTCAATGCTCCGGAAGGTCAAACCTACGAGTGCGGGGCGCAGGACAAGGGGAATGAGCTCAGCATGTTGCTGAGTGAGGTCGGCGCTGAGTCCTTCATGGACCAACAGACGAAAGAGAAGGCCGGCGAGAAGAGCGAAGGCCCAGTCGGGACTGCGTAGGAGTTCTCGGTTTTCGGGCAGTGCAGTATTCGGTTTTCGGCAGACGTTATACGTTCCCAGTTCTTTTTCTTATTAATCTTTCAGAGGAGGGCATACGCAATGAGACTGGTGCAGACACGCAATAAGCGTTTGGTGTTTGGCATTCTGTTCTCTGCGCTGATCGTCGGCATTATGTTGACGATCGGGCAGGTGCCTCTCGCGGTCAGCCAACCGGTGACCATTCCCGTGAAGGCGATCAAGGGGGTAATCCCGATGGATGGTGCAAACCCCATCTGGGAAGGAGTGCCAGGTGTCATCATCCCATTGAGCGGCCAGACCATCACGACTCCGATGCATCCGAATATCTCGGTGAAATCGGTGTTTGTGAAGGCGGTCAGCAATGGGAAGGATTTGGGGTTGCGCCTTGATTGGAGCGACCAGACCAAGAACGACACGGCAATCGGTCCGCAGGATTTCCGCGACCAGGCCGCCGTCATGTTCCCGGTCAACACCGCTGGCGCCCCGCCATTCCAGTGCATGGGCCAGTCCGGTGGGACGGTCAACATCTGGCGTTGGAACGCGGAGTGGCAGAAGGATCTCGGCAAGGACAGCGCTGGGATGTGGGACGTGGATGATCAATACCCCGGCATCTTCTGGGACTACTATTTCGAAGAGCCGGCTGGTGGAGTGACCTATCCGGATCGTATCGGCCGGAGCCTTGGCCCATTCAATTCCGGCATCTGGTCCGGTAACATCATGTCTGATCCGACCCTGCGCGTCAGCTCCGTCGAGGATCTGAATGCCAACGGATTCAGCACCTTGACCACCCAGGCCCATCAGGATGTGATCGGCAATGGTGTGTGGGAGCCGTCCGGGTCCCTCAAGGGCGGTGGATACACCGGCCCGACCTGGCGCGTGGTCGTGAAGCGTTCGCTGGAGACCAGCGATGCCAACGACACTCAGTTCAAGGCGGGCGCTTCGGTGCCAATCGCCTTTGCAATCTGGGATGGTTCCAACATTGAACGGAACGGTATGAAGGCACTCTCCACCTGGTTCACGCTGAAGATGCCGTGAGCCTAGTGGCCTGAAGCGGCCAATCCTACCCCTGTGCCGGGTAGGAATCGTGTAGTGATTCGTAACAGGAAGGCCCCGAGTCGTTGCCAGAAATGGCAAAGTGATTCGGGGCCTTCGTGCGTTTTGACAGCAAGAGCCTCAACCTCTGGAAGGCCTGAAATTTCTTGACGTGCACAGGGCGGAGGGTTGCATTCGGACTGGAGCGGAGTGTATATACCGATACGGTCCAATTCTTCTGAAAATACTGATTTTTCTGCTTAATATAAAGATAATCCTATGAAAGTTTCACTCCTGTTTCCTCCTACGTGGCACCCATCCCAACCGTATCTCAGCCTTCCATCACTCACCGGATTCCTCACCCAGGCTGGAGTCAAAAACGTCTCTCAACGCGACCTCGGCATCGAGCTGTTGGACAAGGTTCTGACGCAGTCCTTTGCGCATGGGCTCTACCAGCAGTTGGTGGACAAACAGCAAAGTCTGGAGCGAGAGCGGAGCGGTGAGAGAGGGCCTGGAAGCGCGGAGCAGCTTGCTCGCGTCATCGAGTCGCTCGACCGGTTTCCGTATTTGTTTGAGCGAATCGAACTGGCAAAAGAGACGCTACGCGGCGAAGGCTTCTACGATATTGAGGCGTACCGTAATAGTCTCTTTCTGATCGATAAATGGCTTGAGGTCCTCTCCTCGTTGTACTTTCCGACGCGAATGACCGTGGTTGATAACCAATTCGGCGACTATTCGATCTACTCCTCAAAAGATCTGATCAAGGCCATTCGTGACGAAGGGCAGAATCCCTATATTAGTCTCTTCCGGGAGCATGTGTTGCCGTCGCTGCTGACCGATCGTCCGGATCTGGTCGGTGTCTCGATTACCGCGACGTCGCAAATTATTCCAGGGCTGACGCTCTGCCGATTGATCAAGGAGCATGCGCCGGAACTGCATGTGACGGTGGGGGGAAGTATCTTCACCCGGTTGGTCGATAATTTGCGGCGATGTCCATGGTTGTTTGACCTCGTCGATGATTTCGTTGTGTTTGAAGGCGAAACAGCCCTGCTGGAACTTGTGAACCAGATGGACGGCAAGCGGGACTTCAGCAAGGTTCCGAATCTGATTTATCGCCAGAACGGCAAGATTACGGTCAATCAGCCCTTCTACTCTGAGAATATCAATCAGCTCACAGCGCCGAACTACGACGGCTTTCCGCTGGATCTGTATTTGTCCCCCGAGCCCGTCCTGCCGGTACAATTTTCACGGGGTTGCTACTACAAAGATTGCGCGTTCTGTGCCCTGACCCTGGATCACCAGAATTTCCGGCAGCGTGATCCGGGGAAGACGGTGGACGATTTGGTCTGGTTAAAAGAGCGCTATGGAGCGCAGTCCTTTTTCTTCACCGACGAATGTTTCGCCCTCTCTCCCACCAAGCGTTTGTGTCAGCAGATGATCGAGCGGCAGGTCAACGTCAAGTGGACGTGCGAACTTCGGTTCGAAAAGAATCTGAGCCGAGAATTACTGACACAGATGCGGGACGCCGGCTGTTTAAAAATCGTGTTCGGTCTGGAATCGTTCAATCAACGCGTGATGGACTTCATGAAGAAGGGCATCAAGCAGGAATGGGTTCGCCGGATCGTCGATGACTGCGTCGATCTTGGGATTGCCGTGCACTGCTATGTGATCGTCGGATTTCCCACGGAGAAGGAAGAGGAAGCTCTGGATACCATGAACTTCGTGGTGGGGAATAAGAAGCTCCACGAGTCCTACGGATTCTCCTGTCAGCCGTGCTTGTTCGATCTGGAAAAAGAGGCGCCGATCATGAGCGATCCGGGCAGTTACGGCATCCGCCGGATTATGCGGCCGGCGACCGAAGATCTGAGCCTGGGCTTCTTTTACGAAGTGCAGGAGGGCATGACCCCGGCCCAGGCCGAGCAACTCTATCAGCAGGTCTACGAAAAGATCAGCGAAGTCGTGTGCGAATTGCCGTTTAATTATTCCATGGCCGACGGGCTCCTGTATATCGCCCGGGCCAAGTCGCAAGCGTTGCAAGTACCACAACCGACCGGCTCTTAGCATTCGTGCGGTCATCAGGGCAGGCCTCGTGCCCATTGACCGGTTGTAGGTAGAGGATTATCATCAACGTTTTGCACAGGGGGCTGGAGATGTCTGCTGTAGCCACCGCCGCTGAACGGTCAACCGGGCGGGTCGAAGATCAGGGACTGTTGTTCGAATACACCATTAAGTTGGTGTTGTTCGTCGGATTTTTCGAACTCGTCCTCTATCGCCTGGTATCCCGACTCGGTATGCACATCAGCAAGATTGCGGCCCAGCATGAGTGGGTCGGAACGATCTTCCAATTGCTGACGTCTGTCGGTTTTGCCTTGCTGAATGTCGTCGCGATTTTTGTATTTCTTGCCCTGGTGGTTTTGCTGGTGAACAGGGCTCGGGCCAAGGGCATCACGGGTTTGAATGCCGTCACGATTCCCAGTGTGGCGCTCCTGCTGATCCTCACGGTGTCCTTTCTGATTGTGCCGCCTGCCATGCTGGGCTCTATTGCCTATAATGTCGTAACTCTCATTGCACTCACCGCGCTGATGCTGGAGTATCTCTCCCAGCAGCAGGACTGGTCGAAGCGAGTGATGGGTGCGGTCTATTACTTCGGCATTTCCGGGTGGCTCTACTATCAAATCTTCTCCACCGCCTATGGGTGGATGGGGGTGATTGCGGCGCCGCCATTTGTGTATGAAGCCAATCGTCTCGGCGAAGCGTTGATGGTGCTTGCCAGCATCCTGGTGTTCTGGGCCTATGGGCGCGGGGTGTCGTTCCGTACCAGAAATCGACAGCAGCGTCGGCGCGCGATCTGGTTCGGGGCCGTCTCGGCGGTGGTGTTCTTCGGCTTGCTATTTATGGATTATTTTCTGGGGCTCTACAACCCGGTGTTGGCCAATTCCATCCGGAAAGCCGGGGAGGGGATCAGCTGGATCTTTCAGATGGGCATGGGGTATACCTTTTATCTGCCCTTTGCCTTTTATGTCGCAGGGCTGCTCTGCTGGTCGTACACGGTGATCAGGCTCGTGACGATGGGCCGTCTTGCGGGATACGGCTTGGCGCTGATGTTTATCGCCGGGTATGCATTACTGTTTTCCAGCTTGACCCTGATGGTTGTGCTCGGGGTCATGCTGTTGACGCTTGATCGTCCCAAAGGTGCGGTGACGGAACAGGCGGCGGTAACCAGGCCACCCATCGTCGGTACGCAGGAATCTCTCGTTGGTGGACAAATTTAATCTTATGAGTCACCCAGATTAGGATACGCTGTTATGGATGAACAGACACAGGCAAGCGGAGCAGAGCAGGCAAGTGCGGCGGTGGATCCTGGTGATCAACCGTTGAACCCCGATGAGGAAATTGCGGAAATTGAGAAGTTGCTCAGCGCCGAGCCGGACGATTTTCAAGCCCGGTGTCGGCTGGGGGAATTGTATTTCAGCAAGGGTCGGCTTGACGATGCGCTTACGGAAGTGAAAAAGTCGATCGAGATGGCGGAGGGACTCAGGACCGAGATGAACCGGTCGCTGGCCATGTACTACTCGAATCTGGGAACCATTTACGCCACCAAGGGCATGGTCGACGAGGCCGAGGCGGAATTCAAACGCGCGTTGGATGTCCATGCGTATGATGTCCTTGCTCTGTTTAACCTGGGACGTGTGCAAGCGGATAAGCGAAAGTATATGGAGTCGAAGAATTACTACGAGCGGCTCGTCGAGATCACGCCGGACGATCCGATGGCGTGGTACAATCTCGCCGGTGTGTACGTGGAACTCGATAATCCTCAAGTCTCCGATTACAACACGATCGACATGGGGATCCAGTGTTATCTTCGTGTCTTGGAGTTGGATCCGAAGCATCTTGAGGCGAGCTTCAAACTGATGGAAATCGCCCTCAATCATCGGAAGACAGATTTGGCGATCAAGGTCATGGAGAGCGCGGTGGAGCACAGCCCGGACGAGCCCCTCGCTTACTACAACTTGATCAGCGTCTACGACAAGTGCAAGATGTTCGAGCAGGCCGAACAGGCTCGCCAGCGCTTGAAAGAACGATTCGCGAAGAAAGCCAAAGAGGGAGCCGCATCCTGAACATGTGAGCAAAGGAGACACACCATGTTTGGCAGTCTTGGTTTTACAGAGTTGATCCTGATCCTGTTTATTGTGCTGATTATTTTCGGGGCAGGGAAGTTGCCCCAGCTAGGCGAAGGGATCGGCAAAGCGATCAAGGGCTTCAAGAAATCCGTTCACGAGGCGGATGCAATCGAGGCCGAGGCCCAGGCGCAAGCGCAGGCCCAGCAGGCCGAACCGGTGCAGGCACAGGCTATTCAGGCCCCGCCGCCGGTAGCCATGTCGGCGCCTGTCGTTGAGCAGCCGGTTGCCGCAGCGCCCCCGGCCGCCCGCGCGTAGCATCTTTCGGCACAATGGGCCCAGCACAGAACGGATTGAGACAGTTATGGAAACGGATGTTCAGTTAGCGGTCGGATACATTGAAACCTTTGCTGGAAACGGGAAGGCGCGAAGCACGGGGGACGGCAAGCGTGCGGTGAAGGCAGGCATTCCACTGCCGCACCATGTCGCCTTGGATCGGGACGAGCGCTGGCTGTATTTCGCCGAATCAGGCAGTGACCGGGTTCGTCGCGTTAATCTCGCGGAGGGTACCGTCCATAATTTTGCCGGGATCGGCGAGACCTGCTACAGCGGCGACGAAGGGCCTTGTGGAGAAGCCGGACTGTATCTGCCGCTGGATGTTGCCTGTGATTCCCGCAATGATCTCTATGTCTGCGATTCCGGCAGTAACCGGATTCGTAAAATCGATCGTGAAACCGGAATTATCACCACAGTCGTGGGCACCGGTGAACATGGGTTTAACGGTGATGGCCCGGCGTTGGAAGTGAATTTGACCTGGCCTGCGGCGATTGCCTTCGACGCGGACGATGTGATGTATATCGCCGACACGCAGGCGCACCGGATTCGTCGGTACGATTCGCGCACCGGCCGGGTGGAAACCATCGCGGGAAGCTGGACTGCGGAAGACGAAGCCCGGGAGCAGCCGTTGGTGGCGCGCAACCTCGTGGTGTTGTCCGGCGATGCGATCGGCATCGATTTCAGTGATGACAACGGGTGGCTGATGCCGGTCTGTTCGGATGGACTCAGTCTGTCGATGTACCTCGATGACGGCCATCCGGCCATGGAGGCGCGGCTGTATGATATTGTCGGCATCGCCGTCGACAATGCCGGTGATGTGTATGTCGTCGACAAAGGCAGTAATCGTGTGCGCAAGATTGATCGTAAAACCGGGCTGATTTCCACCCTCGCCGGTGTATGCCGGTACGGATACGATGGAGACGGGAAGCCGGCGGCGAAGTCGATGTTGCACGCGCCTGAAGCCATTGTCTTCGATCAACACAATCACGCCTATATTTCCGACACCGGCAACCATCGGGTCCGGAAGGTGGATGCGGACACAGGCTTCATCAGCACGGTGGCCGGCAACGGTGACAGTGGGTACGATGATAAGAACATGGGTGGCTGTGGCGCGGCGCGGTTTGTCGCCAAAGATGCCGCAGGCGCACTGAAGCATGGCGATGGTCTGCTCGCCGTCGAGGCGGTGGTCAATTCTCCGGTGGGGTTGACGCTCGACACGCAGGGGTACCTGTATATCTGTGAGCGGGGTGAAAACAAGATTCGTCGCGCCAAGCTGTGGTAGTGCTTGAGTAGCGGATTCAATGTCCCGCGCGCAAGGGGTGCGGGAGTGTTCGCAGTGAGCGGATTGCGTCGGGACATGAGGCGAATGAGATCGGTTCACACATCCCGCACCCGGTTACTGACATTTCTCTCCAGCCTGTTCGTTCTCGCCCTCATTCTGGGCGGTCTCGGTATCCCCATCGTCAGTTCAGAAGGCATGATCATCCGTGCACAGGTCCTCTCGGGTGACATCCCGACGGCGCCCGAAGATCCCCTCTGGCAGAAAATTGCGCCGATGACCTTGCCGTTGAGTGGCCAGGTGATCACCCGGCCCGTGTGGCCGGAGCCGACGGCCCATGCATTGGCGGTCCGCGCCGTGCACAACGGAACCGACATCGCCTTCTTATTGGAATGGCAGGATAATACGAAAAACGATCGCCTGACTCCCGGCACCTTCCGAGACGGTGTAGCGCTGGGATTGCCGCTCGGCGATGCGCCGGCATTTTTCTGTATGGGCCAGCTGGATCATTACATCAATATTTGGCATTGGAAGGCCGATTGGCAGAGCGACATCGACCGGCGTGCTTCCAGGACCACGGAGAAAGACAAGGCGGCCAGCGGTGAGCCCAGGCGCTTTGAGGTCATTCCGCGGCGGGCGTCCTCCGTGGAAGACTTGATCGGCGGCGGGTTCAGCACCCTGACTACCAAGGAGAAGCAGGGGCGCGTGCAGGGAAAGGCGACGTGGAAAGACGGCACGTGGCGCGTGGTGATGCGTCGGCCGCTGTCGAGTGAAGAGCAGGAGAATGAAGCCAAGCTGATTCCAGGTCGTATTCAGGCCGTGTCGTTTGCCGTGTGGAACGGCGAGAACAAAGAGCGCAACGGACAGAAGGCCATTGCCCCCTGGTTTCAACTCGCGCTCGATCCGGTCACAAAGACGTAATTCTTCCTGGTAGGATGTGACTGTCGGCATGACATGCCGGTTCGGTTTCAACCTGTGCGGATGAGGCGAACCCGTTGGAGGGAATGTCCAAGAAGAATCGAACGATTTTCACTAGAGCCCTTTCTCTCGGAAGGGCTCTTTGTGTGTGTGGGGCCTTGTTCATCGCGACGGGATGGGTCTTCCAGGCCGATGCGGGTACTGAGGCGAACGGCGAGATGACGGTGGAGGAAGCCGTTCAACTCGGGGAAGAGTTCGGAATCGCGGTCGGTGAAGTCGATGAAGAGGTACAGAAGGAGCTCAAGTTACAGCGGCCTGAAGGCGTGGCCGTCTTCGAAGTGATCGGCAATTCCAGGGCGGACTATGCGGGGATCAAGGTTCGGTCGGTCATCAAGGAGATCGACAAAAAGGAAGTCCGCAACCTGATCGATTTCGGGAAGGCCGTCAAGGCGGCGATGAAAGAGTGCAATTTTACCGTCGGGACCTATGAGCCGGCAGATCCGGGCGATCCGGTCGGCTGGGGCGTGAATTTTCATTTTGTCGGGTGCAAGCGGGACTAAATCCGAACCGATCATGAGCGCAGCGTGAACGACAAGGGACGATCGATTCAAAAATTGGCGATGGGCGGGCTGCTGCTGTTCATGGCCCTGCTCAATATCACGTTCCACGAGCGGGCGATCGCGCAGAAGACCGATGGTCAGGTGCCGGCTGATTGGATGGCCGAGATCGAAAAGATCTTCATTCGATCGGAAGACTGCAAACAGTGCCACGATCGTCATTACGAAGAATGGAAGGGGATGCGCGAGCAGACTCCTGATCTGAAATCGTTCGGGCGGGTCGATGCGGCTTTGTTGCATGGTACCTCGTTCGAATCCCCGGTGTTCCGGACGGTGCTGGGGATCTGGATGCAGACGAATCCGACGATGCAGGAGCGGCAACGTTGTTTGTCCTGCCATGCGCCGGCCGTGACGGTCTTTCCACAGCATGTCGAGAAGATCAGCGCTCAAATCCTGTCCGGCAAGCCACAGGTCGAGGGGATCGGCTGCGCGGCCTGTCACCTCATCAACGCCGTCGAAACAACCCCGCTGCCTCCCCCGACGTATAAGGTGCAGCCGGGCGAGATGCTCTACGGTCCTTATGCCGATCCGGAAGAGAATCTGGTGCATCCGGCGACGCAGTTGCCGCTGTTTCGTGGCGCGAATTTCTGCACGTCCTGCCATTTCGACAAGGTGAAGGATGTCACGCAGAAGGATCTGCCTGGAGAGATTCTGCAAGGGACGATTTGTCAGGATTGCCATATGGAGCCCTCCACGGGGAGTTCCACGTCGAAACGCGGCGCCATGACCCGCGCGATCGGCCGCCATTGGTTCCGAGGCGTTGTGATTCCCGGAACGTTGCTCAAGAACCGCAACCTGCAGGCGGAATGGATGCCGCGTATCGAGATAGAGGCTGCGAAGTCCGGAGCGGGAGTAGACGGCACTGTGCTGGTGAAAGTCGGCAGTCTGCCCCATAGTTTCCCCGACGGCGATCCGGTGTTGAAGCAGTTCCTCCTTGCGATTACCGTTAAGGATGCGCAAGGAAATGTGTTGGGTGAAGAGACGAAACGATTCGGTCTTCCCTACGACAAGATTCTACGCGGCCCGATTCCGGACCCGTTCATCAAGGGCGGCAACACGCGCCGTGTCCCATTCTCGCAAGCCCTGAAGGATGGAGGCGCGCCGGCGACGATTGAGGTCGTGCTCAGCTATGCATTGATCCCGGAGCCGGACGCTGAGCTCAAGGCGAAGTATCTGGCGAGCCTGGCGAACGAGCAGGAGCGGGCGACCGCAAAAAAGGTCATTGAGGAATACATTCAGCCCCGTATGCTAACCTATCGGGCCAAATCACTCTAAGCTTCCCTGCAGCAGGCCGTGCACTACATGCAGCGAGGATTGAGTACTGTGCGGAGGATACGCCGACGGTGAAGAATCGACGAGGATTACTGCAGGGGTTCCTGATCGGCCTGGTGTTGTTGTCGGTGGCCGTCACCAGCTACGGCGTACAGCAGGGATTGGCTCAAGACGCCAAAGTCCAAGCGACGATCGAAAAGGCTTTCCCCAGCTCGAGTAAGTGTAAGCGATGTCATGAGCGGGTGTTCGAAGAGTGGGAGACCTCGCCGCTCTCTCGTTCGATACATACGCCGACGTTCCGGGCTGCTCTCGATGCCTACCTGACCTCCTCTGCCGGGAAAGACAAAGCCCTGTGCTTTCGTTGTCATGCCCCGCATGTGCGTGAGTTTGCCGACCAGGCTCAATTGTTCGTGACTCAGGCCCAATCGGGTGAGCCATCATTGGATGGTGTAGCCTGCGTGCAATGTCATCTCATCAAGCAGGTCGATCGGACGAAACAGCCGCCTGAGCCAAAGTACGATATCGGCAGCAAGACGATGTATGGGCCGTACAAAGATTTTACGCAGAACCTGGCACATCAATCGATGGAATTGGGGCTCTTCCACAAGTCCGATCTGTGCCTCAATTGCCACCAGGTGGTGCCTGCTGCGGCGGACCTCGGCAAGGGTAACGACTTGTTGGGGAATTGGGACCAGAGCAAAGCCGTGAAGTCGGGCAAGGAATGCCAGACCTGCCACATGCCTGAGCAGGTGGGGGAATCCGCCAATGGAGAAGCCAAGCGGAAGGTGGCGAATCATACGTTTCCCGGTCGCATCGGTCAGCTCAGGCAGGAGGCGGCTAAGCTGGAGGTCTCGACCAAAGTCGAAGGGGAAAAAACGACCGTGACGGTCGCCGTGCAGAGTCTGGTCCCGCACAACCTGCCGACGACCCATCCCGGGTGGGCGAGCGTCGTCTTGGAATTGGATATCAAGGGCAAGAACCTCAAGACCGTGTTCAATGATAAACGGGTCTACGGTCGGACGTACGCCGACGCCAAGGGCCAGAAGACGGTATTCGATTTTGAGGCTGTGAAGGTGCTTGAGGAAACGGTACTCAAGCCGGAAGAGAAGCGCGTTGAAACCTTTACCTTCACGACACCGAAGGACACCAAGACCTTCGACGTCGAGGCCGTTCTCAGCTATGCGCCTGTGACCGGGCCGCCAACGTTTCTGCAGCGGATCGAGGCGGAATCCTCCAAAGGTGCGCAGGACCCTGTGTTTCAGTCCATCCCCATCGCGAAGTTCAGCGAAAATATTCCGGTCGCCAGGTAGCATCGCTCGTTATTCGTGACGCGTGTCTTGTTCGAGACCAGGTCCTCCACGGTCATACGTAAGAGGAAGGAAGCGTTACGAGAGAGGCGGATTATTCGGAGACGATGCTGGAGCCGGGGGACTTCATCTTGAAGATCTGAATGGCGCTGTAGATGCCCTTGGCCGGGTGGTTGAGGATGAGTCGAGAGTTGGTGATGTGCGTATCGATCAATTCGTACTGTCCGCCGCTGTAATACACATCGCAGTCGTCGATCTCGCAATTCTTATACACGTGATTGTCCAGCGCCAGCTTGGTTTTGCTGAACTTCTGCTGATCGATCAGGATGTATTCCGGCGCCAGTCCCATCGAGTACTCCTCAATCCGCGCGCACTATAACAAAGTCCCTCTCCTTCCGCAAACGACGGGCAGCGAGGGTTCGGCCGAATCGGCGTGCTTCAAGCCTTCACGCCACCCATCTTTCGCCTTGATCAGATGCCGACCTCGCTATAGAATGGCGCCACTTTCCCGCTCGTTCGCACCGTGTCTGTTGTCGGGCATGCAGCATTTCTTCCTGCTGCGTTCTCAGCTCGCGATGGGTTCAGGCCACGGAGATTCTGTGACATTCGTCGACCGTTGTGCGTGACTGGTTCATGTTCGCGACGGGGTATTCGCGTAGATCCCATAGCTGGATTCTCAGTTTCACCATTCTGTTAACAGGAGGAGAACACTGTGAGCGACTCAGCGATTGTGACCTTTGCTTTGATTGCGGCGATTGCCGGTATTACCTATGGCCTCTATCTTGCCATGTGGGTATTCAAGCTCAACGCGGGTAATGCGAGGATGCAGGAAATAGCGAAAGCGATTCAGGAGGGCGCCGGCGCCTACATGAACCGCCAGTACAAGACGGTCGGCATGGTGGCGGCGGTGCTGTTCGTAGTGCTCTGGGGGGCGGGCGCCGTATCGGATAAGTTCGGGATGCTGACAGCCATCGGATTTTTGATCGGCGCCGGGGCCTCCGCGCTCGCCGGTTATGTGGGCATGATTATCGCGGTCCGGGCGAACGTGAGGACCGCGCAAGCGGCGCACAACGGCATGAACGCGGCGTTGACCGTCGCGTTCCGCGGCGGTGCGGTGACGGGGCTGTTGCTGATCGGGCTCGGCCTCTTGGCGATTACCAGTTTCTACACACTAGCCTCGCAGATGGCCGGGCAGGAAAAGGCGATTCATGCCTTACTCAGCCTAGGTTTCGGCGGCAGCCTGATTTCCGTGTTTGCGCGCGTCGGCGGCGGCATCTACACCAAAGCGGCCGATGTGGGTGCGGACCTGGTCGGCAAAGTGGAAGCGGGTATTCCTGAGGATGACCCTCGTAATCCGGCCGTTATCGCCGATAATGTGGGCGACAACGTCGGCGATTGCGCAGGCATGGCGGCGGACCTTTTCGAAACCTACGCGGTGACGACCGTGGCCGCGATGGTCCTCGCCTTCACGATGTTCAAGGGTGTCAGCGCACCGATTTTGTATCCGCTCGCGTTAGGCGGGGTGACCATTTTCGCCACCATCATCGGCATTCTGTTCGTGAAGGTCAGTCAGGGCGGAGAGATTATGCCGGCTCTGTACAAGGGGTTGTTCGTGGCCGGCGGGATTGCGGCCGTGGCGTTCTTTCCGATCACCTCGAAGATCATGGAGGGGGTCGGCGGAGTGAGCGGCATGAGTTATTACCTAGCGGCATTAATGGGGCTGGCTGTCACGCTGGCTCTGGTCTTCATCACCGACTATTACACGTCCAAAGAGTACGCACCGGTGAAGGATATTGCCAAGGCCAGTGAAACGGGCCATGCGACGAACATTATTGCCGGTCTGGCAGTGGGGATGCAGTCGACGGCTGCGCCGGTGGTCGTCATCGGTGCGGCGATTCTCGGCAGCTATTGGATCTGCGGCGGCGCGGCGTCCGGGGGACTGTACGGCGTGGCTGTGGCGGCAGTGTCGATGCTGTCGATGGCGGGGATCGTGGTCGCGATCGACGCGTTCGGTCCGATTACGGACAATGCCGGCGGGATCGCTGAAATGGCGCATCTGGGCAAAGAAGTGCGCGACATCACAGACCCCCTCGATGCGGTCGGCAATACGACGAAAGCGGTCACGAAGGGGTATGCGATCGGTTCGGCCGGGCTGGCGGCGGTGGTGTTGTTTGCCGAATTCGCGCGCGAAGTGGCCAAAGGCACTCAAGCCAGCACCTTCGACCTGTCCAATCCATTGGTGCTGGTCGGGCTTTTCCTCGGGGGGATGTTGCCGTTCATTTTTGGCGCGTTGTGTATGAAAGCGGTGGGCCAGGCCGCGGGGCTGGTTGTGGAAGAGGTCCGGCGTCAGTTCCGAACCATCAAGGGTATTATGGAAGGCACGGGAAAGCCGGAGTACGGCACCTGCGTGGATATCGTGACGCAGGCGGCGATTCAGAAGATGATGATTCCGGGGTTGATTCCCGTGGTGGCCCCGATTCTGGTGGGCGTGATCCTTGGCCCGCAGGCGCTTGGCGGCGTGCTGGTGGGGAGCATTGTGACAGGTCTGTTTGTCGCCATTTCCATGACTAGCGGCGGCGGCGCGTGGGACAATGCCAAGAAATACATCGAAGAGCAGGGTTTGAAGGGGACCGATACGCATAAGGCGGCAGTGACCGGGGACACGGTCGGCGACCCGTACAAGGATACGGCCGGGCCGGCGATCAATCCGATGATCAAGGTCATCAATATTGTGGCCCTGCTGATTGTCTCGCTCATTGTGAAATAGTTGAAAGGGCCAGTCGGGATGCGGCGGGCGCGAGGCCTGTCGACGTTCTATCCGCGATGCCCACCGGATCTGTTCCTCGGCTTGACGCGTTCAAGGACCCTAGAGTAAGGTGACTGGAGATGGGTCATTCGAACACGTTCTGATTGACTGGAGGTGCTCCCATGGAGAAGCAGGAGAGGAGACCGGAATCCAGGAAAGAGTCTCATCAGAAGGAAGAGGTCAAGCCGAATCCGAAGGTCGTCGAGTCCGGGAAAAAAATGAAAGAGGACATCGACAAACTGGTCGATGAAATAGACGACGTACTCGAAAAAAATGCCGAAGAGTTCGTGAAGAACTATGTGCAGAAAGGAGGGGAATAGTCCCCTCCTTTTTCTTATCCGCTCCCTGTCTGTCCCTCTCGCTGTTCTCCCGAAGCGCGGGTCGCTCATCTGAGCATGAAGCGTGATGGCGCTTCGCGCGCCGCTCTCGTCGAACGGGCCCCGTTTGACAAAAAATAGATGAGTCGATACCATTCCCTCACTTCTTAGTAACTTCTGATTATTTCAGGTAAAGATAGAGGATTCATGCAGGAAAAGTTATGGGTATTTCGGGCGGCGGATCGTGCCTTGCAGCACACGCTGTCGCAGCAATTATCGATCTCGCCGGTGACGGCGTCGGTGCTGCTTGCGCGCGGTGTCACAACTCCTGATGAAGCGACCCGTTGGATGTCCAGCGTACAGGGCGGACTGCACGATCCATTTCTGCTCCCGGATATGGAACCGGCTGTCGAGCGGTTACATCAGGCCCTCGCTCGCCAGGAGCGGGTCTGTTTTTATGGCGACTACGATGTCGATGGGGTCTCGGCGACGAGTCTCTATCTGTCGTTCTATCAAGGGCTCGGCGGGAATGCCTGTGGCTACATTCCGCATAGGGTTCGCGAAGGCTACGGGTTGAACGAGGGCGCCGTTCGTCGCTTAGCGGAAGAGGGGATTTCGCTGCTGATTACCTCCGACTGCGGGACGACCTCGCACCATGAGATTGCGGTCGCCCGGGAACTCGGCATGGATGTCATCGTGACGGATCATCATCAAACCGATGCCACGATGCCGGCCGCCCTTGCCGTGCTCAATCCGCACCGGCGCGATGCGATCTATCCGTTCAAAGGACTCTGCTCGGCGGGGTTGGCGTACAAGGTCGTGTCGGCATACCAGCAACGCTATGGATCCGGCGAAGTGGAGCCCGACTCTTGCTTGGATTTGGTCGCGCTGGCAACGGTGGCCGACATCGTGCCGCTTCAGGACGAGAATCGGATTCTGGTGCGGGAAGGCCTGACGCAGATCACGCGTGGGGCCCGCGCTGGAATTCGCGCGCTCAAGCAGGTCGCCGGTATCGCGAAGGCCTGTACGAGCGAGACGATCGGGTTCCGTTTGGGGCCACGGTTGAATGCCGCGGGACGGCTGGACCATGCCATGCTCTGTGTGCGGCTATTGACGACGGAGTCCGATCAGGAGGCGATGCAGATTGCTGAGCAGTTGGAGCAGTTGAACCGCCAGCGGCAACAGATCGAGGAAGGCATTACCGGTGAGGCGGCAACCTATTTGAAGCAGGATGAGCCGGCCGCGGCGATCGTCTTGGGTTCGCGTGACTGGCATCTGGGCGTTGTCGGGATCGTGGCCGCCCGTTTGGTGGACCGGTTCCATCGTCCGAGCATCGTGATTGCGATCGACGGGCAGGGCATAGGGAAGGGCTCGGCCAGGACGGTGGAGGGATTCGATCTGTATCAGGGATTGTCCGAGTGCAAGGATCTGCTGGAGGCCTATGGCGGTCACCCGAGTGCCGCCGGACTGACGCTCAAGGAATCACGCTTGGAGGAATTCCGCCGGCGGTTCTGTGAGGTGGCGGCTCAGTGGGCCGGTGGTGCTCGCACGGTGCCGACCCTGCACGTCGATGCCGAGGTGAAATTGACGGATGTCAATTTCGACCTGATTCAGGAATTGGAATCCTTGCATCCCTTCGGGGCCGGCAATCCCGAGCCCACATTGGCTGTTCGCGGCCTGGATGTGGTGGATGCGCGAGTCGTCGGCGAGAAGCACCTGAAGTTGCGTGTGCGGCAAGGGCGGTCCTTTATCTTCGATAGCATCGGCTTTCGCATGGGCTCGTTTGAAGAGCTGGGGTTGAGGGCCGGTCGGCCGGTGGACCTGGCGTTCAGTCCCGAGCGCAATCATTGGAACGGATACGATCGGGTGCAGTTGCGTATCAAGGCCCTCCGTATGAGCGGTGAGGTGTCGTAATTATGCCGCATGAGACGGTGACAGAACTCGATCAATTGATCGAGCGGGTGAAGAGCTATAACGTCGAGGCGGATTTGGACCTCGTGCGTCGGGCCTATGACTTTTCAGCCAAGGCCCATGAAGGGCAGATGCGTCGATCCGGCGAGCCCTATTTTCGTCATCCTCTGGCGGTGGCCGGGCTTCTGACCCATTTGAAGACGGACGTGACGGCCATCGTCGCGGGGCTGCTGCACGACACGCTGGAAGATACACTAGCGACCCCGCTTGAATTGGAGCAGCGGTTTGGAAAAGACGTCGTCCACCTCGTCGACGGCGTGACCAAGATCGGCAAGATTACGTTCCGGAACTACGAGGAAAAACAGGCGGAAAATTTCCGCAAGATGGTTCTGTCGATGGCGGACGATATCCGGGTCGTCCTCATCAAGCTGGCGGATCGGCTCCACAACATGCGGACCCTCGAATATTTGAGCGAGGGGAAGCGGCAACAGATCGCTCAGGAGACGCTGGAGATTTATGCTCCGCTGGCCAATCGGCTGGGTATCGGCTGGATTAAGAACGAGCTGGAAGACCTCTGTTTGAAACATCTGAAGCCGGACGTCTACGAATCCTTACGTGTGCTGGTGGCGAAGCGGGACGAAGACCGGCAGCAGTACATCATCGAAGTCATCGACCTGGTGAAAAAGGCCATGGCCGAGGCCGGTTTGCAGGGTGAAGTGTCCGGGCGTCCCAAGCACCTGTACGGCATCTACCAGAAGATGGAGAAGCAATCGATCTCATTCGAGGAAGTGTACGATCTTGCCGCGCTGCGCATCATTACCGACATCAAGATGAACTGTTATGCGCTGCTCGGCGTCATCCATTCGCTGTGGCGCCCGTTGCCGGGTCGCTTCAAGGATTACATCGCGATTCCGAAATCCAACATGTATCAGTCGTTGCACACCACCGTCGTCGGACCCAAGGGTGAGCATGTCGAGTTTCAGATCCGCACGGAGGAGATGCATCGTGTTTCCGAACAGGGCATCGCCGCACACTGGAAATATAAAGAGCATGGGCGGATCGACGAGAAAGACGGAAAGGTGTTTAGCTGGCTGCGCCAGTTCGTCGAATGGAATCAGGATTTGCCGGACAATCGTCAGTTCATGGATTCGGTCAAGCTGGATCTTTTCCACGATGTCGTCTACGTCTTTACCCCCCAGGGGATGGTGAAGGAATTGCCCAAAGGCTCCACTCCGGTCGATTTCGCCTATTCCGTCCACACAGAAATCGGTGATCATTGTGTGGGGGCGAAAGTGAACGGCAAGATCGTTCCGCTGAAACATATGATGGAAAGCGGAGATATGGTCGAGATCCTGACCGCCGCCAATCAAACGCCTCACCGGGATTGGTTGAAATTCGTCCGCACGTCGCGCGCAAAAACCAAGATCAAACATTGGATCAAGGCCGAAGAGCAGTCCCGCAGCATCGAGATCGGCAAGCGGTTGCTGGAAGCCGAATTCCGCCGCCATGGCCTGGCGCCGGCGCAGATGATGCGATCGGAACAACTCCTGGCCGTGGCCAAACAGGTCGGGTATGAGACGCCGGAGGAACTGGCCGCGGCCGTCGGCTTCGGCCATGTACCGACCTCTCAGGTCATGAGTAAAATCATTCCGCCCGTCGCGACCGAAGGACAGACCCTCGCCCCCGAGGTTCCGCCCCCTCCGAAGCCGGTTACCGGACGGGCCGATGACACGGGTGTGCAGGTCAAGGGCGCGCGAGACCTGTTGATGCAACTCTCCCGCTGCTGCAATCCTGTACCGGGCGACCGCATCTTGGGATATATCACCAGGGGGCGAGGGCTCACAATCCATACCGTGGATTGTCCCAATTTGGAAGCGTTGGACTATGACAAGAACCGGCTGGTCGAAGTCGAGTGGGACCATTCCACGCCCAGTACACACTCCGTCAAGGTCTCGGTCATCGCCGTAGACAAGACTGGAGTGCTGGCGCATGTCTCGACGGCCATCTCCGAATGTCAGGCCAATATCAGTCGGGCTGAAATTACGACCCGCGAGGACCGGAAGGCGATGCTGGATTTCATCATCGAGGTCCTGGACACCGCACATCTGGCTCGGGTGCTGAAGGCGATTGAAAGGGTCGATGGCATCATCACCGTGCGACGTGTTCGCTCATGGCAAGAGCGCTCCTAACTCGAGAGGTGTTCGTGTGTTCTCCTCCCCGCATCAGATGAGATCCGCATGAGTCTGGGGCTGCTGGTCGGCACGGTGCTGGCGATGCTTGCCGGCTTGGCGGCCGTGCTGACGGGCCTGACCTATCTGTTGGCTCGACGCGGCAAGTCGGCGCCGCCGCTCCCGTTCTATGCCGGCGGTGTGGGCCTGGTGCTTGTCACCGCCGCGTTGGTCGGTCGCAGTGACCTCGTGGGCCACATTCCGCACTTTGTCCGGTCTGGACTCGATGTCGCGGCCTGGCTGGGCGCCTCTTTTTTTCTCTTTACGATTCTTGATGCCCTGATCATCGGCGAATGGCTGATCGAACGGGGGCAGCGCTATATCCCCGATATTGTCCGGCAGCTGCTCATCGGCGCGGAAGTGGTGGCTGCCGGAGTGCTGATCCTCTGGCTGGTCATGGGGATCAACCTCGTGGCCCTGGTGGCGTTGCCGACGGTGGCGGCGGCGATGGTCGGTGTCGCGTTAAAAGATACGCTGACGCGCTTCTTTTCCGGAATCGAGCTGGGAAAGATTGTGAAGGTGGGGGATTGGATCACGGTGGTTGATCGTGAAGGGATTGTGACCCACATCGGCATGGAGCATGTGACGCTGCTGACTCGCACTCAGGATCTCGTCTCGCTGCCTAACGATCTGGTGATCCAGAGCGGGGTGACGAATTTCAGCAGGCCCACGACGACGCATTTTTGCAGCGTGTATGTCGATGCCGCTTATCGCACTCCGCCTGAGCGGGTCTGTGCGACATTGCTTGAGGCGGCTGTGGCAGTGCCAGGGGCATTGCAGGACCCGAAAGCAACCGCTCTGGTCACGGCATTTAATGAATCGGCGATCCAGTATCGCATCAAATTTCCGATCGGTGATTTCGCACAGCGGGATATGATCGAAAGCCGGATGCGGACGTACATTTGGCATGCCTTTGCGCGCAATGGCATTGAGATTCCATTCCCGCAGCGTGTGATGCATCAGTCGGACGAACCGGAGGTTGTTGCGAACGGGCAGGCGGTCGGGCGCATGGTTGCGCAGCTCGCGGCGGTCGACTTTTTGGGGGCGCTCGATGCCAAGCAGCTCGAAGTACTGGCCAAAGAAGCGCGGTGGGAGTCCTACCTGCCCGGTGAACGGGTGGTTCGTCAGGGGGATCCTGGAGAAGTCCTCTACGTCATCGCTTCCGGAACAGCTGATGTGCGGTTGGAACAGGGGGGGCTCAGTTCCACGGTGACCACGCTTGACGCGGGGAAGTTTTTCGGCGAGATGTCGTTACTGACCGGCGAGCCGCGTTCGGCCACGGTGGCGGCTGCAACGGAGCTGTTGGTCATTGCCGTCGGCAAACAGGCCTTGCTGCAGGTTGTTCAGGATGATCGCCGGCTGATCGAGCGTATGGGCGAGGTGGTGGCCCGTCGACAGGCGGCGACGGCGGCGGCGAAGGCGCAACTGTCTCGTGAGGCAGCGGTCCTTTCGGCAGTCACACACACGCGCTCCCTCGTCGAGCGCATTCAGAGCTTTTTCTGGGGGGCGCGTAAGACGCAGTGATCGCTGTGATGGATGGTCAAGGCTGTTTGAAGCTCAGTTTCATGCCGCGTTGAAGCTGTAGCGCTGCTGCGCGGCCCCCGCCGAGTTCGAGAACGTACAGCGCCCCTTCCTCGGAGTGGTACTGAGGACAACCGTCGTCCTGTCTGGTGCAAATGGGGACGTTTCGCTCGATATGGACGATGGTTTTCTTCGCGTCCATCCAGATGATATCGAGGGGGATCTTGGTATTCTTCATCCAGAATGTCCAGGGCTGGGCGTCGCCGAAGATGAACAGCATACCTCGGTCATCAGCCAGATGTTCCCGAAACATCAATCCCTGGGCTCGCTTCAATGCGGTATCTGCCAATTCAGCCTGAATCAGCGTGCCGGTCGGTGTTTTGACTGTAATCAGTGTGTCGGTCGGAGCATCAAGGGCCCAGCCGGAGTAGGTTCCAAACAGCGTGGCGACTCCCCAAAGGCAGCCCACGACAATCTTCAACAGTCCTGGAGACTCTGCGTGACCAGGATGGTGTGATGTGATCGGTACCATGCCCGCATCCTAGCGGGCTCCTTCTAGGTCGTCAAGGTGGAGAACGTGGTTGGAGGCAGTGCGTAGGCTGTCTTGCAATTTCGCCGGCCCCTATGCCATCCTCGCCCTATCCTTTGGCTTGGATGGAGGTTGCTCATGAAAGAAACGCGACGTGTGTTGTACTTGCGCGGCGTATTTGTGTGTCCGAAGTGCCGCCAATCCTACGTGCAGGAAAAATGGATCGAGGAGTTCAGAATTCGCTGTCACAAGTGCGATTATCGCGGGACCTTGACCCAAGTGTCCGTCGAAGAGCACATGGACGAAGAAACTGTTCGTCGGTAAGCGCTACGGTTCTGTTGGGCGAGTTGTCCGGAGATCCCGTCCCCACTCCTCGATTCGAAGTTGCGACTAGTATATGCCAGGCCGCTCTTGGCCTGGCCCAGCCGATGTCAGGGTTGTTGTTTACCTAATTAGAGGTGCGTCATGATTCAGCTGTGGCGAGTGCTGCTTCTGTGCGTCAGCAGTCTTCTGGCCTGGCCCATCATTGCTCAAGCTGCTGATGACCCGCCCACGATCAGTGTGCTGGTGGCGTATCACTCTGTTTCCGGGCATACCGAGCGAATGGCCGAGGCGGTCGCGGAGGGTGCTCGATCGGTGTCCCGGACGCATGTGACCCTGAAGCGTGTGGGGAAGGTGACGGCTGAGGAATTATTCGCCGCGGATGCCATTGTGCTCGGCTCTCCTGTCTATTGGTCCAATATGGCCGGTGAGATGAAGGCATTTATTGACGACTGGCAATTCAAGTTCGGCGTATTCCCTGAATTTAAATTGAAAAACAAGGTAGGGGCTGCGTTCGCAACCGGCGGTCAGATTTCCAGCGGGAAAGAGCTGACGATGCTCTCAATCCTTGCGGCGATGCTGGGGAATCAGATGATTATTGTGGGCGGTGGTGGTGCGTTTGGCGCTTCTGCGACAACAGAAGGAGACAGTCCAGGGATCGATGCGCAAGAGCTGACCGGCGCCCGCGAGTTGGGTCGGCGGGTGGCTGACGTGGCCGGTGCCGTTAAGAGGGGATTCGAGTCACTGGGAAATCGGGCCGGTTCGAGCGGGCCGTGATTGCTTCTGGATAGTGATTCTAGGACCGCACAGGATTCTGACAGGTAGTCTCCAGCTGGCTCTTCGCCAGCGACACAAGTTCATGGATATTCTTTGCGCAACGGCCGCAGCATCCGTTATCGCGCAAGCCGAATTCAGCAACGATTTGTCTGGTGGTCAGGAAGCCCTGACGACCGGCCGCCCGCACATCTGATTCCGTTAAGCCCTTACATAAGCAAACATACATGAGTGGCATCTCCCACTGATGATCGGTTGTCCTTGTGGGCGTCTAAGTCAGTCAATTGCTCGATACTGATAACTGTTCTCAACTATTGAGAGTATAGCGGTCAGACGAATTCCTGTCAACATCTGGATAAACCGGCTTCCTGCTTCAGCTGTAATGCGGAGTGGCGGTTGCCTCGGAATACACTGTGAAGCCGAGTGTATTGAGGTGTTGGGGAGATGAGGGGAATCTGGGCTCCAGGGCGGCAGTAGCTTGAGCTCGTTGAAGAGTGGGAATCCCAGCTCTCGCGGCATCCTTGCGCAGACACTTGCCCGTTCAGGGAGATGCGCGAGCTATTCGGGAACAATGAGTGTCGGCAGGCAGAAAATGTGGGCTGCAAAGTACGAAGGCAGGAAGTTCTTGCGAACCTCCTGCCTTCGTTGTGCTGCGGTCCTTCACTAACGAGAGAAGTTGCCCTCTCTCGTCAGTGTGAGTCTTACAGCCAGTTCACGCGCTCGGCCGGCCGAATATAGATCGGCTCTTCGACCTG